>NZ_CM002917.1:0-300000 GCF_000154705.2 Hoeflea phototrophica DFL-43 | reverse complement strand
CTGTTCGCCACGGTCATTGACCAGAGCGCGCACACGGCCCCACTGATCACCTGCGACGAGGATCTCGCCGGGCGTGAGTGTACCGGCCTGAACCAGAACGGTGGCGACCGAGCCGCGACCGCGATCAAGCTTGGCCTCGATGACCACGCCTTCGGCGGTGCGGTCAGGATTGGCCTTCAGGTCGAGCAATTCGGCCTGAAGCAGGATCGCGTCGAGCAGCTTGTCGAGATTGAGCTGCTTGAGCGCCGAAACCTCGACATCAAGCACTTCACCGCCCATGGATTCGACGAAGACTTCGTGCTGCAGAAGATCGGTGCGGACCTTCTGGGCATCAGCGGTCGGCTTGTCGATCTTGTTGATCGCCACGATGATCGGCACTTCCGCCGCCTTGGCGTGATTGATCGATTCAATCGTCTGCGGCATCACGGCGTCATCGGCGGCCACAACCAGGATGGCAATGTCGGTCGCCTGGGCGCCACGGGCACGCATCGCGGTAAAGGCGGCGTGGCCCGGCGTATCGATGAAGGTGATCAGCTGGCCGTTCTTTTCGACCTGGTAGGCACCGATGTGCTGGGTGATGCCACCGGCTTCGCCCGAAACCACATTGGCGTTGCGGATCGCATCGAGCAGCGAAGTCTTGCCGTGGTCAACGTGGCCCATGATGGTGACCACAGGAGGCCGCGGCTTGAGTTCGCCCTCGTCGCCCTTGTCGGCTCCAAAGATCCCCAGCTCGACGTCTGATTCCGACACGCGCTTGACCGTATGGCCGAATTCGCCGGCGATGAGTTCAGCAAGATCGGCGTCGATGACGTCGCCAGGCTTCATCATCTGACCTTCCTTCATCAGGTACTTGATCACATCGACCGAGCGTTCGGCCATGCGCTGTGAAAGTTCCTGAATGGTGATGGTTTCCGGCAGCGTAACCTCGCGGGCAATCTTCTCGCGGGTCTCCTGCATCATCGAGCGGCGCATCTTTTCCTGGCGGCGGCGCATCGCGGAGAGCGAGCGGCCACGGGAATTGCCGTCATCGTTGAGCGCGGCAGTCAGCGTCAGCTTGCCGCGGCGGCGATCGTCTTCGCCCTTGGTGCGGCTGGGCTTGGGGGTTTCCGGCCGCGTTACCTTTGCGCCGGGGCGTGCAGGCGCGCCGGATCGTGCCGGTGCAGCGTCACCGGGTTCCCGGCGGCGGCCACGCGCGGCGGCATCTTCCGCCGGAGGAGGGGGAGGCGGCACAACAGCTTCCACTGGTGCATTCTGAGCAGCTTCTTCCTCGGCCTGCTTGCGCTCTTCGGCTTCCTTGGCCAGACGGGCCTCTTGCTCGGCGCGGGCCTTGGCTTGCTCAGCTTCTTCGACAGCACGGCGAGCCTCTTCTTCGGCGCGGCGAGCAGCTTCTTCTTCGGCGCGCTTGCGGTCTTCAACATCGCGCACGCGGCTGTCCTGCAAAGCGCGGCGGCGAGCCTCGACTTCGCTGGCGGACAATTCATTGAGCACGACGCCGCCACGGGCCGGAGCGGCAGGCGCCGGTTTGGGCGCAGGGGCCGGAGCGGCGGGCTTTTCAACGGCCTTTTCAGGGGCAGGTGCCGCGCGCGGCTTAAGCGTAACCGGCTGTGCCGGCTTCTCGTCCTCAGGACGGTTGATGCGGCGCTTGCGCGTTTCCACCACCACCGCCTTGGTCCGGCCACGGCCCATCTCCTGGCGCACCATCCCCTGTTCCACAGAGGGGCGCTTCAGCGAGAAGGTCTTCTTGCCGGTAACACTGATTGTCTTGTCGTCTTTGCTGTCGCTCATTCCGTATCCGTTTCCGCGGAAGCCGCACTGCACAAATCCGCACAATGGCTTCTTGATCGATCGCACCCGGGCGGTCGTGCCCGGTAGCCCGTCTTCAGTCCACGCCTTTGTCAGGCCCATATCTGTAGCGCGCAAGTATCATTGCGCGCTTCACTACACCTTCTCCTGCCTGCCCTGCAAGCGCAGCGGCATGGATAAACCCGCCTTCGCCCATGGCAAGCGATAATTCCTCGGCTGAAAACAGCCTGAAGACAGGAATTTGAGCCTGTCTGTCACCCTTCGCCCGCGCCGTATTGGCCTGGCGCAACTTGCGTATGCCGTCTTCGGCCGCATCGCTCGCATGCATGAGCGCGATCGCTGCACCGGACCTGACCGCCTCTTCGACCTTGCCCGAGCCGGAGATGAACTGGCCCGATTTGCGCGCCATGTTCATCATACCCAAAAGGCTCGCGCAAAGCAGCCCCTCAACTGCCGCCCCCAGATCGGGGTCGACAATCACCTCGGTTTTCAGAGCCCGGCCGAAAAGCTTGCGCTTGACCGCAAGCTCGACCTTTTCGCGCTCGGCCGTTACCCAGCAGCCACGTCCGGGCAGGTTCAGACGCAGATCGGGGATCAGCTGTCCGTCCGGGCCGGCCACGAAACGCAACAGGCCGTCTGGCTGGCCGCGCTCACGGGTGACGATGCACATACGGTCGTTCACGGGCTCGATCCTGACCTTCACCGACACACCCCCGGGCGCAGACGCCGCTTCAGGCGCCCTCGCCGCCGGACGCTACCTCAGTTTCCGCTTCGCCCTCGGCTTCGGCCTCATCCTCGGAATCGGCCTCTTCGGCCTGAAGTTCATCCTCGGTGATCCAGCCCACGGCCAGACGGGCCGAGAGGATCATCGATTCAGCTTCGGCGCGGGTGATGTCCATTCCGGTGAAGAGACCATCAAAGCGCTTGGTTTCGCCGTCCTTGCGTTCGGACCAGCCGGTCAGATCATCAACGGCGCAACCGGCGAAATCCTCGACCGTCTTGATCTCGTCGCCGCCCAGCGCAACCATCATTGCGGTGGTCATGCCGGCGATGGAGCGTAATTCGTCCTCGACACCGAGTTCCTTGCGCTTTGCGTCGAGCTCCGCCTCGACCTTGTCGAGATATTCGCGCGCACGGGTCTGCAGCTCTTCGGCAGTCTCGTCGTCAAAACCCTCGATCGCGGTGATTTCACCCAGATCCACATAGGCGACTTCCTCGACCTGGCTGAAGCCTTCGGAGGCAAGAACCTGACCGACCATCTCGTCGACATCGAGCGCTTCCATGAACAGCTGCGTGCGCTCGTTGAATTCCTTCTGGCGGCGCTGGCTTTCTTCTTCCTCGGTCAGGATGTCGATGTCCCAGCCGGTGAGCTGTGAAGCAAGGCGGACATTCTGACCGCGGCGGCCGATGGCCAGCGACAGCTGTTCGTCGGGCACCACAACCTCGATGCGCTCGGCATCCTCATCCAGCACCACCTTGGCCACTTCAGCCGGCTGCAATGCGTTGACGATGAAGGTCGCGGGCGACGGCGACCAGGGAATGATGTCGATCTTCTCGCCCTGCAGCTCGCCGACCACCGCCTGGACGCGGCTGCCGCGCATGCCTACGCAGGCGCCGACCGGATCGATCGAGGAATCGTTGGAGATCACGGCGATCTTGGCACGGCTGCCGGGATCGCGGGCCACGGAGCGGATCTCGATGATGCCATCGTAGATTTCCGGAACTTCCATGGTGAACAGCTTGACCATGAACTGCGGATGGGTGCGCGACAGGAAGATCTGCGGACCGCGCTGCTCACGCCGCACATCGTAGACATAGGCACGGATCCGGTCGCCATAGCGGAAAGCTTCGCGCGGAATGGTCTCGTCGCGCCGGACGATGCCTTCGCCACGGCCGAGATCGACAATGACGTTGCCATATTCGACACGCTTGACGGTGCCATTGACGACTTCGCCGATGCGGTCCTTGAACTCATCAAACTGACGGTCACGCTCGGCTTCGCGAACCTTCTGCACGATCACCTGCTTTGCGGACTGGGCGGCGATACGGCCAAAGTCCATCGGCGGCAGCGGGTCGGCGATGAAGTCACCAAGCTGGGCATCGGGGTTGCGGTCGCGGGCCAGCATCAGCGGGATCTGGGTCGAATAGTCTTCAGCGTGTTCGACCACTTCGAGCAGACGCTGAAGCTTGATTTCACCTGTCTTTGCGTTGATGTCGGCACGGATGTTGGATTCCGATCCGTAACGCGACCGGGCGGCTTTCTGGATGGCATCGGCCATTGCTGCGATCACGATCTCGCGGTCAATGGACTTCTCGCGCGCAACCGCGTCGGCGATCTGAAGAAGCTCAAGCCTGTTTGCACTGACTGCCATGTCTGTCTCCATCTATCGGGCCATGTTGGCTGGCCCGCTTTGGTTTGGGTCCGGATACCGGACCTGATTGAATGCGCACGCTGCTCAGGGCGCACGGGGTATATGTTCAGGCGAGATCTTCGTCCTGCGAAGGATCTTTGCCGGTATCGTCGTCATTGGCGGCATCACGGGCAGCCTTGTCGGCGCGCAGCGATTCGCGGATGAGCTCGTCGGTCAGCACCAGCTTGGCCTCGGCCAGCGCCGAAAACGGGATCTCGGCCCTGTTTTCCTCGCCATAGACCGGCTGATCGCGCTCGACGATGAAGCCTGTGTCACTGACGTCGCGGATGAATCCGCGGAAGCGCTTGCGCCCGTTGATCAGCACCGAGGCATCGCAGCGAGCCAGGTGACCTTGCCAGCGCTCGAAGTCGGACTTGCGCACCAACGGCCGGTCAATGCCGGGAGAGGAGATTTCCAGATGATAGGCCTTTTCCACCGGATCCTCGACGTCGAGCACGGGCGAGAGCGCGCGCGATGCCGCCTCGCAATCCTCGACCGTCATGGTTCCATCGGTCCGCTCGGCCATGATCTGCAATGTCAGGCCGTTCTGACCCGACAGCCGCACCCGCACCAGCCGCATATCGATGGAAGCCAGCACCGGCTCAACAATTTCCGCAATGCGCGCGTCAACACCGGTCTCGGTGACCAGTCTCGGCTCATAGGCTGATGCGGCGTTGTCAGTCATCGGACGGTGTCCCGGTTTGATGTCTCGAGTCTGTCTCGGCTTATCGAACGGCAACAAAAAAGAGCGGGTCCTGGCGGGCCCACTCTTGTTCATGACGATCAAGAATTTGGCAATCATATAACGTGATTTGGCTCCGGGGGCAAGGTGTTTCGGATCCCCTGGCCCGATCAATCAGTGCATGTGATTTCGCATTCGAAGAATACGCACAGCAGTGGTCAGATCAACTCAACCTGACAAATTCGAGATAGGCTGGCGTGCGGCCTTCGCGGATTGCCTTGGCCTCGTAGCGGGTACCGGGCCACCCGGACCAGGGCTCACGCCAGTCCCTGGCTGTCTTTGCGGTCCATTCGAACTCCGGATGGGCGGCGATATGGGTCAGCGTCCAGTTCACATAGGTGTCGATGTCGGACGCAAAGCAGAACCGCCCACCAGGTTTGAGAACACGGGCGAAGCGATCAAGATTGACCGTTGAAACGAACCGGCGCTTCCAGTGCTTCATCTTGGGCCAGGGATCGGGATAGAGAAGATCAATCCGGTCAAGAACTGCATCGGGCAGCCAGTCGAGAACCTGCGTGGCATCGTCGTCGTAGACGCGGATGTTGGTCAGACCATCCGCATCCAGCGAAGTCAGCATCTTGGCCATCGAGTTGACGAAGGGCTCGACACCGATGAAACCGGTCTGCGGATTTGAAGCCGCCCGGTGCAGCAGATGCTCACCGCCACCGAAGCCAATTTCAAGCCGCACCTCTTCAACACGGCCTGGCCAGAGGCTTTTGATGTCCCGGGGCGCCGGCAAGGAGAGGTCAAGTTTGAGCTCCGGCAACCGGCGGGTCAACGCGTCGGCCTGAGCGCTCTTGAGCGACTTGCCTCTGCGCCGGCCGTAGAATGCCTCTGTGGCGCGGCTGCGCCTGGTCGGCTCGGTCATGACAGAAGCCTGCGGATTTTCTGCCTCAGCCCTTGATCGCAGCCTTGAGAGGCTTGACCAGATCAAGCTTCTCCCAGGAGAACGAGCCATCACGGCCGGCCTTGCGGCCGAAGTGACCATAGGCTGCGGTGCGCGCATAGATTGGCTTGTTCAGGTCGAGATGGGTCCGGATGCCGCGCGGCGTCAGATCCATCACCTTTGGAAGGGCTTCCTCGAGCGCTGTCTCGGATACTTTCCCGGTATCATGGAAATTGACATTGATCGACAGCGGCTGCGCCACGCCGATGGCGTAGGAGAGCTGGATCGTGCAGCGGTCGGCAAAGCCTGCGGCGACCGCATTCTTGGCCAGGTAGCGCGCCGCGTAGGCAGCAGAGCGGTCAACCTTGGTGGTATCCTTGCCCGAGAACGCGCCGCCGCCATGGGGCGCAGCACCGCCGTAGGTATCGACGATGATCTTGCGGCCGGTCAGGCCGGCATCGCCGTCCGGACCACCGATCTCGAACTTGCCGGTGGGATTGATGTACCACTTGCAGTCATCGGCGATGGACAAGCCTTCAAGCGCTTCGCGGATATAGGGCTCGACCACCTTGCGGACCTTCGCCGAATCCCAGCTGCCATCGAGATGCTGTGTGGACAGCACGATCGAGGTGACTTCCGAGGGTTTGCCATCGACATAGCGAACCGTAACCTGGCTCTTGGCATCCGGACCAAGCTTGCCGGCATCGCCTTCACCCTTGTGGCGGGCAGCGGCGAGCAGTTCGAGAATCTTGTGGCTGTAGTAAATCGGGGCCGGCATCAGTTCAGGCGTCTCGTTGCAGGCATAGCCGAACATGATGCCCTGGTCGCCTGCGCCTTCGGATCCCTGGTGGTCTGCGGCATTGTCGACACCTTGGGCGATGTGTGCTGACTGGAAGTGCAGGAGCACATCAATCTTGGCGGTTTTCCAGTGAAACCCGTCCTGCTCATAGCCGATCGCCTTGATCGCCTTGCGCGCGGCGGACTTGAACTTGGACGGATTGATCACGTCCTTGCCGGCCTTGTCCTTCTTGACAAGCGACGGCGGCACACGGACTTCGCCGGCAATCACCACCCTGTTGGTGGTTGCAAGCGTTTCGCAGGCTACGCGAACGCTCCATGGGTCAACACCAGCCTTCTTGGCCTCGCGGTAGACCAGATCGACGATTTCGTCGGAAATCCGGTCGCACACCTTGTCAGGATGGCCTTCGGACACTGATTCACTGGTGAAAAGAAAGGTCGATCGCTCCATGGCGGGCTCCATCATCAGAATTGTGCAGCCTGTTTAGTGCCAACGCGCTCAACTGACAAGGTCACAATGACATAAATATATCTTGATGTGATTGGCCGCCGAGCTGGCTCAACAACGCCGCGCGTCCAATTGGATACACAAACGTCGCTGCCTCGTTTTGAAGCAATGCATGTAGAACATCACCCAAATGAACGCATTTGGGTGCGACATGCATCAGGCTCGGCGGCCGGATGCCGCACTCATCCTTGCAATCAGTCGGTTTCGGGGTCGGAGGCCAGTGACTTGACGAGATCGACAAGTCTGCGCCGGACCTTCGGGTCGGGGATTTTGATGAAGGCACGGTTGAGCTGCAAACCTTCGGATGAGGACAGGAAGTCCACCACGTAGTTGGAGCTGTTGGCTTCAGCCATGCCTGGCTGGCCAGTCGCCGGATCGCCCGGGGCATCTTCAAAAAAGAAGCTGACCGGAACATTGAGAATGGTGGAGATGTTCTGCAACCGGCTGGCGCCAACGCGGTTGGTGCCTTTTTCATATTTCTGAATCTGCTGAAACGTAATGCCCAATGCCTCGCCGAGTTTTTCCTGGCTCATACCCAGCATTGTGCGGCGAAGCCGGATCCGGCTGCCGACATGAATGTCGATCGGATTCGGCTTTTTCTTGTTCTCAATCATATTTTCGTCCTGACAAGAGTCCCTGACTCTTTGGTTGATTTGCCCCGCATCGACTGCAGCCTGGAATACAAATTCGCCAGATCGACATAGGGTGATCCTGCAACGGGGAGTGAGTTGACGAAAACAACTACGCAATTTTAGGGTTTTTCGTCAATCGAAGCGTTACGATTTACCCCTGCGCGCAACCAAGGTCAGTAATACCATTATGCCGATAATCAATCCAAATGTAATTAGACGGCTGCCATTGTGCCATAATGAAACACCTGCCGCTGGAAGCTCAACATCGAACACACCAGCATCGCCAAGCGGCAAGCTTCCTACAATCCGGCCGAATGAATCAGTCACCACTGATATGCCGTTATTGGCTGCGCGAACCAGAGGAAGACGCGTTTCTACTGCGCGAAGCTGGGCCTGACGCAAATGCTGATAGGGACCTGGTGTAAATCCGTACCACGCATCATTGGTGAGATTGAGGAGCAGTGCGCCAGGTTCACCATCGATCTCGGCCAGACGCGGGAAGATGGCTTCATAGCAGATCAACGGAATGGCATTGAGACCGCCAGGCAAAGACAGCAAACCACGCCTTTCAGCGCCGGAAAAACCGCCGAAACTCTCTGCCACCGGAGTCAGGCCAAAACGCCGCAGGAGCGCTTCGAACGGGAGATACTCGCCAAAAGGAACAAGGTGTGCCTTGTCAGCCGAGCCTATGATCTGGCCTTCATCGTCGATGGCGTACATCGAATTGTAGAAACGGCGTGTAGTCCCTCCAACTCCATCTTCCTGCCGCACTGCGCCTGTGATCAGCGTTTGCCCGACCTGCAGCATGTCGGCCATGCGTGAGAGTGCACCGGGGTTTTCAGTCAGCAGAAACGGCAATGCCGTTTCTGGCCAGATGATGTGGGTGGGCCGCGGGGCGCCTTCTTTTTGGGGCAAGGCACTGAGCTGCAACAGGTTGGAGAAAATACGTTCGCGCTCGGCGATGTCCCATTTGGCAGACTGATCTATGGCAGGCTGGACGATGCGGATCACTGCCCCGTCATGAATAGGTCTGGTTGTGCCATTTTGGGACAACACAACCAAACCATAGCCAGCATGTGTGCAAAAAAGAACCAGCGCGATCAGAATGCCTGGCACCGCGCCACGCCTTGTGCCGATCAGCGCGGGCGCAGAAAAAACAAACACTGCGAGCGCCGACATGCCGTAAATTCCGACGATTTCGGAACTCTGCATCATTAACGGCGTCGGCATTGCGGCATAACCGATGGCATTCCATGGAAAACCGGTGAGCACGAAAGCGCGCGCAAATTCGGCAAGCCCGAACGCGGCTGAAAGGGCCGCGATGCGGCCGAGGCCATCGGACCAAAGCAGCCTCGCAGCCGCGGCAGCCACGCCGTAAAACACTGCAAGCACGGCAGGCAACCCGAGCACGGCAATCGGCAGCGCCCAGGCAAAGCTGTCCGCTTCGATAAGAAGGGCGTTGCCCAACCACCACAGGCCCGCAACAAAATAGCCAAAACCAAACCACCAGCCGGTCAGGAAGGCCGGGCGCAGCCGACCCACCGGACCTGCCTCAGCCGGGCCGATGGCACCATCGAGCAACCAGACCAGAATGGGAAAAGAGACAAACAGAACAGCAAAGAAATTGAAGGGCGGCAAGGCCAGCACAGCAAGAGCGCCGGCGAACATCGACAGCAGGATGCGCTTACCGCCCCAGCACAACACTATGTTTTCCGCAATCCGTTCCAAATCCTGCCACCCCGCGCGACTTCATTCCCGGTCCGCAGACTGCCGCGACCGATTGCGAATCAGATGCTCATAGTTTCAAAAAACCCGCCATATGTCCGGTGCATGGAGCCGCTTTTTTCCATGTCGAGATAGGACAACCCGCGTGCCGCATACCCAAGGAATGCGGATCAGACAGTGTTTCATCGCACCATCCGGTGGAACAGATGCTGCATGGGTTGCAAACCGGGTTCTGCGAGATGATTTCAGGCCGCGCTGGCGTCGTCAGGTTCCACGACTTTCTTGACGGGCGCGGCTTTCTTGGACGGGGTTTCACTGCGTGCCGGCCTGCGGCGGGCACCAAGCCGCTTGCGAACGATGCGAACGCGCTTGACCCTGCGCGGATCGGCATCAGTGACATGGAATTCAAAACCGGGTAACGCCTGAACCACCTCGCCGCGGGCCGGAACGCGCCCCAGTTCCGAGAAAATCAGCCCGCCGATAGTGTCCACGTCTTCGCTCTGCTCTCGCACATCAAAATCCGGACCGATCTCCTTGGCGATATCGTCGAGTTCCGCCTTTGCGTCCACGACCCAGATGTCGTCACCGGTCTTGCTGATCAGCGTTTCTTCCTCGTCATCATGTTCGTCGGCGATGTCACCGACCACCATTTCGACGATGTCTTCCAATGACACCAGACCATCGGTTCCGCCATATTCGTCAATGACCAAGGCCATCTGGGTCCGGTTTGCCTGCATGCGCTGCATCAGATCATTGGCAAGCATGGAGGCGGGAACAAACAGCACCTTGCGGGTGATGCCAGACTCCTGAAGGGTCTTGGACAAATCAACGCGGGACAATTCGAGCGCATTGAGCGACGTGCGCTTTAGCGCTGCGGCGCTGGCGCCCTTGGCGGAGGGCCTGCGCTTGGCGCGGGCTTGCTTGGTAATCCAGGCCAGCAGATCGCGGATGTGGATCATGCCACGCGGATCATCGAGATTGTCGGCATAGACCGGCATACGCGACCGCCCGGATTCCTCAAAAATCTCAAGCAGATGCCCAAGCGTTGTTGCCTGATCAACAGCTTCGATCTCGGCACGTGGAACCATGACATCCTCGACCCGGACTTCGCGCAGACGCAGGATGTTGTGCAGCATAGCGCGCTCGTCAGCGGAAAACGCCTCGTGCAGCTCGCCGCCCGATTTGAGCGCGTCGGTCAGGTCCTCGCGGATGGTTTCGCGATCGGAAGGAGGGAACAGGGCACGGCTGAGCCGTTGCCAAAGGCCCGTACCGTTGCGCTCGTCTGGCGCTGCCGGTACGGGCACGGGAAGGTAACTGTCCGTGTCTTCGGTAGATGAAGCGCTCGTGGCGCTGTTCGCGTCGCCGGATTTTGCTGGCGCCGCGGCCATGGCATTGCTGTCGGTCATCGTCTCTTCGGTTTCAAACCGGCTCTATATCGCCGTAGGGATCAGATAGGTTAAGCGAAGTCAAAATGCGAGTCTCTATCGCTTCCATTTTTTCCGCATCTTCATTTTGGATGTGATCATAGCCGAAAAGATGAAGAAATCCGTGCACGACGAGGTGCGTGATGTGCTCGTCAACGGGTTTGCCGAGATCACCGGCTTCGCGTTCGATGGTTTCGCGTGCCAGGATGATGTCACCGAGCATTGGCCCGGGCATGGCTCCGGGCGTGAGCGGAAAGGCCGGAAACGAGAGCACGTTGGTCGGCTTGGCCTGCGCTCGCCATTCGGAATTGATGCCGGTCATCATCGCATCATCGGCAAGCACCAGCGAGACTTCCGGCGGCTCTGAAGGAAACGGTTGCGCCTCGTTGCGCGTCAGATCCGCAGCCGCGGCTTCAAGCGCCGTTTGCGCGAGTGCCTCGATCCTCGCCTCATCGCCCCATTCCCCGGCCTCAAGCGCAAGCGCCAGGCTGAACAGTGGTTCGGGGATCATGACGTGGAATCGGCCTTCGGATGCTCCTTCCGGCCATAGGCCTCGACAATTCGCTGAACCAGAGGATGGCGCACCACATCGACTTCTCGGAAGCGGCAGGTGACCACGCCATCCACGCCGTCGAGAATCGACAGTGCCTCGACCAGGCCGGAGGTAACGCCACGCGGCAGGTCGACCTGACTCGGGTCACCGGTGATGATCATCCGGGAATTCTCGCCCAGCCGGGTGAGAAACATCTTCATCTGCATCTGCGTGGTGTTCTGGGCCTCATCGAGAATCACAGCCGCATTTGCAAGCGTACGGCCACGCATGAAAGCCAGCGGCGCAATTTCGATGACGCCGGCGGTGATCGCGCGTTCGACCTTGTCGCCGGGCATCATGTCGTACAGCGCATCGTAAAGCGGCCTGAGATAGGGATCGACCTTCTCTTTCATGTCGCCGGGCAGAAAGCCAAGCCTCTCACCCGCCTCCACCGCCGGGCGCGACAGGATGATCCGCTCGACCGAGCCACGCTCTAGAAGTTGCGCCGCGTAGGCGACCGCCAGATAGGTCTTGCCGGTTCCCGCCGGGCCGACACCGAACACAAGCTCGGCGCGCTCCATCGCCCGCATATAGGCGTCCTGAGTGGGCGTGCGGGCCATTACGGTCTTTTTGCGGGTCGAGATCTGCGCCAGGGCCAGTTTGCCCTTGCGCTCGAGTGTCGGCAGCACCAGCTGGTCATCGGCGGCCAGCGCCATGCGGATGGCGCCTTCCACGTCCGAGGCCTCGACGGTGGACCCCTTGAGCAACCGGTCATAGAGATGGTCAAGCGCGCGCCGGGCCTGATTTGTGGCAATTTCCTCGCCGCGCAGGCTCACGGTGTTGCCGCGTGAACGGGCATCGACTTTGAGTTTTTGTTCAATCAGGGCGAGGTTCTGGTCGAATTGCCCGAAAAGTTCGCTGGCAAGCCGGTTGTTCTCGAAGGTGAGCGCGACGTGGGTCGCGTCGGACGCACCCGATGTGGGCGCCCCCGCGTCTGTCTGGGACAGGTGCTCAGCTGTCAAACGATATCGCTCCTTGGTTGCCGCTCTGAGTTTCGACTGGCTCGGCGTAGAGCCCGTTCGAACCCGTTTGCATGATTCGCATGTTGACAATGTCACCGATTTTGCCGGCCTTTGCATCAACAATTACCGGCTGGAGCCAGGGAGAACGGCCAACAAGCTGGTCAGTGTTGCGCCCGGGCTTCTCCAAAAGCAAATCTGCGGTCTTGCCAACGCATTGACGGCCGAAATCGCGGGTCTGCTCATTGATCAGCGCCTGAAGCCGCGTCAGCCGTTCGGACTTGACCGCCTCATCCACCTGACCGTCCATGCCGGCGCCCGGGGTACCGGGGCGGATCGAGTATTTGAACGAGAATGCGGCGGCGTAGTTGACCTCGCGGATGAGGCGCATTGTGTCCTCGAAATCCTCGTCGGTCTCGCCCGGGAAACCGACGATGAAATCACCTGACAGGGCGATATCCGGACGCGCCATGCGAATGCGCTCTACCAGCCGGATGTATTCGGCGGCGGTGTGGCGGCGATTCATGGCCTTGAGGATGCGGTCCGACCCCGATTGCACCGGCAGATGCAGATAGGGCATCAGTTCGGGCAGATCGCGATGGGCATTGATCAGTGCATCGTCCATGTCGCGTGGATGGCTGGTGGTGTAGCGAATGCGATCGATACCTTCGATGGCTGCCAGACGGTGCACCAGCTCGCCCAAGCCCCACTCGCGTCCGTCGCTGCCCTGACCATGCCAGGCATTGACGTTCTGACCCAGAAGCGTGACTTCGCGAACCCCGGCTGCTGCCAGGCGTTCGGCTTCGGACATGATGCGCTCAACCGGGCGGGATACCTCCGCACCTCTTGTATAGGGCACAACACAGAAGGTGCAGAACTTGTCGCAGCCTTCCTGAACGGTGAGAAACGCCGTGACGCCGCGGGTCCGGATTGTGCCAGCGCTGGCATCGGGCAGACGGTCGAACTTGTCCTCGGTCGGGAATTCGGTCTCCACCACCCGCTCACCATTGCGCGCCTTGGCAAGGGCACCTGGCAGGCGGTGATAGGTCTGCGGCCCGATGACCACATCGACGACCGGGGCACGGCGGATCATTTCCTCGCCTTCGGCCTGGGCCACACAACCGGCGACCGCGACCATCAGGTCGCCACCTTCCGAGTTGCGCCTTTTCTTGAGTTGGGCCAGGCGTCCGAGCTGAGAGTAGACTTTTTCGGCCGCTTTCTCACGGATGTGGCAGGTGTTGATCAGAACCAGATCCGCGGCCTCGACGGAATCGACAGGCTGGTAGCCGTCGCGGCTCAGCGCGTCGCCCATGCGCTCGCTGTCATAGACATTCATCTGGCAGCCATAGGTCTTGACGAAGACCTTCTTTGTTGCCGTACCGGCGTCGGCAGGCTGGCCGGCCCTTGTCAGTGATGTGGGTGTCGCTTGTGTCATGGGAGGGCTTTTAACCGTAAAGCTGTGACTTGAAAATGGCCATTCAGTCAGGAAGCGTTCCGCGCAGCGCGGCAGCAACCGCCGATCGGATCTGGGCTTCAACATGGCGGGCCGTCTTCTTGCGGTCCGCCGCCGCATCAAAGGCAATGGTCTCACCAAACACCACGTCGACTTCGAGCGCGCCTTCCCTGAGCACACCCAGAAGGTGCGGAACGAGAGCCACATCTCCGGGCCAGGACGCTACGGGGCGGTGGTAACGCCCCATCGGAAGCCCGTGAATGCCGGTATAGGCGATGGCAACCGGCTGAATATGAACGGTGTTGTCCGGCGCGCGCGGCAGAGCAGCGCTGGCCGCACCGAACAGCGAGGACTTGAACGGCATCACCCGGTTTCCGTCCGACGTGGTGCCTTCGGCAAACAGAACCACCGCCTCCCCGGCAAGCAGACGCTCGGACACTTCGGAGGTCTGCACCCCAACCTCACGTGGCCTGGCGCGATCGACAAAGACAGAACGCTGCAAGCGCGCCAACCATCCGAATACCGGCCATTGCCGAACTTCGAATTTGGCGATGAAGACAACATCAGCGACAGAGCCCAGAACCATGATGTCTTTCCAGGAGATGTGGTTGGAAACGATCAGCAGCGGCCGTTCGGCTGAAAGCCGGCCGTGAACCACAACCTTGAGACCGATGATCCGGCACATGATGCGATGCCACAGGCGCGGCAATCTGCGCATCAGCGAATGACCGGCCGCCAGCGCGGCAAGCTGCACGGGCAGCAGGCTCAGGGTAACAATCAGAAAAGCCGCAGCGACAACAACAATGCGCAGGGTAGCGATCATGCCGGGACGTCGCCCCGAAGGTCTACAATGGCCAAGGCAGGGCCCTCAACGCTTGTCACCCTTGAGCGGAACGCCATAAAGCTCGAGCCGGTGGTCGACCAGGCGGAACCCGTGCTCACGCGCGATCCGTTCCTGCAGCGCCTCGATTTCTGGAGAGTGAAATTCAATCACCTGCCCGGTCCGCAGATCGATGAGATGGTCATGATGCTCTTCAGGCACAGTCTCGTAGCGCGAGCGGCCATCGCGGAAATCATGGCGTTCGATGATGCCGATATCCTCGAACAGCTTGACCGTACGGTAAACCGTGGACATGGAAATCCGCGGATCAACTTCGACCGCCCGGCGGTGCAATTCCTCGACATCGGGATGATCGTCTGCCCCATCGAGCACACGCGCGATGACGCGGCGCTGTTCGGTCATCCGCATGCCCCGTTCGGCGCAGCGGTCTTCCAGGGGCTTTTGTTCGTCCAGCGGTTTTAGTTCATCCATCGTCTGCCCCGCCCGTTCCGGTGGTGAGGGTCGTCACCCTCTGCCCGATCGCATGGTCACCGCCGGGCCGAGATACACTCCAAGCGGGACTAGCGAAGATCGCGGCGCATGACAAGCGCCGTGGTGCTTTCAGCATTGTCCTGCTTGTAATAGGCGCGGCGCTCCCCAACCTTGACGAACCCCAGCCGGTTGTAGAGCTGGATCGCCGCGAGATTGGTTTCATCAACCTCGAGAAACATCTCTTCGGCACCCCGGCGTACGGCCTCCTGGAGGGCGCTGCGCATCAATCGCCAGCCAAGGCCCGCGCGCCGGTGCGCGTTCAGAATTCCGATGGAGAGGATTTCCGCCTCCCCTGCGGCCTCGCGGCACAGCACAAAACCTCCAGCCCGGTCGCGGGCGCGGCCTTCGGGACAGGCCAGATAGCCGAACACGGACGCTTGTGAGGTCAGGCTCTCAAATTCGCCGTCACCCCAGGCGCGTGCGAAGGCCTCGCCGTGAATGTGCGACAGCGTTGCGGCATCCTTCATCTCGACTTCGAGGATGAGGCATTCGGGCGAGCGCGAGAACAGGCCGAACATGACGACTAGACCGTTGCATGGGGCAGCGCGAAGCCTGTCTGCGGCTTGGCATCGGCCTCGCGCAGATAGCGCGGCTCGGGAGGATTGTCTGCCGGATCGAGCCTGGCCGCGAGCCTCGCCACCTCGGCGATGTCCGGGGCAATCCGATTTCCGATGTGCCGGTCAGCGAGGCCTGGGTCGATGGCCGCCAGCAAAGGGCCACCGCTGCCGACGATGTCGCAGCCGACATCAGCAGCCAAGCGCGCCGCTGCTTCGGGTGTCAATTCGCAACCGGGCTCGAGAATGCTTGAATCCGCGGCAGCAACAAGGGTCCAGACCCGGTCACGGCGGGCGTCAAGCACCGCCATCACCGGTCGGGCAGATGTCAAAGCTGCGGGAATGGCCATGGCTTCAAGCGACCCAACACCAACGCAAGGGATCCCGAGCGTCAACGCCAGACCGCGGGCAAAGGCGACACCAACACGAATACCGGCAAAGGAGCCAGGACCAACGGTGACACCAATACGCTCAATGGCAGAGAGTTCGACACCCGCGGCATCAAGCACGGATTGCAGGATCCCGGGCAGTTGCTCGGCGTGGCCGCGCCCTATCGCAGGGCATTGCTCCCCAAGAATGCGGTCGCCGTCACTTGCGTGGACAGCGACAGCGCAATGAATGGCCGAACAATCGATTGCGAGTGTGAGCACGTTAGCAGTCCGCCCGATCCGGCACGCCATCAGCGTGAAATTGCGACGTCAGAGTTTTAGCGCAGCAACCCGCCCGGGCAAAGCAGCCAAACCGGATTGATTGGCACGCTCCCTCCAAGACAGCATCCCAAAGGACGCCGGGAAGACCTCAGACTGCTTCGACTTCCCGGACTTCGGGAACGAAGTGGCGAAGCAGGTTCTGAATGCCGTGCTTGAGGGTCGCGGTCGAGGAAGGGCAGCCGGCGCAGGCACCCTTCATGTGCAGAAACACCTTGCCATCGCGGAAGCCGCGGAAAGTGATGTCGCCGCCATCCTGTGCAACAGCGGGGCGCACCCGGCTTTCAAGCAGCTCCTTGATCGTGGCAACAATGGTCTCATCACCAGATTCGAAGAACTCCTCTTCACCCTCGGGGACCTCACCGACAGGACCGGACATGACCGGCGCACCGGACATGAAATGCTCCATGATGGTGCCCAGAATTGCCGGCTTGAGATGCTGCCAATCCGCATCGTCCTTGGTGATGGTGATGAAATCATAGCCGTAGAACACCCCGATGACGCCGGGGATGCCGAACAATTTGCCGGCCAGCTGCGATGTCGCGCCAGCCTCCTCGGCGTCGCGGAAATCGGCAGTGCCGCTTTGCATCACGACCTTGCCGGGCAGGAACTTCAGGGTCGCCGGGTTGGGCGTGGATTCGGTCTGAATGAACATATCAGGTCTCCTGCAAGGCCTAGGCCCTGCCAGTTTAGAATTCTTCAAAACAAGATAGGCGCACGCGCCGGATCGATCAAGGGCAGAACTTGCTTCAAATCTCTGCAAACGAGCAGATTATTCTAGCTCAATGCATCGATCTCGTCGTCAGAGAGCGCATCGGGGATGACAGTAACAGGTATCGGGAAGGCCGCGCCGCGCCCGGCGATCGAGGCAACCAGGGGCCCCGGGCCGTCCTTGGCCGACCCGGCGGCAAGCACCAGAATGGCAATGTCCTGATCTTCCTCGATCGCGGCATGGATCTCTTCGGTGGTATTTCCCTGGCGAATGACCACCTCGGGATCGATGCCGATCAGCTGCCGCATCTTCTCGCTGGCCTTGGCAAGGGTGGCCTCGGCCTCCTCCATCGCTTCGGCGCGCATGATCTCCTCAACTCCGAGCCAATGCTGGAAATCACCGGGCTCGATGACATAGACCAGAACCAGTCCGCCACCGGAATTGTGGGCGCGCATGCCTGCATAACGCATGGCGCGTTCGCATTCGGGCGTATCGTCAATGACCGCCAGGAACTTGCGCCGGTGACCGGCCTCGCGGGAGCGTCTACGTGATACCATAGCGGGACCATGCCATCACAGCCGGGGTTGCGGCAAGGAGGATTTTCGCGAAGCTCACAGGAAGCCAATGATCTCGCGAACGTCCCGCATGGTGTTGTGGGCAATCACATTGGCACGCTCGGAGCCGTCCTTGAGGATGGCATCGATATGGCTCGGGTCATCCATCAGGCGCTGCATTTCGCCGGTGATCGGGGCCAGCACGGTGACCGCAAGCTCGGCCAGCGCAGGCTTGAAGACCGAGAATTGCTGACCGCCATATTCAGCAATCACATCCTCGCGGGTGCGGTCGCTCAGTGCGGCGTAGATAGCGACCAGATTGTCGGCCTCAGGGCGGCCCTTGAGCTCATCAAGCGTTTCGGGCAGCGGCGCCGGGTCGGTCTTTGCCTTGCGAATCTTCTTGACGATGGTATCGGCATCATCGGTCATGTTGATGCGCGAGAGGTCCGAAGGTTCGGATTTCGACATCTTGCGTGATCCGTCGCGCAGGCTCATCACCCGCGGCGCCGGGCCGTCAATCAACGGCTCGGTCATCGGGAAAAAGCCTGTCACTTTCTCTTCGCCGACCATCATGTCCACGCCGAGACCGGCCGCCTTGATGCGGTCGGAGAAATCGATGTTGAATTTCTGCGCGATGTCACGGGTCAGTTCGAGATGCTGCTTCTGGTCGTCTCCGACCGGCACGTGGGTGGCGCGGTAGAGCAGAATGTCGGCAGCCATCAGGCTGGGGTAGGCCAGAAGCCCGAGCGAGGCATTCTCACGATCCTTGCCCGCCTTGTCCTTGAACTGGGTCATCCGGTTCATCCAGCCGATGCGGGCGACGCAGTTGAAGATCCAGGCAAGCTCGGCATGGCCGGAGACCGCGGACTGGTTGAACACGATATGTTTGACCGGATCGATGCCCGAGGCAATGAACGCGGCTGCTATGGAGCGGGTCTGGGCCTTGAGATCCTCATGCACAAGCTGCGCGGTGATCGAGTGCAGATCGACCACGCAGAAGATGCAGTCGTGCTCGTTCTGAAGCGCCACGAATTTGCGGATTGCGCCCAGGTAGTTGCCCAGATGCAGATTGCCGGTCGGCTGGACCCCGGAGAAAACCTGGGGCTTGAATGTGGCGGTCATGATGCGCTCCTGGCGGGCTGGTGGAGGGCCCGAATGCCTCGTTGAAATCGGGCGGGGTTATGCGGGGGAGCCACGCCCACGTCAAGATCTACGCTCTTTGAAAACCGGTTTCAGACGCTTTTGCGGCGTTTGAACAGCCTCGCGAACTCGGCACGGTCAAGCCCGCCGGTCAGGAAGGCAAAGCCGAAATAGACAGTAACTGCCGCAATAACGGTGATGAATACCGACACCAGGCGCACCAGCAGCGTGCCCTCAAGCAGGAATTGCGGGAAACTGGCTTCCACCCACCAGAGCAGGCTGCCCATCAACGCCGCAGCAACGAGGATCAGCCCGATCCGTTTCACCGTCTGACCCGAGGGGCGGAACAATCCGCCTGAGACAAGCCTCTGGCCAAGAAAGAGCACCGAGACCCAACCCGCGAAGCTGGTGGCAATGGCAATGCCGGTCACACCCAGGCGCGGAAACAGGATCAGACTGCCGGCAATGTTGAGGACAACCGACACGACCGACGCCCAGAGCGGCGTGCGCATGTCTTCACGCGCATAGAAGGCCGGCGTGAAAATCTTGGTCAGCACGAAGGCGGGAAGGCCGAGCGCGAAGGCCGCCAGCACGGTGGATGTCAGAAGGGTCGTTTCGCGGGTGAACGCGCCACGCTCGAACACCAGCGCAATGATCGGTTCGGGCAGCAGCGCAAGGCCAACGGCAGCGGGTACCGTGATCGCGAGGCCGAATTCAAGGCTGCGGTTTTGCAGATGCTGCGCTTCCTTGGCGTCACCGGCCCGAAGAGCACGGGACAATTCGGGCAGCAGCACCACCCCGATGGCGATGCCAATCACGCCGAGTGGCAACTGGTTGAGCCGGTCGGCATAGTTGATCACCGCAATCGCACCGGCCTGACCCGACGCGATGATCTGCCCGACCAGAAGATTGATCTGGGTGATACCACCGGTCACCGCCGCGGGCAGCGCCAGCCACAGAAGCCGTCTGACCGCCGGGGTCAGGCGCGGGCGCACGAGTCCCAGGGTGAAGCCCTCACGCATCAGAGCCCAGACCAACAGGCCAAGCTGGAGGACGCCCGAAATCGTGACCGACCAGCCCAGCACAACACCGATCTGGGGTGCGGCCAGATCGAGATATCCGGACATAATCAGTCCCGAGACGAGCACGATGTTGAGCAGAACCGGGGCCAGCGCGGCAAGGAAATAGCGGCGCAAGGAATTGAGAATGCCCGCCAGCATCGCAACCAGGCTCATGGCCGCGAGATAGGGAAACATGATGCGCGCCAGCTGCACGGTGAGATCGAATTTGGCCGGATCCCCGGCGAATTTCGGGGCGATCACCGTGCCGACCAGAAACGGCATGAAAATCATCGCCAAAGCGCTCAACGCAAAAAGGGTCAAGACCAGAACCGAGAGTACCTGCTCGGCAAAGCGTTTGGCAGCCTGTTGCCCGCCGCCTTCGATTTCCTTTGCAAACAGGGGGACAAAGGCAGCGTTGAATGCGCCTTCGGCAAACAGCCGGCGGAACAAATTGGGGAAGCGGAATGCCGCGTAGAAGGCATCGGCCACCGGACCCGCGCCCAGAAAGGCCGCGATCATCGCCTCGCGCACAAACCCGAGCACCCGGCTTGCCATGGTGGCAGAGCCAACGCTTGCGAATTTGCCGATCAGGCTCATGCGCCGGTTTCCGCCTTGGCTGCCGTTGTGCGGGTCCGGCGGGTCGAACCGTGCGGTGCGATCATGCCTGGGGGCATTTGGTCACGCAGTTCGTCATCTTCCTTGGCCAGAACCGCCTTGAGCCGCGCGACAATGTTGGTCTGGCGGTTCTCGTTGGTGATCTTCATTCCGACCAGATCCCGAACGTAGAAGGTGTCGACCACCTTCTCGCCAAAGGTGGTGATGTGCGCCGACGCGATGTCGAGCGACAAATCGGACAGCACCGAGGTTATCTCCGACAACAGGCCCGGACGGTCGAGACACTCGAGCTCGATCACGGTAAACTTGTTCGACAATGCGTTGGAGATCGTCACCTGCGGTCTCACCGTGAAAGGCTTCGTCTTGCGCTTTCCGCGGTTCTTGCGGGCGATCACCTCCGGAATATGGGCCTTGCCGGCCAGCACGTCCTCGATCATCCGGCCAATCGACTTGGCGCGCCGCAGCTCGTCTTCATCATCGGGCAGTTCACGGTTGATCAGGATGGTGTCCAGGGCACGGCCATCGGATGTGGTGAAGACCTGAGCATCGGCGATGTTGGCGCCGGCTGCAGCGCATGCGCCGGTGACGATCGAGAGAAGCCGCGGGTGGTCCGGAGACAACAGCGTGATTTCGGTGATGGCATGGAACGCATGGGTACGCACCATGGTGGCGAGCTGCTTCTTGGCCTTGTTGGCATCACGGACAAAGGCGGCATGGCGCACCTGCTCCTCGAGCGGCACGGCCAGCAGATAGGGTTCGTAGTGCAGCTTGAGATAGGCCTTGCGGTCCTTTTCGGTCCAGTCACTGAGGGCTTCGCCGAGCGCCTGGCGGGCGTGGGCAGTGCGCTCCTTGCGTGAAACTTCGGAGAAGCCCCCGGACAGCATCAGCTCGGTCTCATAGTAGAGCGTGCGCAGCAATTGCCCCTTCCAGCCATTCCAGACACCGGGGCCAACGGCGCGGATGTCGCAGACGGACAGAACCAGAAGCATCTTGAGACGCTCGAGCGTGCGGACCTTCTCGCCGAAATCGGTAATTGTCTTGCGGTCATTGAGATCGCGGGTCTGCGCAACCATCGACATGGTGAGATGTTCTTCCACCAGCCAGGCCACCAGCTCGGTCTGATTGGGTGAGAGCCCGAAGCGGGGGCAGAGCTTGCGCGCCACCTTCGCGCCAGCCGTTGAATGGTCCTCGGGGCGGCCCTTGGCGATGTCGTGCAGGAAGACTGCCACATAAAGCGCTTCCCGCTCCTCGATGCTGGGAAACAGTTTGGACGCCAGCGGATGCTCGCGCTCTTCAAGGCCCTTGTCGATGCCGGAAAGCACCGACACGGTCCTGAGCAGGTGCTCATCGACCGTGTAGTGATGGTACATGTTGAACTGCATCATCGAGACGATCTTGCCGAATTCGGGTATGAAGCGGCCAAGCACGCCGGCCTCGTTCATGCGCCGCAGAATGATCTCCGGATGCCGTTTCGAAGTCAGCATCGACAGGAACAGCCGGTTGGCCTCTTCGTCGTTGCGCAGTTCGGTGTTGATCAATCTGAGTGAGCGGGTGACGCGCTTGAGGGCATCGGGGTGGAACTCGAGTTCACGGATATCGGCGAGATGGAACAGCCGGATGATGTTGACCGGGTCGCGCTTCAAAACATCGGCGTCGGCGAGATTGATCCGGCCCTTGTCCTCGATGAAATCCAGCGTGCCTGGGATCTTGCGCGGGCGGCTGGCAAAACGGCTCATGACACCGCTCAGACCGGGTGCTGTCTTGGCCTGCTGGTCCTCAAGCCCGGCGCAGAAGATGCGGGTCAGGTCGCCAACATCCTTGGCGACCAGAAAATAGTGCTTCATGAAACGCTCAACGGCGGAAAGGCCGGGATGGTCATGATAGCCGAGACCTTCGGCGATATCGCGCTGAATGTCGAAGGAGAGCCGCTCCTCGGCCTTGCCGGTGAGGAAATGCATGTGGCAACGCACCGCCCAGAGAAAATCCTCGGCCTTTTCGAACAGCGCGAGCTCACGGCGTGACAGCACACCGAGGCCAACCAGCTCGGCGGTGTCGCGGATATGGTAGAAATACTTTGCGATCCAGAACAGCGTGTTGAGATCACGCAGCCCGCCCTTGCCCTCCTTGACGTTGGGTTCGACAAGATAACGGGTGTCACCGGCCTTGCGGTGGCGTTCATCGCGCTCGGCGAGCTTTGCGCCAATGAATTCCGGTCCGGTTCCCTCGACCACTTCCTTGTCGAAGCGGGCACCCAGATTGTCGAACAGGGTCTTTTCGCCGCAGAGAAAACGCGCCTCGAGAATCGCGGTGCGGATGGTCATGTCCGATCGCGCGAGCCTGATGCATTCATCAACATTGCGAGTGGCGTGCCCCACCTTGAGCCCCATGTCCCACAAAACATAGAGGATCCATTCCACAACCTGCTCGGTCCACGGCGTCTTCTTGTAGGGCAGCACGAACAGCAGGTCGATGTCGGAGCCGGGCGCCAGCGTGCCGCGGCCATAGCCACCGACTGCGGTCACGGTCATGCGTTCGGATTTGGAAGGATTTTCGACACGGTAGACATGGACGCTGGCATAGTCATACAGCGCCTCGGTGATCACATCCTGCAGATGACAGATCCGCCGGGCACACAGCGTCCCGCCGCCATCGTCAGAGAGCATCGCCCTGGCACGCTCCCGGCCCGCGGCATTGACCCGCTTGACTTCCGCCAGAACCGCTTGGCGGGCGGCAGGCGTCGCGCCGCCGTGATTATCCGCAATGGTATCGAGGCTTGCACGCAAGACCGCCGGGTCAACGACTTCTTCGAGGCGGAGTTTGTTTTCGGCGGGATTTGGCATTCAAACAGTCCTGGTCACGGGCATGGATAGGCACGGCGGGCCATTTCGCAAATCGCGCTCTATCGGAACCAATGAAGCCGGCGAGGGCAGAACCCGTGTCACGGCCATGTGTCCGGCATAGCAGCGATTCGGCCGAGCCCGATTTGCAATGGCCGCGGCTGCTATAGCCTTTTTCTCAAGCCAGCAACAGGGGCAGACCCACCCGGGCCTTCAGCCCTCAATTCGCTCGATGAACCAGTTGGTCAGCCGGGTCCAGACCTCGTCCTTTTCGGCCGCGTCCTCGACACCATGTTCGAGATTGGGGTTGTCGTTGACCTCAATGACGAAGACGCCGTCATCGGTTTCCTTGAGATCGACGCCATAAAACCCGTCTCCAATCGAGCGGGCGGCACGCAGGCCGGTGTCGAGCACGAGCGGTGGCACCTGCGCCAGGGTGAAGGGCTTGAAACCGCCTTCAAGCGGCTTTCCGCCGGTGTCATGCTTGACGATCTGCCAGTGCTTCTTGGCCATGAGATACTGGACCGCGAACAACGGCTTGCCACCCAGAACCCCGATTCGCCAGTCAAAGCTGGTGGGCATGTAAGCTTGGGCAATCAACACCTCGGAGTCCGCGAGCCATGCGCCGGCAAGCTTTCTCAGCTCCTCCATTGAGCCGACCTTGGAGACGCCGCGCGAGAAGGAGGAATCGGGCACCTTGAGGACCATTGGAAAGCCAAGCTGATCAGCGGCGCGCTGAAAATCCTCCGGGCCGATCAGCATCACGGTGGGCGGAACCGGAATGCCGTTCGCAGCCATCAGCTCATCGAGATAGACCTTGTTGGTGCAGCGGATCATCGAGACCGGATCATCGATCACCGGCATGCCTTCCTGCTGGGCGCGGCGGGCAAAGCGGTAGGTGTGGTTGGAGATCGAGGTGGTTTCGCGAATGAAGAGCGCATCGAAATTGGCCAACCGCGGCAGATCCTTGCGGGTGATAGGTTCCACCGACACACCCATTCGGGCGGCAATGCGTGCCCAATGCTTGAGGCTGTCAATGGTTGATGGCGGCATTTCCTCGGAGGGATCGACCAGGGTGGCAAAGCTGAAGCGCGCCGGAGCGCGGGACTTGGCATCCTTCCATTGCCGCGCCGTGTAACGCGCCATGGCCGCGTAGAAAACCTCCTTGTCGGCGCCATCAAACTTGCCAAGCGGCAAAAGCGCGATGCGCGGGATCGATGACCAGGAGCCCGGCTTGATCGTCACCTCCAGAGCCGGCGCGCGAAACCAGTCAAACAGCAGTCGGCAGAAACGCTCGAAACGCGGATCGGCGCTGGTTCCAAAGAACACACGGAGCCGGGCGGGCGCGGCCTCATCCGGCCCGGCTGAAATGGCCTTGTTGAGCGCATCCTCGAGCTCGGGGATGGCGTTTTCATACAGTTTGCGCGCGGAGAGATCGATAATGGTCTCGACAGAGGGGATCACCCGCTGGCCCCGCGCCGCCGCCAGCAGCGAGGCGTAATAGCCTCGGCTCTGGTAGCTGTAGGAGCGCGACAGGTTGATGATGTTGGGCCGGGCACCGCGGAACAGCTCCGGTCGGGCGAGATAATCGCGCGTTGTGAGAACCTTGTGGGCTGTTGCGGCGTGATCGAAACTCGCAAGCGTGGTGGCGAGGATAACCCAGTCAGACATCGGGTGATTTTCCCTTGATGAGAACGGCGGCGCGCAGGCCGGAACGGCCAAAACAGGCGATGCGGTCGAAAATGGCATAAGGAAGCGGAATGTTGGCGGCGTCGGCGGCGGTCTCGCCCCATTCGTCCTCGACCCAGGGGTCATGAACGAAGATGTGGCGGCCGTCATCGCCATGGGCGAGCACCCAGTGCGGCACCTTCTTGCCCATCATCAGATAGCCGCTGACCAGAATGATGACGACATGCCCCTCGGCCAGCCGGGCGCGGAGCCAGTCGAGTCCGAAGGCTTCATAGTGCACCGGGGTTCCTGCCCGGGCGACACGGGCGCGAAAATCGGTCTGAGCCAGTTCCATAACCCGGCGCTTTTCCGGATCGCGGACGGTTTCGAGAAACAGCATGTCACTGGTCGAGCACCAGACCTCCGGATCAAGGCCGTGTTCGCGCGCCACCATGGCGAGGCCGAACGGCTCGCAGCCGCCCGGGCCAGACAGCATGAACACGGTGGTGGCCTCGCGCCAGAGCCGGATTTCCCAGACCGGATCCAGGAATTCCGGTGACCGGAAGCTGGCCAGCGCCATCAGCAGGCAGGCGGAGCCGCAGGTGAAATCGGCCGTCTGCTCGTAGAACGGCGTCGCCACATCCGGTGCTTCCGGGCCACGCAACAGTTTCTCGAAACGCAGCGCCGCCATGCCGTCTTCATAATAGTCGGCGACCCGGCCGATGCGGCGGTAGCCTGCATTCTTGTAAAGCGGGATCGCCGCCGCATTGTCCTCGCGGACTTCAAGGCGCAGCAGGATGCGGTCATGGTCCATGGCGGCAGTTTCGGCCGCGGCAAGCAGGGCCCTGCCGTAGCCCTTGCCAGCCTGTCCGGGGGCGACTGCCAGCGAATAGAGCCGGGCCAGCGCCGCGCCCGCGCGAAACAGGATCATCGCATAGCCGCGGACCTCGCCACCTGTTTCGATGACTATCGTTTCAGCGGTTGGCCGGTCGATCAAGGTGCGAAAGGAGCGCCGGGAAATCCGGTCGGACACGAACACAGAACGCTCGATGGCATCGAGCGCATCGATGTCAGAGATGGCAGCAGGGCGAATCCGCGGTGCGGACATGGAAAATCCGGAAAAAAAGAGGCCACCACAGCCGTCTGTGGCAAAACCTTCAAGCGCGCAGATCATGGCTGATTTGTGTCGCTTTGTCAGTGGAAATCTGCGCCCGCAAACCAGGCTGCAATCCGGGCCGGAAGTTGACGCGGCGAGGCACAATCCCCACATGGAAACAGGCCGCGAAACCGCCACACAATGTCAGCCGGATTCGATCCCAGCGGCGCAAAAGGAACAGCCTGCCATGATCTTCGAAGCAGCCAGACTGGCTGGATCCAACCTTCTCCTGCCTGCATCACGATCGGTGCTGTTCAAATCCCTGGGGCTGACGATCCTGTTGCTGATCGGGCTGTGGTTCGGCCTTGGCGAGATCTTTGCCATCATGGCGATGCCTTGGCTCGACTCTCTGCTGCCCGGACTGCCGGACTGGGCAGGCTGGGCGGGAACGATCGCCGCGATCATCGCCGGGGTCGGGCTGGCGCTGGTGCTTGCCCTGTTCATCGCCCCGGTGACGGCGGTGATGGCGGGGCTGTTTCTCGACGAGATTGCCGATGTGATCGAGGTCCGCGATTACCCCGGCGAGACGCCCGGACGCCCGATGCCGCTTGGCCAGTCGGTCAAGCAGTCGCTGGGCTTTCTGCTGGTCGTGGGCCTCGGCAACATCGTGGCGCTGCTCTTGCTCCTGGTGCCCGGCATCAACATCGCCGCCTTCTTCCTGGTCAATGGCTACCTGCTGGGCCGGGAATATTTCGAATTCGCCGCCATGCGCTTCATGAGCCCGGCAGATGCCAAGCGGCTGAGAGCGCGCAATTCAACCACGATCTTCTTCGCCGGCCTGATTATCGCGGCCTTCCTGTCGGTGCCGCTTTTGAACCTGCTCACACCGATGTTTGCGGCAGGCATGATGGTGCATCTGCACAAGATGATTGCGGGGAAGGCGGGGTGATGGGTGAGTCGGCACACCGATGTTGGGACGCTCAAGTCGCTGCCTTAGTCTAACAGCTTCTGCCATTGGCGCGCGCCATGAACAACGCGGACGATCTCCGCGCCTTCGGCAATCATGCGATAAAGGATCATGTAGCTCCCGGCCGGGAATGTTCTGAGATCGGGCCGCACGTCCGGCCGTGCGACGCCGAGTTCAGGCGCTTCGCCCAGGTTTCGACAGTGGCGCAACATGTCTTCATACCAGCGAACCGCGGCTGCCGGGTTGTCTTCAGCGATATAGAGCGCGATGGTAGTGATGTCGGCTTCGGCCCGCGGTGTGAGCCTGAAGCTCACAGGGACCCGCCCTTGCCAATCCTGGCGTCTAGCGACTGCCTGATCCGCTCAAACGCCGCCTCACCGTCAATGGCTTCGCCGCTGGCCACACCATCGTCCCAGAGGCGTCCCAACTGCACCAGCGCCTGTTCGCGCTCGGTGCGGCGCGCATGCCACTCCCGCATGGCCTCGCGCATGACTTCACTTGCGGACGCATATTCACCGGATTCGACAGCCTGACGCATGGTCATTGCCATTTCGGGCGTCAAGGCAACACTGATTTTCTCGACATTTGCCATCGGGTCAGCTCCTTCGCTTAATGGTAGGCAAGTTTCCTACCAATTTCAAGAATCACTGATGACGACGAGAACTCGCTTTCACAACCTGCTGAGGCAGCCCCACCAGCGGTGCGGGCAAATCAACCGTCTTTTCCGGCGACTTGCAGATTTCGGCGATGATGCAGCGCTCGCATTCGTGTTTGCGGGCCTTGCAGCAACGGCCGTGCCGGATCACCCCGCCAGCCCACCCACCGGTATGATTTCGGGAGATGTTTCGGTCATCGGGCCGCCGGTCCAGTCGCCCATCCAGCGGTGAGCCTTCAAACCCGCAGACTCTATGGCTGTGGCGATCTGTGATTGGCTGGCGAACAAAATGCGCGAGGTGGCCTGCCATGTCTGGCCGGTTCTTTGATCGCAATAGACGGTGTCATAGGCGGCGATTGCGGTGTCATGATCGAAGCGGGCGTCATGCCAGGTCTCGAATTCGCCAAGACCGGGAACATCGAGCATCCGGCGTGACTGATCGGGCGTCCATTGCCGCCATTCCTCCACGGCCGGATTGCGGCTGTCGAAGATGAAGGTGCCGCCCGGCGCCAGGTGGGCTGCGATGGTGGCGCAGAGCGCCTGCTGGTCGTCCTTGGTGAGAAGGCACTGGAAGGCGTGGCCGGTCATGACGATGAGATCGAAGGTTTCGTCCAGTCGGACGCTGCGGGCATCGGCCTCGACCCAGCGCACACGCTCCGCGCCCTGCCGCCGTCGGGCATGGTCAAGCATCGCGGCCGCCGGCTCGACGCCAGTCACGCGGCGGCCATCGGCAAGCACCGTCGCCAGTTCCCCCGTGCCGCAACCCAGATCCAGAACACACCCGGCATTCTTCGCCAGCGCGAGGCAATACTCCTTGTCCGTGTCCCAGGGATTCTCCGCATCGTAGAAACGGGTGAAATCGGGATTGTGGAACAAGGGCTCGGTCATGGGGTCCTCACACAATCTGCTGAGGCAGCTCCACCAGCGGCGCTGGCACATCGACGGTCTTTTCCGGTGACTTGCAGATATCTGCGATAACGCAGCGTTCGCATTCCGGCTTGCGGGCCTTGCAGCAGTAGCGGCCATGCAGGATCAGCCAGTGGTGGGCGTGGAACAGATAATCCTCGGGGATGATCGCGAGGAAGGCTGCCTCGACCTCGTCGGGGGTCTTGCCCGGGGCGATGTTGAGCCGGTTGCCGATGCGCAGCACATGGGTGTCGACGGCGAGCGTTGGAATCCCGAAGGCCATTGACCTGACCACATTGGCGGTCTTGCGGCCAACGCCCGGCAGGGTGACCAGTTCCGCCTCGGTGCGCGGCACCTCGCCGCCGAAATCGTCAACCAGCTTCTGGCTGAGCGCGATGACATTTTTGGCCTTGTTGCGGTAGAGCCCGATGGTCTTGATCAGGTCGCGGACCTTGTCTTCGCCGAGCGCGAGCATTTTTTCGGGCGTGTCGGCAAGGGCGAACAGGCCCCGCGTTGCCTTGTTGACGCCGGCGTCCGTGGCTTGCGCGGAGAGAGCGACCGCAACCACCAGGGTGAACGGATTGACATGCTCGAGCTCGCCCTTGGGCTCGGGCCGCTGGACCGAGAAACGGCGGAAAATCTCGCGGATTTCCGCCTCGCTGTAGGGGTTCTTGCGCCTGCGGGCGGCGCGTTTGGTCTTCGGCTTTGGCTTTGTCCGGGGCTTGGCGGCAGCAGTCTTTGCCGCGGTTGCAGCAGGCGCTTTTGCCCTAGCGGCAGAGACGCGCGGCGTTTTGGCAGGTTTCGGGCTCTTGGGCTTTTCCATTCCTTGCCTATAATCAGGATGTAGGGAAGTGGCAAACCGCGAGCGGGAGTGCACAGTGCAAATGAACGAGGAACCGGTTTTCGAGGCTGTGTTGAGCCCGCACCGCTCGTTGGGGCGGAACGGGTTGATCGCGCTGGTCGCCATCACCACGGCGCTGACTGTTGCCCACATGTTCCTGTTTGCCGTGATTGGCGCCTGGCCGGTCATCGGATTTTTCGGGCTCGATCTGGCGCTGTTGTTCGGCGCCTTCTGGCTGAGCTACCGCTCGGGCCGGACGCGCGAATTTGTTAGCGTGTCGCGCACCGACCTCACCGTGCGCAAGGTCGCACCCTCGGGCCGCGCCGTCGAGCACAGGTTCAATCCGTTCTGGGCGCGCTTCAACATCGACCGGCATGAGGAGATCGGCATCACCCAGATGCAGATCACCGGCGAAGGCCGCCGCACCGACGTCGGCATGTTTCTCAATCCCGACGACAAGGAAAGCTTTGCCTCCGCCTTTCAGCGCGCATTGGCGACCGTCAAGCGCTGAGATCCTTTTTGGGGGTGCGGCGCGTTTCGGGTGGCGGGGCTGAGCGGCGCATGGTTGAGTGGGGCAAGGAGACTTGCCATGACCATCACCGCACAACTTGACCGCGACATCACCCCGAAGAACGAGGATTACGACCTGGTGCGCCAGACTATCGAGCGGATCTCGCTCGATTTCCGGGCACAACCCTCGCTGGAGGAGATCGCCTCGGATCTCGATGTTGCGCCGGGAAAGCTTCAAAAGACCTTCAGCCGCTGGGCCGGTCTGACGCCAAAAGCATTTCTGCAGGCGGTGACGCTCGATCACGCCCGCCGGCTGCTTGGACACGAGGGGTTGCCGCTGCTCGACGCCAGCTATGAGCTAGGGCTTTCAGGCCCCGGGCGGCTGCATGATCTGTTTGTCACCCACGAGGCGATGAGCCCGGGGGATTTCAAGAGCGGCGGCGCGGGGCTCGAGATCCGCTACGGCTACCACCCCTCGCCTTTTGGCATTGCGCTGGTGATGGCAACGGAGCGCGGGCTGTGCGGGCTGGCCTTTGCCGATCCCGGCGAGGAGGCCGCAGCACTTGAGGACATGGCGCGGCGCTGGCCCGGTGCGGTGCTGAGCGCCGATCAGGCAGCCACGGCGGGCTATGTGGAGCGGGTGTTCTCGCCCGCGCAATGGCGCGCCGACCAGCCCTTGCGGATCGTCATGATCGGCACCGACTTTCAGGTCCGGGTGTGGGAGGCGCTTTTGCGCATTCCGCTGGGAACTGCGAAGACCTATTCCGATGTCGCAACGGAAATCGGCAAGCCGTCGGCCTCGCGCGCGGTGGGGGCTGCGGTCGGGCGCAACCCGATTTCCTTCGTGGTGCCGTGCCACCGGGCGCTGGGCAAATCCGGTGCTCTGACCGGCTATCACTGGGGCATCACCCGCAAACGGGCGATGCTCGGCTGGGAGAGTGGCTGCTTGCAGTCGGGCTGATGATCCAGGCTCAATGCGCCTTGGACATGTCGCCCAGCACCTCTTTCGAGGCGACGGTGGAATCGGCGTTGAGCTTGTAGACCATGGGTACACCGGTGGCCAAGTTGACCGAGAGGATCTGTTCGCGATCGAGGCGGTCGAGGATCATCAAGAGCGAGCGCAGGGAATTCCCATGGGCTGCGACCAGAACGGTCTCGCCGCGCAGCACGCGGGGCAGGATCTCGGTCATGTAATAGGGCCAGACGCGGGCGCCGGTGTCCTTGAGGCTTTCGCCACCGGGCGGCGGCACGTCGTAGGAGCGGCGCCAGATGTGAACCTGCTCCTCGCCCCATTTCTTGCGCGCGTCATCCTTGTTGAGACCTGCGAGATCGCCATAATCGCGCTCGTTGAGGGCTTCATCGCGGATCACCGGCAGATCGGTCTGGCCGATGCCGTCCATGATCAGGTCGAGCGTGCGCTGGGCGCGGATCAGGTTGGACGTGAAAGCAACATCGAACTTGAGGCCGGTTTCCTTCAGCGCCTGGGCGCCGGTCTTGGCTTCCTCGACACCGAGCTCGGTGAGATCAGGATCCTTCCAGCCCGTGAACAGGTTTTTCAGGTTCCATTCGCTTTGGCCGTGGCGGACAAGGACGAGTGTTCCGGACATGGTGATTTCCCTTTCTCAGGCGGTTTGGTCTCAGGCGGTTTCGATCAGTGGTCGGAAAGACCAAGCACATCAAGCATGGAGTAGTAGCCGGGCTTCTGGGGCCGCGCCCAGAGCGCAGCACGAACGGCGCCGCGGGCAAAGATCGAGCGGTCGGTGGCCTTGTGGGTCAACTCAACCGTTTCGCCCTCGCCGGCGATGATCACAGAGTGCTCGCCGACCACCGAACCGCCGCGCAAGGTGGCAAAGCCGATGGTGCCCGGCTCGCGCGGGCCGGTGTGGCCGTCGCGGACCCGGACAGAATGCTGTCCCAGGCCGATATCGCGGCCCTCCGCTGCAGCCTCGCCGAGCAGCAGCGCGGTGCCCGAAGGTGCATCGACCTTGTGGCGGTGGTGCATTTCCAGCACCTCGATGTCCCAGTCACCGGCGGCAAGTGCCTTTGCCGCTTGGCGCACCAGCACCGAAAGCAGATTGACGCCGAGGCTCATATTGCCGGATTTGACGATGCGGGCATGGCGTGAGGCGGCATGCAGCTTGGCCTCGTCACTCTCGCCCATGCCGGTGGTGCCAATGACATGGACAATGCGGGCCTGGGCGGCCAGCTCGGCAAATTCGAGCGTGGCTGCAGGCGCGGTGAAATCGAGCACACCTTCGGCCTTGGCGAAAACCGTCAGCGCATCATCCGTGATCGCGACCCCGTTCGGCCCGACACCGGCAAGTTCGCCCGCATCCTTGCCAAGTGCAGCTGATCCCGGCCGTTCGATGGCGCCGGCGAGATGCGCTCCGTCGATCTCGGTGATGGCGCGGATCAGCGACTGGCCCATGCGGCCTGCCGCACCAACCACAATCAGACCCATGCTGTCCGGCATCGCGCTCATGACTTGTTTCCCTTTTTTTTGGCCTTCTTTGCCTTGCCCGCATCCACAACGTCGGTCTCGCTGAAGGCCTGGAGCCTCGCGTAAAGGCCGTCCGTGGTGTCGCTCAGTTCAGCGTGACTGCCGCTTTCGACCACATGACCCGCCTGCATCACCACGATCTTGTCGGCCTTGGCGATGGTTGAAAGCCTGTGGGCGATCACCAGAACCGTGCGGTGCTGCATCGCGCTTTCGAGCGCCTTCTGGACCGCGGCCTCGGATTCATTATCGAGCGCAGAGGTGGCTTCGTCGAGCAGCAGGATCGGCGCGTTGCGCACCAGCGCCCGGGCAATCGAGATGCGCTGGCGCTGACCACCGGACAGGTTGGCGCCGTTTTCACCCAGCGGCGTGTCGTATCCCTGGGGCTGGCCGAGAATGAAGTCATGGGCATGGGCCAGCTTTGCCGCGTCCTCGATCTCGGCATCGGTGGCATCGGGCCTTGCATAGCGCAAATTGTCACGAATGGTGCCTTCGAACAGCCAGGCCTGCTGGGAGACATAGGCGATCTGGTGGCGCAGTGACCCCTTGGTCACGTCCGCAATGTCGACGCCATCGATCAGCACCTGGCCCGAAGACGGGTCGTAGAACCGCGGCACCAGGCTGATCAGCGTGGATTTGCCCGCGCCGGAGGGGCCAACAATCGCCGTGGTCTTGCCCGCTTCAGCGGTAAAGCTGACACCATCGAGCACCTTCTCGCCATTGCCATAGGCAAAGCCGACATCGCGGAACTCGATCTCACCGTGCGGGATTTCGATCTCGACCGCGCTGGAGCGGTCTCCCTGCGTGGGCTCTTCATCGAGGATCTCGTAGATCATCCGCGCGTTGACGACTGCGCGTTCGAGGTTGATCTGCAGCCGCGCCAGCCGCCGAACCGGATCATAGGCAAGCAGAAGTGCGGTGATGAAGGAGAAGAACGCGCCCGGGAGCACGTCGTCATAGATCGAGCGGTAGGCGGCATAGGCGATGACGCCCGAAATCGCCAGGCCCGCCACGGTTTCCGTCAATGGCGAGGTGCGTTCGGTGAGACGTGCGATGCGGTTGGAGCGCTCCTCTGCCGAGCCGATCAGATGCGATGTCCGCTCGCTGATCTGGGATTCCATCGTGAACGCCTTGACGATGGTGATGCCCTGCACGGTTTCCTGCATGGCGCTGAGCACACGGCTGTTGATATCGATGGATTCCCGCGTGGCGCTTCTGAGGCGCTTGGAGATGTAGCGCAGCGCGATGAGAATCGGCGGAGCCCCGACAAAGACGATCAGGCTCAGCAAAGGATCCTTGGTGATCATGACGACAATAAGTGCAATCAGCGTCAGCAGATCGCGCGCGAAAGAGGTGATGGTGAGGTTCATCACATCGCGAATGCCGGCGACATTCTGGCTGATTTGCGCGGCGATCTGCGCCGAGCGGGTTTCACCGAAATAGCCCACGCCGAGCCGCATCAGGTGATCGATCAGCCGCTGCTGGTAGCGGGCGACAAGATTGTTGCCAACCTGCGCCAGCGCCACCGCCTGGCCATAGGAGGCCGCGCCCCGGATCACGAATGCAGCAAGCACCGAGCCGCAAATGAGCCAGATCACATCAGCATTCTTCTTGGCGAAGGCCTCATTGATGACCGCTTCCATGATCCAGGCCATGAAGGCGGTGGAGGCTGCGACTAGGACCAGACAGAAGGCGGCGAATATGTAGGTCTTGACGTAATCGCGGCCGTTTTCACGGATGATCCTGCGGATCACCATGGTTAGCGATTCGACATCGTCCCTGATGTTTCTGCCGCGCGCCACGTTGCCTTGTCCTATCAGGCCGCCGGTCGATGCCGGGGCTTTGCCGCATTCGGGCGAGGACCAGCCTGCCCGTTTCAAGCGGCTCTATAGCGGGTTGAAGGCAGTTTGCCTATGCCTTCCAGCGACTGCCTTTGGTGGAAACGCCGAAACGGACCGGGGTGCGCGCATAGGCCGCCAGGCCATGCAGCGCGGCAAGCGGATGCGTGATGACGAAGGTGGGGATGTTCTCAAGAATTTCGTTGTGCGGCGCCTTGTCCTCGAAAGCCTCCCGGAAGCGCGGTTGATTGAGCGCGGGAATGATCTTCTGAACGATGCCGCCAGCGAGATAAACGCCGCCGCGCGCCATGAAGATAAGCGCCAGATCGCCCGCAACCCGGCCAAGATAGGTGACGAAGAGTTCGATTGCCTCGACTGCCGCGGGATCGGATCCTGCAGACCATGCGGCGGTGACTTCCGCCGGGCTTGTGGCGCTTTCCTTGATCTTGCCGGCCTTGCAGACAGCCCGGTAGATGTTCATCAGGCCACGGCCGCACAGAAGCTGCTCGGCGGAAACACGTCCCCCGATCGTGTCGTACAGCGGGAACAGCTCAAGATCGCGGGGCGTTCTCGGGCCGATGTCGACATGGCCACCTTCACCGGGAACGGGGAACCATGTGTGCCGGGCATGGACCAGGCCTGCGACACCCAGGCCGGTGCCCGGTCCCACCACAACACGGGAAGAGGCGGGACGGACTTCGCCGCCACCCACTTTCTCAAGATGCTCCTGCCCAAGCGAAGCGGCGGCCAGGGCTTGCGCTTCGAAATCATTGATCACAATCACATCTTCGAAACCGAGTTCGCGGATCAGGGCTTCGGGCTTGATCACCCAATCGCAGTTGGTCAGGTCGATCTCGTTGTCCTTGATCGGGCCTGCAACGGCGAGAATGGCCGACCGCGGCTGTAGCGAGGTCTTGTCGAGAACACCGGTCTGGATGGCAAGGTCGATGGTCTCAAAGTCGGCCGTGGCCAGAACCGGAAACTCCTTGGGTTCGGCATAGGCATCCGTCAGAATTGCAAAACGCGCGTTGGTGCCGCCAATGTCGCCAATCAGAATCGGAAAGGCGATTGTGTGGTCGGAGTCGCTGGGATTTGGCATCGGTTGGGTCCCTGTCAGGCCGGATCTGGTTTCGGGGCGACCGGGCTGGTCGCGCGATGTGGGTGTCAGTGCTCAGTCGAGCGTCGACAGAAGGCGTTCCGCGGTGGCACGGTTGAGCGCCATGGGAACATCATAAACAATCGCAAGCCGCATCAACGCCTTGACGTCGACATCATGCGGCATCGCGGTCAACGGATCGACAAAAAAGAGCACGAGGGCAACCTCACCCGTGGCGATCAAGGCGCCGATCTGCTGATCACCGCCCAGTGGCCCGCTCTTGAGCCGCGTGACATCAAGATCCGGGCAGGCCTCGAGAATGCGGCCGCCGGTGGTGCCAGTGGCTACAATGGGATAGGCCGACATGGCCTTGCGATGAGAACGGGCAAAATCCGCCAGATCGTCCTTTTTCTGATCATGGGCGATCAGCGCGATGGCTTTGCGCTCAGTCATGGCGGTCCAATTCCAGCAAAACGGGCATTTTGCTATTCAATCGATTTGACCGCTTCCCTATAGCGGCTTCGTTCCGGTTCGGAAAGCCGCTATAGGAAGGAAATTTCACGCCGGGCGACCAGCGCATGACCAAATGACAGCCTCAGGCGTCGGTCTCAGTCGCGTGGACGCCAGACCGGCAGCGGGACCACCTTCGGCAAGGTGGCGAAAGCGGATGCGGCGGGAGCCATTTCGACCGCGGATGCGGCGATGCGGCCGATCGGATCTGCGCCGAGGGTTACCTCGGCTTCCGATGCGGGTGCCGGCGCCGAAGCCACCACGGCGCAGGCGGCAGGCAGATCAGCCAGTCGGATTTCGCGTTTCTTGGGTTTGGGCTTGGTGTCTTTCTTGGGCTTGGCCGGAGCCCAGGGTTCGTCGCTGAACCACCATGCCAGGGGCGCACCGCAGCCTGATCCGGCAGGCGGCGGGGTCTGGCTCTTGCACCCCGTGGCGCCAGGCGGACACTTGATGCGGATGTGGAAATGATAGTGATGGCCGTAATAGGGACGGACCTTGCCCATCGCGGCGCGGTCACCCTGCCAGCTGTCACAAAGTTTCTTCTTGATGCCGGGATGGACGAAAATCCGTTCCACTTCGGGGTAGCTCGCCGCGCGCATCAATAGCCGCGCATGGGCGGGCGTCCACCGGTCCGGGTCGACATAGAGCGTGTTTTGCTTGAGCATCGAAGTCGCCGAAACATCTTCGCGCTCCTGAGGTGAAAAACGGCGCTCAGGCATCGGAGTGAGCCATATGTCGGCATCCAGCCCCATCTGATGCGAGGCATGGCCCGAAAGCATCGGACCGCCTCTCGGTTGGGAAATGTCGCCGACCAGAAGGCCCGGCCAACCGTCCTGGGCCGCGGCCTCGCGCGACAGCCGTTCGACAAGCGCAATTAGATCGGGATGACCCCAGCGCCGGTTGCGCGACAGCCGCATCGCCTGCCAGGTCTCGCCATCGGTCGGGATTGCAATGCCGCCCGCAAGACACCCTTTTGAGTAAAACCCTATCGCCCGTGAAGGGAGCACTGCCGGCAGCTTTGCGGCACCAAAAATCTGCTTGGCGGGCTTGCCGGTTTCAGCAGCCTGCGCGCCAGATATCGCGAGCCCCAGATCCGGCGCGACCAGGCTACATGTGAGCCCCAAGGCCATCAGATAGCGGGCGAAGATGCGATAAAGGGGTCTGCTCATGCTCTGGCTCCATCTGCCAAAGAGGTGCGCAAGATGCGCAAATCACCTCAACAGATTAGCCTGATGCCACGTGAAGGGGAACAGGCCGCGATCACATGACCGCGGCCGCAGGCCAATTGTCAGGGCAACACCCGATAGAGCTGAAGCGGCGCGGATCCGGTTCCTGGCACCGGCTCGAGCCAATCGGGGACATTGCCCTTTGCAAGCTCCGCATACAGCCCATCCGGCGCGGCCGCCATGACCGTCCGCGTCTGAGGGTCGCTGAGGCAATAGGCCAGAACGGTGACGCCGGCTCCACGCAAAAACTTGACTGCATCTTTCGGCCTGGCCATGGCGGCGTAAAGCTCGGTCAGCATGCCACCCTGATTGCGGTGATAGGGTGCCGAAAGCGCCCTGTGCGAGGTGAAGCGGAGAATATGGGCACCCAGATTGGACGGGCTGGAGACAACACCCGTCGGCTCTTGCGCCAAGGGTGCCATCGCCGCCGCATCCGCGCATTTGTTCTCGCTTCGCGTTGGCAGGCCTTCGACTTCCTTGCCCATCACCTTGTCGACGCCCATCAAGGCGAGCGCCCCGGCGAAAGCCCATATGAAAGGCACTGCAACAAAGGAGACGCCCGCAAAGGCCAGCCCCTTGCGCAGATTCTTGGGATCAGCATTGGCGCGGGCGCGGAGATCGGCGATCAACGCCGCCATCGGAATCGCCGACAAGAGGTTGGCAAAAACCGAACCACGCACCTGCACCAGCGCGATCGCCCAGGAGACCAGCAGCAACACCAGCAGAACGCCATGGGCGTGGACCTGATGGCGCTTACGAATGTTCCAGACGCACAAGCCCATCGCCAGCACTGGCACCGCATAGAAGCCGCCGATGGTCCAGGGTTCGGCGCGCAGCTGCGCCATAAAGGACTGGGCTTCGGTGACATTGTCGAGCCACATCGATTTGAGCAGCGGGTCAAGCCCTGCGAGCGGATTGCCCAGGCACTGTGGCGCGATCAACAGCGTCATGCCAAGCGTGGCGGCACCAGCAAGGCCAAGCGCTGCGAAGCGGAAAGCCAGGCTTCGATGCGAGGTGGCGGCGGCCGCGAGGAAAAATGCGCCCGCACCAACAACGCCGAGTGCATAAAAGCCGGTCGAGAGCGCATCACAGGCAACGAGGCCGTATTGCGTCTGGGGCACGGTGGCAAAGAAGACCGCTGTGAGGGTCGACGCCATGCTCAGCGAAAAAGCCAGTGCGGCCGCCCGCACGGGTTCGCCAAGCCAGAGCCATTGAAGCGCAACGATCAGTGCAATGACCGCAATATGTGGCGTGGTTTCCGCGCCAATGGCAACCGCCAAGGCGGCGGCAAAGCCGGCAACCCCATGCGCCAGGGCCGGTCGTCCGGGCATGATCAGGCAGGCAGCGATGACCGCGACAAGCCCCAGCTGAACATTGTGATGATCGATCGATCCCGGCTGGAAGCGATTGACACTGAGCACGAACAGAAACGCCAGCAACAGTGCGATCACTCGCCCTGAAGCGCCAGAGAGGGTCTGACCGGCCAAGGCCAGGGCGTAGAAGATGGGCACCACGGTGATCAGTGGCCAGACAAACAGCGCCGTTGCCTCGGCCATCACCGGATCCATGACCATGGAAAAGACGAAGACCAGGCTTGCGATAGGAAGATCGATGAGCCGCGACCAGTGCATCAGCGTGCCGCCCTCAAGACCAAGCCTTGTCTGGGTGAGATCAAACCAGCCCTGGCCGGACAGGAGATCGCGCACCTGCACGAGGCGCATCACGTCATCATTGTCGGCGCCGACATAATCGACATAGGAGGAGAAGTGCATGATCGCGGTCAACACCGTCAGAACCAGCATCGCCAGCATGACCGGACGATGCAACGGCGCAAGCGTCCTGAAGGCCGTGGAATGTGGCGCAACCGCTTCAAGCGCCAGACCCGCCTGGCCCACCGCCGGATTATTCTTGGTCAAAAGCAGGACTCCAGCTCACTTATTACACGCGCCGCAACCTAGCCTTAACCTTCTCAAGAAATAGTAAAGCCAGCGCTGAGGATGGACCGCAGCAAATAGGATTTCCCATGTCAGACGGTGTTTTCGAAGATCTTGATATCGCGGTGGTGCTGCCGTGCTACAATGAAGCCGAGACAATCGGCGCGGTTGTCGCCGGTTTTCGTGCGGCACTGCCAAGCGCCAGAATTTATGTCTATGACAACAACTCCAAGGATCAGACGGCACTTCGTGCAGCCCTTGCCGGGGCAACCGTGGTCCGTGAGACCCGTCAGGGCAAAGGTCACGTCGTCCGCCGGATGTTCGCAGATATCGATGCGGATGTGTTCTTGATGGCGGACGGGGATGGCACTTATGCTCCCGACGACGGTCCGGAGCTGATCCGGACGCTTCTGACAGAGCGCAGCGACATGGTGGTCGGCACTCGCCGTGGTGTCACCGACGACGCCGGACGCCGCGGCCATGCCTTCGGCAACTCGATTTTCAACACTCTCTACAAGACCATCTTCGGCAATGATTTCACGGACATCTTCTCCGGATACCGGGCATTTTCCCGGCGCTTCGCCAAAAGTTTCCCGGCGGTGTCAGGTGGTTTCGAGATCGAGACTGAAATGAGCGTCCATGCATCGGTGCTGAAATTGCCGGTGACCGAACTAATGCTTGATTATGGGCGACGTCCGGAAGGATCTCAGTCCAAGCTTTCCACCTTCAAAGACGGCGCCAAGATCCTATGGATGTTCGCCATGCTGATGAAAGAGACACGGCCGTTCACGTTTTTCAGCTATCTCAGCGTGATGATGCTGTCGCTGTCGATGCTGTTCATGGTGCCGGTCCTGAACGAATACTTCCTGACCGGTCTGGTAACGCGGATGCCAACCTGGATGCTTGCCGTGGCGATGATGATGATGTCGCTGATCATCTTTGCCGGTGGCGTGATTCTCGATTCGGTGGCCCGCGGAAGGGCCGAACAAAAGCGGTTTCACTACATGTCGATCGCTCCGTCACCAAGAACCGGGAGCAAGCCGGATGTGGTGTCGGGCAAGACTGTCAAAGCGGTCGCCAAAAGGCGCAGCGCTGCCTGAAGCAGGCGCAGAAATGAGCCAATGCGGATCTGGTTGATGTCTACTCCACAGGGCGGCGGTCGGCACGCCTGATTGCGCCTGACGCGCCCAAATACCCGCGCAGGGTTCAGGCTTTCATCCCGCTCACGACAATTCCGACACAGATGATCAACGCGCCGATGATCTGTGGTGTGGTGATCGATTCGGAAAGAAACAGCAGAGAAAGAAGCGGAATGTAGAGATAGGACAGCGCCATGAACATGTAGGCGCGTCCGATCGGCATGTCGCGAATTACGAAGACCCAGGCCACTGTGGCCAACCCGTACATGACCAGCGCGATCCAAAAATGCGGACTTGTGATCAATCCCCAGATCGGGCCATCTGGTCCGCTCAATGTCTCGCTCGACCGCTTGAACAGAATCTGACCGATGGAAATGACAAGCGGGACAGCGATGACGCCCATCAGTGTGGAGGTCTTCATCACAGCGGAACCGTCCTCTCTTCCGAGAAATAGATGTCACGCCCGATGTCAACGCACTTGAAGCGATGTTCGAGCGGCTGAATGGCGCGCAGGAAACTGTGCTTGTAGGGGAAGAAGTTGAAATGCGGGTTGAAGGTGTAGATCGCCTCACGCTCCCGCGGCACCACGATGATCAGCCGCTTGCGTGCAATGCGCCGCAACTCGGCCAGGGCCTTGCGGTAATCAAGAATGTGTTCGATCACATGGGTGCAGATCACCGTATCGAATTCGCCATCGGCGAATGGCAGCTTTTCAATAGGTGCCTTGACGAACTCCAGCCCCTGATCGCTAAAATGTTCGGGAATGACAAAATCGACGCCAACGTAACGACGAGGCGTCTCGTTGCGGCGCTCAGCCAGGCTCCGGAGAAGATATCCGGTCCCGCAGCCCACATCACAGACGCTGTCGCCGGTGAGGTCCTTTGCGATTTCGGCGATGCAGGCCTTTGAATTGTCAGTCTCGTCATGCACCCGCGGATGCTCGGTGTAGAGCGCCTCATATTCTTCAGGTGTCAGAAATGGTGCGCGGACACGAAAATCGGCAAGCGTGTCAATGTGCTTTCCCCAAACCAGACGAGCCAGCCCTGTAAAAAGCACCGAATCACGCACGATCGGCGGCAGCAATTCCTCAATTGCGAACCTGATCCGGTTTGTCTGCTCGCGGTTCATTCTGATCCTCGCCCCGTTTTGTGACTGCATTCACTGCCCATCGCCCGCCGAAGCGAAATATTTTCTTTAACTTTCAAATACTTATGGAACAAAGGTGATTCGCTCTTGGGCAGTCCGGACGGACAATTTGCATACATCAGGCCTTTGCCAGTTGCAAATCGGCGTAACCCGGTGCTGGCGCTGTTCGAAGACGTCCGTCAGACCTGTTCCCAGCCATCATGGGTGGCGGCACGGTAGATCGCGTCTATCAGTTTCTGGTTGAGCACGGATTGTTCAAGGGTGAAAACCTCTTCATCTGCGCCCTCGACCTTGCGCACAAATGCCTCGGCCTGCAGCCGGTACTGGCGCACGCCGGGAAAGCGAAAACTTTCGGCCCCGTCATGACCACGATTGTGCAGCGTGACGACGGCGTGGCCGTAATCGCCTGCATTGAAAGGGGCCGTGACCTCGATGTATCCGGCCTCGCCGTGGAACACCATGATCTGCCGAAGCGCCATCTGCGTCGAGCAGTAGAAGCTCAGATCGAAATCACCGAAGTCAGCCTTGACGCTGGCGTACCGGTCAGTGCCGAAGTCCGGATCACGCTCGACAGTGGCCTGGACCCTGACCGGCTCGCGCCCGGTTGAGAACCGGGTTGACACGGTGGGATACACACCGATGTCGGGCAGCCCGCCGCCACCGAGACTGGGCTGGTTGCGCATGTTCTCCGGATCGGTGTTGAAGTAGGAGAAAGCGCCCTGGACGTGGCGCAAACGGCCGATCGCGCCATTGGCAATCAGATCCCGAACCTTGTGCCATTGCGGATGGTAGGTGACCATGAAGGCCTCACAGACCAGCACATTGGCCGCGTCGCGCGCCTCAATCAGCGGGGCGATTTCGGCGGCGTTGAGGGCGATGGGCTTTTCACACAGAACGTGCTTGCCCGCACGCGCGGCCTTGATCGACCATTCGATATGCTGAGACGTTGGCAGGGGGATATAGACGCCGTCCACATCCGGTGAGCTCAGAAGTTCCTCATAACTGGAAAATGCGTAAGGCGCGCCGAACCGGTCGGCCACAGCGCGAGCGCGGGCATGATCACGGCTGGCGATTGCCGTGACCACGCCGTTTTCCGAATCCTGCAATTGCGGAATAACCTGGTCGCGGCCGATCTTGGCCGTCGACATGATGCCCCATCGAAACATGTTTTTTCCTCCCGTTCCCGCGGATGTTTGGCAGCCATCAGCCATGCCGCGGATCAGGGCGCATTCAAGCCCGCCGGAGGCGGGGCCTGTCAACACCCGGGCTGCATTCAATCATCGACAGAATGGATATGGGCAGAAGAATTGTGACAAACCCGGTCAAGGGCGGGTTGACGCTGGCACGGATGTAAGCGAGGACGTTCCGACAAGCGACCGGGCCAGAATTCCGGTTTCCAGAACCGAAAGCCGAAACCGCACCGCATGAAAAGACTGTCATTCTTCCTGTTTGCCGGCGCTGTGGGTTTCGTGGTCGATATGGGCGTGCTCTGGCTGCTGCTGGAACTGAAAATGCTGGACCCGTTCACCGCCCGGGCGCCTGCCATCGGCGCGGCACTGGTGTGCAGCTATATCATCAATCGCACTTTCACCTTTGGCGCCTCGCACCGGAACGTGGCTGTGGAAGGCGTCCGCTATGGCGGCGTCGGCCTTGTTTCCACACTGATCAATTACTCGGTCTATTCCGGCCTGCTGTTGCTGCTGCCGGGGCTCTCGCCCTATCTGGCGCTGATCTTCGGATCAGGCTCCGCCACCTTGTTTGCCTATCTGGGCTATTCCCGCTTCGTGTTCGGTCCCGGGCCGGATGTGTAACCGCGGTCGCTGCTGACCAACGTCAATCGCTCGATGCGGCCCGCTCGCGGATCTGGGTGAGTGTCCAGTCGACCAGCAATTCGCCATCACGCCAGACCGGCTGCATCAGGTTTTCACGGTCTCCGATGTCCTTGAGCGCTACGCCCAGGGGGCAGCCCTTTTCCACCACCACGGCCTGGCGGTAGCGCTTGGAGGCCTTGCCCGGATCGGTTTTCGGGTTCTTGTTGATGCCGTGCCAGACGCCGTCATCATCCTGGCGGGCATTGGCCTTCATGGCAAAGCGCAGCGTGTCACGATTGACCTTCTGCAGCAGACCCGCGCCCATGCCGAAGGCGATGTTTTCAGCCGACCAGCCGCGGTCTTCGAGACGGCCCAGAATGACCCGGATGGTCTCAGGCGTGATCCCGTCCCCCTGGATCACCCGCACCGCCGGATTGAGCACCTTGTAGCCTTTGGCGTTGAGCGAGAAGCCGAAGATTTCGCCCAGCATTTCCACCGTGTCGACCGGCACCCGGGAGGCGTCGCCCGAGTCCGGCCGCACCACCAGCGTGCCGCCCGAGGCCTCGACCTCGGCCTTGAGCTCTTCGCCCCAGATGTTTTTGACAGCGCGGTAGAGATCGTAGGAATCCGACACCACCGCGACGAGCTTCCCCGGCCCCGCAAACTGCTTGAGCATGTTGCGGTAGGCCTCGGTCTCGCGGTCCTCGCCCCAGCTGGTCATGGTCGAGTGTTCGGCGGCGGGAATGGAAAAACCAGCCATCTGCTCGTGGTAGAAGCGGCGCGCATAGACGAGCGCGCTGACGGTGTCGGTGCCCATGAAACTCACCAGATGGGCGACGCCGCCGATGCCCGCCTGCTCGGCAGAGGTGGCGCCACGGGCGCCGAAATCATGCAGGCGAAAGGGCAGAACCTCATCGGGTGTGTCGCAGGTACGCTCGAGCGATGCCGAGATGATCTGACGCGCGCCATGTGACACGGTGGCCACGGTGGAGGGATACCAGACAGCGCGCAGCAGCGCGGTCTCGATGAAGGTCGGGAGCCAGAAGAAATCCGGATCGGTGTTTCTGACCTGCACCAGCGGCGTGCCTACGGGGGCGATCATCCCTTCAGGCAGCGCCTCGATCAGCAGGGGAAGATGCCCATTATGACGGGTAACGATCTTCTCGAAGCCTTCGCGGTGGAAGGGCAAGCCGTGGGCGGTGATCATCGCTTCCGCCTCGTCGACATCGTTCATGGTGATCCTGCGGGAAAGATAATCCTTCAGGAACATCTGCAGCCCGAAGAACAGCACATGGTCATGCTTGCCGCCAGGGCGGGCCTCGACATAGGCCGAGATCGCCGCGGTTTCGGGCGGATACTGCGCAAAGTGCGAATATTTGTAGCTGTCTGAATTCAGAATAAGGTTCATGGGCCCATTTCTCACGCAAGTTCGGTTCGCTTATAGACCGCCCGGTGACCGTTCGCCTACCGCACAGGATGAAATTTCATTGGAGCGTGCCTGTCACCGCAAAATCCTGCTCGGAATTTTAAGAAGGGGCCTTGCAATCCAAAGGAGCCCTCGATAGAGGAAAACGTTACGTTATTACATGACGTATCCATTGAGAGTAATCTCTCCACCAACAATCGAGGTTTTAGGCATGCAGAACATTTTCATCTTCAGATATGGCAGGGCTCTGGGGATCGCTTGCGCGGTGCTGATGGCGACCATGTCGCTCGCCCACAGTCCGGCAGCGGCGGCATCGGACAAGGGACACACCCACGAAGCACACAAGAGTGACGACATCTATCGTGGATATTTCGAGGACAGCCAGATCGAGGACCGGACGCTTTCGGATTGGCAAGGCGACTGGCAGTCGGTCTATCCCTATCTGCTTGACGGCTCGCTGGAGCCGGTTATGGCCCACAAGGCTGCACACGGCGAGAAGAGCGCCGAGGAATACCGCGCCTATTATCAGACCGGCTACAAGACGGATGTCGAGCGCATCACCATCGGTGGCGACATTTTCACCTTCTATCGTGAAGGCAAGCCGGTGGCGGCGCAGTATGCCCCGGACGGGCGCGAGGTGCTGACCTACAAGAAAGGCAATCGCGGCGTTCGCTACATCTTCAGGAAAACCGCCGGCGACGACGCAGCGCCGATGTTCGTTCAGTTCAGCGACCATGCCATCGCTCCGGGCAAGGCAGGTCACTATCATCTCTATTCCGGCAATGATCGCGCCGCCCTGCTGGAGGAAGTCACCAACTGGCCGACATACTATCCATCGGGTCTCACAGCAGACGAAATTGTAAAGGAAATGCTCGCGCACTGATTGCGCGCCGCAAAGTCCTGTTCACATGAAAAAGGCGGCGCTCTTCACATAAGAGCGCCGCCTGATTTTTTCGCCGATACATCGGGGTCGGCAATCGGGTTCGAACCTCTTAACCCCGCAAGACGCCGCCTGAGGACTTCTCGACATTGGCGATGACCGATTTGGCGATCTTGTCGAGGTCCTCGTCGGTCAGCGTCCGCTCGCGCGGCTGGATGGTGATTTCGATGGCGACCGACTTCTTGCCTTCGCCAAGCGACGGGCCTTCGAACAGGTCGAAGACCGTGACTCCGGTGACGAGTTGCTTGTCAGCTCCCTGCGCCGCGCGCACCAGCGTGGCGGACGCCACATCGGCATCGACCACAAAGGCAAAATCGCGGCGCACAGCCTGGAAGGCCGAGAGCTCAAGCACCGGCTTGGTGCGGGTTACCTTGCGTTTTGGCTCGGGAATCGCATCGATGAAGACCTCGAAGCCGCAGAGCGGACCTGAGACATCCAGCGCATCAAGCGTGTTTGGATGGAACTCGCCGAAATGGCCGAGCACGGTCTTTGGGCCGAGCTTGATCAGGCCGGAGCGGCCTGGGTGGTACCAGTCGGCCGCCCCGCGTTCAAACGAGAGGCGATCAACTGGCGCGCCGCAGGCTTCCAGTACGGCAATGGCATCGGCCTTGGCGTCAAACACACCGACAGGCTTTGCCGCACCGTCCCAGTGACGCCCGCCCCCGTTGAGCCCGGCAGTGCCACGGCGAACACCGCCGGCAACACGGCGTTGACCCTTTGGTGTGTCGTTCTCATAGGTTCCGGAAACCTCGAACAGCGCCACATCGCCATAGCCGCGGGCGCCATTGCGGCCAGCGGCAGAGATCAAGCCGGGCAGCAGCGAAGGCCGCATGTCGGACATGTCGGCGGCAATCGGATTGGCGAGCTTGAGGCTGCGGTCGCCGCCACCGAACAGTTTCGCCTGTTCTTCGGAGATGAACGACCAGGTAACCGCTTCGAGCATGCCGCGTGAGGCGAGCGCACGCTTGGCAAGCCGCGTGCGGATCTGCAGCGTGGTCAGGATCTTCTCATTGACCGCACCCATGGTCGGCAGGGGCTCCGGCTTGATGTTGTCGACGCCATGCACCCGCATGACTTCTTCCACCAGATCGGCCTTGCCGTCGACATCCGGACGCCAGGAAGGAACCGCGACCTGAACCGTCTCACCGCTGCCGCTCACTTCGAAGCCCAAACCATTAAGAATGGCGCGTGCTTCCTCATTTGAGACCGACAGCCCGGTCAGGCGCCTGACCTCGGAGAAGGGGAAATCGACGATCTTCTTCTGATGTCCCTTGTAGCCTTCAACACGCGCCGCTGCTGCCTTGCCGCCACACATCTCGAGCACCAGTTCGGTGGTGCGCTCAAGGCCCGGCACCATGTATTCAGGATCAACGCCGCGCTCGAAGCGATACCGCGCATCGGTGATGATCGAATGGCTGCGGCCGGTCTTGGCGATGTTGATCGGATCCCAGAGCGCGGATTCGATCAACACATTGGTGGTGTTCTCGTCACAGCCCGAATGCTCGCCACCCATGATGCCGCCAATGGATTCCGGCCCATTGTCATCAGCAATCACCACATTGGACGGGTTGAGCTTGTAGGTGCGGGTGTCGAGCGCCAGGATTTCCTCGCCCTCCTGGGCGCGGCGAACCACCAGATCGCCCTTGACCTTGTCGGCGTCAAAGACGTGCATCGGCCGGCCCTGATCGAAGGTCATGTAATTGGTGACGTCGACCAGCGCCGAAATCGGGCGAAGGCCGATGGCGAGCAGACGCTTCTGCATCCATTTCGGACTTGGTCCGTTCTTGACGCCGCGCACCAGCCGCCAGGCGAAGCCGGGGCAGAGGCTCTCGTCATCGAGAATGAGTTTCACGTTCTGCGTGGTCTCGCCTTCGACGGCAAACTCCGGCGCCTTCGGGGCCTTCAGCGTTCCCAGACCCGAAGCCGCCAGATCCCGGGCGATGCCGAAGATCGAGGTGCAATCGGGACGGTTCGGCGTCAGATTGATTTCGATGACCGGATCATCCAGGCCGGCATAGGCCGCAAACGGCGTGCCGACCGGCGCATCATCAGGCAGATCGATGATGCCATCATGCTCGTCGGACATGTCGAGTTCCCGCTCGGAGCACATCATGCCGTGGCTTTCGACGCCGCGGATCTTACCGACCGAAAGCGTCACGTCGATGCCCGGCACATAGGTCCCGGGACGCGCCAGCGCGCCGACCAGACCCGCGCGTGCATTGGGCGCGCCACAGACGATCTGTACCGGGTTGCCGTCGCCCGCATCGACGGAAAGCACCTTCAGGCGATCTGCTTCCGGGTGCTTTTCAGCGCTGAGCACCTTGGCGATGACGAAGGGCTGGTAGGCCTTCTTGTCATCGACATCCTCGACCTCGAGCCCGATCGCGGTCAGGCGCTCGCAGATCTGATCCAGCGTTGCATCGGTCTCAAGATGATCCTTGAGCCAGGAGAGTGTGAATTTCATGGGTCTATACTCCTTGCACGCTCAATTTATGCACTCAGGCCGCCGAACAGCGTCGGCACGTCGAGCGGGCGGAAACCATAATGGCTGGTCCAACGCACATCGGCGTTGAAGAAATCGCGAAGGTCCGGCATGCCGTATTTCAGCATGGCAATGCGGTCGAGCCCCATGCCCCAGGCAAAACCCTGGTATTCATCGGGATCGAGCCCGCCGGCGCGCAACACATTGGGGTGTACCATGCCGCAGCCCAGAATCTCCATCCAGTCGGAGCCTTCGCCGAACTTGACGATCGGTCCCGAGGTGCGGTCGCACTGGATGTCGACCTCGAAGGACGGTTCGGTGAAGGGGAAGAAGGAGGGTCTGAACCGCATGGTGACGTTGTCGACCTCGAAGAAGGCCTTGCAGAACTCTTCCAGCACCCAGCGCAAATGCCCCACATTGGCCTGCTTGTCGATCACCAGGCCTTCAACCTGATGGAACATCGGCGAATGGGTCGCGTCACTGTCCTGCCGGTAGGTCTTGCCCGGAATGACAATGCGGATCGGCGGTGTCTGGGCTTCCATGGTGCGGATCTGAACCGGCGAGGTGTGGGTCCTGAGCACCTTGCGCTCGCCATTTGCATCAGGCTCGAGAAAGAAGGTGTCGTGCATTTCGCGCGCCGGGTGTCCGTCGGGGAAATTGAGTGCGGTGAAATTGTAGTAGTCGGTTTCGATGTCCGGACCTTCGGCGATCGAGAAGCCCATATCGGCAAAGATCGCCGTGATCTCGTCGACGATCTGGCTGATCGGGTGAATGCGCCCACGCTCGACCGGTGAGGTCCGCGCCGGCAGGCTGATGTCGACACTTTCATGCGCCAGACGCTCTGTGATGGCGGCATCCCTGAGCTCGGTCTTGCGCGCGGAAATGGCATCAGCGACGCGGGTTTTCAAACCGTTGATCGCGGGACCAGCCTCCTGACGCTCCTCGGCGGACATCTTGCCCAGCCCCTTGAGCAGCTCGGAAACCGAGCCCTTCTTGCCGAGGGCTGCGACCCGCACCGCTTCGATGGCGGCCTCGTCGGAAGCGCCCGAAATCTCGGCCATGATTGAGGATTCGAGTGTCTGGTACTGGCTCATGACTTTACCTGTTGTGATCCTGCGCGATGACCGTTTGTGGCGATTGCGCTGTCCATATCCGAAATTGACGCGACGAGGAACCTTGCCGTGCCAAGAAATCGCTTGAGATCGCTGCCCTGGAGCGACACCGGCACCAGCCGCGCCAACCCCAGCAGCGGCCTGCAGAATTTGAGGAAACGCAGGAGAGCCGCGATCGATGCGACCGGCGCCCTGTTCAGCCATGCCTGCAACAACAACCGGCACTGCCCAGTGTCAGACTCTGCCGCGACCACGGGCAGCATCATGAGCCACAGATCGCGGGCCTGGGCATCGGCAAGCGGCATGGTGGTTTCAGGCGCCTCCTCGAAGTCGAAGAAACATATGTCGCCATTCCTCATCGACATGTCGCGCAGATGCGGGCGGCCATGAACCAGACCCATACTGTGAATCCGGCCCAAAACGGCAAACAGTATTGGCAGCAGCTCACGCCGCTCCAGTTCGGTCGCGCCGGCCAGTTGCTCGGTCAGGATCGGAGACACATCCGACAGGACAAGAGTTGCGCCCGAACGGTAAACCACATCCGGCGTCTGGAAACCCGCAGCGCGGAACGCAGCCAGTTTGGAACACTCGCGTTCGACACCGGCCTCCCCCAGAGCAGGCTCCGAGCCACGCAGGAACACAGGAAACAGGATCGGCGAGATCAGCCAGTGCAGCCGCTTGGCCAATGCCCGCGGCTCGATGTCGTAACGCTTGATCCAGACCCGACGCCCCGAAATGTTGATCGGTGTGATGCGGCGATCCGGCGAGCCGGCAAGCGCGTGCAGCACCTGCGACAGCTCGTCGGCGGACAGTACCTCATCCTTGTTTGTGTCGTCGCCCATGCTTCATCCAAAACGAAAGATCCCGCGCCAGCCGTGCCAGCGCGGGATCCCAAATGGTCAATTCAGACTGTGTCGAGGGGAAAACGCTGGCTTAGGCGACAGCGCTTTCAAACTCGTTCGGAGTCTTGTCCTTGAGGTATTCAAGCTCTTTCTTCGCGGCTGCAACCAGCACGCCGAAGGCTTCCGCATCATGGATCGCCATGTCGGAAAGCACCTTACGGTCAACTTCGATACCGGCCTTTGTGAGGCCATCGATGAAGCGGCCATAGGTCAGGCCATGTTCGCGGACAGCGGCATTGATGCGCTGGATCCACAGAGCGCGGAAATTGCGCTTGCGCACCTTGCGGTCGCGGTAGGCATACTGCATCGACTTGTCGACAGCGGCCTTCGCAGCGCGAATGGTATTTTTGCGGCGTCCATAAAAGCCCTTGGCTTTCTTCAGGACCTTCTTGTGTTTTGCATGGGCGGTAACGCCCCGTTTTACGCGTGCCATCTCATGATCTCCTTAAAATCGCTGGTCCCGGCTCTGCTTACAGGCCGTTGGGAAGGAACTTCTTGACGATCTTGGCGTCAGGCTCGGAAAGAACCATGGTGCCGCGTGCGTCGCGAATGAACTTGTTGGACCGCTTGATCATGCCGTGGCGCTTGCCCGCGGCGGCGGATTTCACCTTGCCGGTTGCGGTGATCTTGAACCGCTTCTTGGCAGACGACTTCGTCTTCATCTTGGGCATTTCGCTACTCCTTATCAGGCCTTTAAGCGCCACAATGACGCCTGTGCAGCCATCTTCTTGTTGGGTGAGACGCTCAGGGGCGAAGAACCCTTGAGCATCAAGCGTTGGAAACCGCCTCGGCATGCCCTGCCGGCCGGTTTGAACGCGCGCCTTATAGACCCGGCTGCGCAAAAGCGCAACGGCCCAGTCTTGAATTTGCGCGTTTGCAGCAAAAAACCGGCCCCGCGACAGCAGGACCGGTCAATCATATTGCCAAAAAGGCGTTATTTCGGAGCCAGGACCATCATCATCTGACGGCCTTCGAGCTTCGGCTCGGCTTCCACCTTGGCGATCTCGACGGTGTCATCCTTGACCTTCTGAAGCAGCTTCATGCCCAGCTCCATATGGGCCATTTCACGGCCGCGGAAGCGCAAGGTCACCTTGACCTTGTCACCCTCGTCAAAGAAGCGGTTCATGGCGCGCATCTTCACATCATAATCATGTGTGTCGATATTCGGGCGCATCTTGATTTCCTTGACCTCGACGGTCTTCTGCTTCTTGCGCGCCTCGGACGCCTTTTTCTGTGACTGGTATTTCAGCTTGCCCAGATCGACGATCTTGCAGACCGGCACGTCGCCGTTGGAGTTGATCTCGACAAGATCGAGACCTGCCTCTTCCGCCATGGCAAGTGCCTGGTCGGTTGCCAAGACGCCATGGTTCTGGCCTTCAGCATCGATGAGTTGGACCTGTGCGGCCCGGATGTTCTGGTTCGCGCGGGGGCCTTCATTGGTGGTCGGCGGCGCTCTGAAAGGTCTGCGAATGGCTTTGGTCTCCTGAATAATTGGTCCGGTTCCGCCGATTGCGAAGCGCGAGCACAGATGTTTTCGCGCAATGTCCTGATCAGCGGGCGGCTGTCAATAGCATGACTTAGCGAAAAAATCACCACAGGTTACGCCGATCAGCGCCGAATCTTGTAAGAGAGCAAAAACTTCTTGAGAAACGGGGTGATGACGATGAACCCAATTGCCAAAGAACTGACCGTCGGTGACGGCAATGCAGCAAGACCAATTGCAGCGCTTATGCGCGCCGCAACCGGGATCGGACGCGATCTGCCAGGCGTGGTCTGGCTCGGCGGTTACCGGTCTGACATGAGCGGCTCGAAGGCAGTGGCCTTGTGTGACAAGGCGGGAGAGGAAGGCCGGGCTGCGCTCAGGTTTGATTATTCCGGTCATGGCGCTTCGGGCGGCGAATTCCGGGAGGGCACGATTTCACGCTGGCTTGAGGAGAGCCTGGCGGCGTTCGACACATTCACCTCCGGCCCGCAGATCCTGGTCGGCTCATCGATGGGTGGCTGGGTTGCGCTCAGGATGGTTCAGGAGCTTCGCAAGCGCGGTGAGGGCGAGCGCATCGCCGGTCTGGTGCTGATCGCGCCGGCACCGGATTTCACGCTTGAGCTGATGGAACCCGAACTGACAGAAGCGCAGCGCGAGGCGCTGGAACGGGACGGCTACTATGAAGAGCCCACACCTTACGGCCCGGATCCGAACGTGTTCACACGCGCCCTGTTCGAGGACGGCCGCAAGAACCGGGTTCTTGAGGGGCTGATCGAAACCGGCGCACCGGTTCACATCATTCAGGGCATGGCGGATCCGGACGTGCCGTGGCAGCACGCGCTCAAGCTGATGGAGCACTTGCCATCGGAGAATGTCACCCTCACCCTCATCCGTGACGGCGACCACCGGCTCTCGCGCGATGAGGACATTGCCAGGATCCTGGCTGCCGTAGAGAGCATACCGGCAGGTTCCTGAAAAGCGGGAACGCCGCCGACCCCACACTCGGCCTATCCTCAGGTGGCGCTCGAGCCGGCCAACCACTGCGGTCGCGGCCGGTAACCATATCGGGAGATGCGGGAATCCTGTAATTGACTCTTCGCGCCAACCGTTCTTAACTATTTGTTAATGAATTGGGATGGCGTGGAGTACACCGGAAATGTTTCGTGGACCGGGAAAATACAAGGCTATGATGGTCGCGTCCGCGGCGTTTTTCGCCTTTACTGGCGTCAGCGGTTCGACCGGGCTGTCGATGCAGACCGGCCGGATCACCTCCCAACCCATCGGCCATTATGAATTCTGCAAACAGTTCAGTTCCGAGTGCGAACCGGTCAAAGGATCAGGCGCCGCTCCGAAGGTCACCGATTACGGCTGGGAGGTGATCCGGGAGATCAACCGTGCGGTCAATTTTTCGGTGATGCCCAAGACCGATCTGGAGCTGTTCGGCAAGGAAGAGGTCTGGGCGTATCCCCAGATCGCAGGTGACTGCGAAGACTATGTGCTGCTCAAGCGCCACATGCTGATGGAACGGGGCTTTTCAGCGGCTGATGTGCTGATCACCGTTGTCCGCAAGCCAGACGGAGAAGGCCATGCAGTGCTGACGCTGAGGACCTCCGAAGGCGATTTTGTGCTCGACAATCTCGAAGACGATGTGAAGCTTTGGCGCGACACGCCCTACAGCTATCTCAAGCGTCAGGCCTCCAACAATTCGGGCCGCTGGGTGACCATCGAGAACAGCACAGAGGTCATGGTCGGCGCGTTGCGCTGATCAGGGGTCCGGCAGGGCCGTTTTTCAGCTCACCATCTCATTGCGCGGATGCGAGAGCTTGCGCGCTGCCGCAGCGCCTTTCTATCCCCCACAAAGCCCATGACGCTGCGACGCTGACGGCGGCAATGCCGATCAGCATGGCGAAGGTTATGCCGATGCCTGCATGGGTCAGTGCCAGTGCCGTACAAAACGGGGCACCGGCCATCGCAAACAAGCGAATGGTGGCGAGCTTTCCGGTCATTGCGCCATACCCATCAGTTCCGAACAGTCTGGCGGGCAGAATCGCGCGGGCGATGAAGTTGAGCCCCTGCCCGATGCCAAAGCTGACCGCGAAAGCGATGATGACCAAGTCCGCATCAAACCATAGACCCGCAGCAAGGATCACGATGCCCAGAAACAAGGTGCCGGTGGAGATCAATCCGACCATCGAAGAGGCAACGCGCTCCCCGGTGACCATTTCGATCAATCTGGCAGCGACCTGCATCGGGCCGATCACCGCACCAGCCAACGCAGCCAACGCAGCCGCGCGGCCCATCTGATCGAGGATCAGGAAAAATGAGGTGTGCACCGCAGACATCAGGAAGCTGCCCCCCGCGAAGGCGAGTGAAAGCAGCAAAAAGGCCGGCATGCGACGGCCGGGTTGCAGCAGGCCAGGATCCCGAAGCGGCTGGGCGACCAAGCCAGCGGCGCTCGCGGTTTGCGGTTCCGGCTCGTCGTTCCGATCTGCAGCACGCAGTTCCGGCCTGTTGGGAACCAGCATATGAATCGGCAGGGCAACAAGAAAATTGATCGCAGCGAGAACCAGAAAGACCCCGCGCCAGTCCATGAAGCCCAGCAACCAATGGATCAACGGCCAGAAGACGGTCGAGGCGAAACCGGCGACCAGGGTCACGTGGGCAATGGGGCGCCTGGCGTTGCGGCCATGCAGGGCGGTCAATGCGGCAAAGCCGGTCTCATACTGGACCATGCGCGCGGCGAATTCGATCAGCAGCATGGCAACGGCAAAGCCAACCATGGTCTCGACAAAGGAGAGATTGACAAGCACGCAGGTGGCGAAAAAAGACCCTACGACCATCACCGGCCGCGCGCCGAAACGGTCCATCGCATGGCCAACGACCGAGGCTGTGGCCGCGCTGGTCAGCAATGCCACCGAGAAAACACCAAACACAAAGCTGTTGCTCCAGCCCTGGGCCCGAGCGATCTCGGGACCGAGAATGGCGAAGGGGTAATAAAGCGTGCCATAACCGATGGTCATGGAAACGCCTATGAGCAGCGTCAACGGCTCGATGCGGCGCGGCTTCGCACTCACAATTGGGATCTGTTCTTCACAGTCGGCTCGATCATCCTGATGGTCCGCACCAGTGAGCAGAACCAACGGTCATTGCGGAAATTGTGGTGTCCACCTGCGGTGTCCAATCGCATCGCTACCGCGGGAAAAACACCCTGCCACATCTTAAAGCCCCTGAGATGAAATCGAGGCCAGACTAGAACCGGATCAGACCAGCTGCAACGAAAAAGGCGCCGGGTCCGGCATTGATATCCAAGCCAGAGCAACGTGATCCCAGCAGAGGGCTGCATCAATCCACCCGAAGACCGGGTTGCTGTGTTAAACCGTCCGCGGGCATGAACTGTCCGGATTGCTTTCGTCGCCATCTTCAGGGCGGCTAAGACCCGTGACACGAGAGAGCAGTTCCATAAGCCGATCATGGTCATGTGCCGCTGCGATCTGTCTCAGGTCCGCGTAGAGCTGATCGAAATCCAGAGCTTCGGCCGGGGGTTCGGATGCAACCGAGATCTTCGGATGGGCGGTCGGGTTTGGCTCTTTGACCGAATAGCGCAAAACCTCATGGAGTTTTTCACCGGGTCGCAGGCCGATGATCTGCATGGCGATGTCACCTTGCGGATTGGTTTCGTCGCAGACGGTCAGGTTCGACAGCTGGATCATCTTGACCGCCAAATCCCTGATCAGAACCGGATCTCCCATGTCGAGGAGGTAGATATCCCCCTCGCTCTCGGATTGTTTGCTGTCAGGCCGCGCGATGCTGCCTGCCTGAATCACCAACTGGGCCGCTTCGGAAACAGTCATGAAATACCGCGTCGCGCCGGTATCGGTCAGAGTCAGCGGCCCGCCGCTGCGGATCTGCTCGCGAAACAGGGGAATGACCGAGCCGCTCGATCCGATGACATTTCCAAAACGGACAGCACAGAAGGTCTTGGACAGCTTGTCGCGCTTCGACTTCGCAGCGAAATCCTGAATGATAAGTTCGGCAATCCGCTTGGATGCGCCCATGACGCTTGATGGCCAAACCGCCTTGTCTGTGGAGACCAGAACCATGACCTCGACATTGGATTCAAAGGCCGCGGTTGCGACTGACAGTGTTCCGAGCGAATTGTTGATGACACCCTGAAACGGATTGTCTTCGACCAGCGGCACATGCTTGTAGGCCGCGGCGTGAAACACGGTGTTGACCCCGTGTTCATCGAAGAGCCGTTTTACAAGCGGTTGGTCCATCACCGATCCGAGGATCGGTACGATTTCCAAATCGCCCTTCTGGCTGAGTTCGCGCATAATCTGGTAGAGCGCAACTTCGCTGTTCTCCAGCAGCACCAGCTTGGATGTGCGCAGCGAGATCGCTTGGCGGCAGAGCTCAGATCCTATCGACCCGCCCGCACCTGTGATGAGCACGACTTTGCCGCTGGTGTTGATTTCCATCAATTTCTTGTCAGGTGTCGCCATTTCACGGCCGAGAAGATCACCAATTTCGACCTCCCGAACCATGTTGACCATGTGCTTGCCGTCCACAATGTCCGCGAACGGTGGCAGTATCCGCACCCGGACACCCTGTTTGCGCAGCGATTCAACCACATCCATCCGCTTTGCATTGCTGGTGTAACGAAGGGTGATGATCGCATCCTTGATCTCGTAGCGACGGACCAAGTCGGGGACATCCTTTGAGGGAAAGACCGCGTTGCCGCCGATCAGACGGCCATATAGGCTCGGATCATCGGTGGCGTGAATGACCGACAACCGAGGATTCTGGCTTTGCAACGTCGATGCAATCTGTCTCGCCGCCTCTCCCGCCCCGTATATGAGGAAATACCTGCGCGGTACAGAGCCACTGCTTTGCGTAACAAGAAACCAGCGTGCCCAAAACCGCAGGCTGATCACCATGACAAGCACGAAAAGCCAGGTCAGGACGAGAACCGAACGCGGAACCCCCTGGATCCCATAGGCGCGCGTCATAAATGCTAGCAATCCCCAGAGCAGTGCTGTCAAACCAACAGCCTTGAAGGCCGACCAGATCGCCTCCTGACCTACGTATCGGATCAGCGACCGATACATCCCGAAACCAAAGAAAATGGGGATAGCGATCAATGGCGCCGAGAGGATCATAACCAGCTGAGACTGATTGGGAACATATATTGCATCCAAACGGATGCAGTAAGCCAACCACGCTCCGAACACGACAATGAAGGTGTCAGCAGCCACCAGGACCAACTGCTTTACACGCCGGTCCCTCGCCAACAGCCAGACAACAAAATTCTGCAACATGGCCCTACTTCCCCGGCCCGCCAGCGCCCAAACCGGTCAACTCATTATTATTTTAGGCCGCACATATCCTTTACATCTGACCTATTGGCAAGAGCATGCTCAAGCGTTTCCGATCAATATCCCGGCCGCGAACACCAGCGCTCCGCCGAGAACCACCTGAAAAATCGCCCGGCTCCAGGGTGTTTCCATCCAATGATTTTGGATCCAGGCAATGGCCCAGAGCTCAATGAAGACAATTGCAACAGCAACCGTGGTGGCAATGGTGAAGTCGGGGATCAGATAGGGCAGCGCATGACCCAAGCCGCCGACTGCGGTCATGATGCCCGATGCAAGCCCACGCTTGAGTGGTGAGCCCCGGCCTGAAATCACACCATCATCATGCGCGGCCTCGGTGAAGCCCATTGAGATACCGGCGCCGACAGATGCCGACAGGCCGACCAGGAATGTGGTCCAGGTGTCGCCGGTGGCGAAGGCGGTGGCAAAAATCGGCGCCAGGGTCGAAACAGAACCATCCATCAGACCGGCAAGACCCGGCTGGACATAGGTGAGAATGAATTTGCGGCGCGCGGTCTGGTCTTCCTCAGACTTGATATCTTCCGGTGTGTGCTCGAGCCCAAGCCGCCTGGCCAACGAACCGTGACCCTTTTCGGCGATCGCCAGGTCGCCAAGCAATTGCCGCGTATCGGCATCGCCGGTGCGCTGCGCAGCTGCCAGGTAAAAATTATGGGCCTGAGCCTCCATGTCTTCTGCAGTCTGACGGATCTTGTCGAGCGGCTGGCTCTTGATCAGCCAATCGGGCTTGCGTTCATAGAAGCCGCGAACATGTTCGCGCCGGATCAGCGGAATCCGGTCTCCGAAGCGGGCCTTGTGGCGGTCGATCAGCCGGGCACGGTGGGCCCCTTCTTCCTGGGCCATCTCATCGAACACTTTTGCGGATTGCGGGTAGTCCTCGCGCAAATGATCCGCATAGGCGAGGTAAATGCGGGAATCATCTTCCTCCGACGAAATTGCCAGGGCGAGGACCTCCTGCTCACTCAATGAACTGAAGGGACGGCGATTGAAACCAATGAGACGGGTCAGCATGGCAGCCTCTTGTTTAGAATTATTCTAAACTATGGGATGCCACTCCTTTTTTCAAGCGCGGCAAACGCAAAGTTGAAGGAAAGCGGGTTGATCCTGTCCGATTCAACGGCCAAGTGTTCCACTATGACTGAAGCACGCGAAACAACCGAAACCTTGTTGGACCGCCTGGGCCGTTTTCTGGCCCGGCGGCTGAACTCGCCCAATACAGATTATGAGCCCTATACGCCGTCAGACCCGGAAACGCTGTCGCGAACGCTCGAACCCGGAGACATTCTTCTGATCGAAGGCAATCAGAAGGTTTCTGCCGCGATCAAGTATCTGACCCAGTCAACCTGGTCACATGCGGCCCTCTATGTCGGAGACGCGCTCCAGACCGACCCGGCCGCCAGGGCCGGGGAGAACGAAAGCGCTGACAGACTGGCCGCAGCGGCCGAAAAGCCGCAACTCGTCGAGGTCAATCTTGGCGAAGGATGCGTCGCCGTCCCGCTGTCAAAATATGCCCGGTTCAACACACGTATCTGCCGTCCCGTTGGCCTGACACCGGAAGATAGAAAAGCCATCGTTACCTACATGGTGGAGCGCCTGGGTGTGCGCTACGACATGAAAAACATCTTCGATCTGATGCGGTACTTTCTCCCCACGCCGCCGGTGCCGGTGCGCTGGCGGCGACGCATGCTCGCCTTCGGATCAGGCGACCCGACCCGCGCGATCTGCTCCTCGATGATCGCCCAGGCCTACCAATCGGTCAAATACCCGATCCTGCCAGAGACGACGCGGATACCGGGCCGCCAATGTGCAGATTCCGACTATTCGCGCCGTGAGATCCTGCATATCCGGCATCATTCGCTGTTCGCCCCGAGGGACTTTGATCTCTCGCCCTATTTCCGGGTGGTCAAGCCGACGCTGGAATACGGGTTCGATTACAAGCAGCTTCATTGGAGCAAGAAGACCGACGCCAGCAGCGATCATTCCGGACACATACCGCAATCAACCAATTGACATCCGCCGTCGTTGAGCAGGATTGCACCGTCTGGCGGAAATGATTGTAAAGATCCGGCCAGTCACACCACGCTGCGACACAAGCGGAATGGGGTTGTTCAGCCGAAGATCCTGACGACGCTGCCCAGCTGATATGTTTTGAACCCCGGCGGCTGATCTGGGCGCTGGGTTCAGCGCAGCCATCGGTGCAGCCTTTTGCAATCGGGCTGATGCTTCGGTTGCACAACCGGGACGCGCCGGAATCCGAATGGCAGGCTCCGGACCGATCGATCGGCAAAACATAGCCGCGACCGGAAGCCGTTCACCAGTTCCCTTTTCCGCCTGTGCATTCAGGGCAAAATAGATGTAAGGGCTTGGGCCGGACCAACACATGCTGCCAGGAGTGGGGCTCGATGAAGATCGTGGTAACAGGCGCAAGCGGATATGTCGGGCGCCATCTGGTTCCGCTGCTTGCGGACCGGGGTGCCGACCTCTTGCTGGCTGGACGCGATCCGGACAAGCTTGGTGAGATGTTCCCGGGACAGGCTGTTTGTGGCTATTCCGAACTTGCCGAGGCTGCTCAAGGCTACACCATGCTGTTGCACCTGGCCGTTCTGAACACCGGTTCCGATGCCTCGCTTGAGGCGTTTATCAAGGTCAATGTCGAGCAGATGATGGAGATGGCAGCGCTGGCGCAAAGCGCCGGAATCGAGACTTTTGTCAATGCATCCTCGATCCACGCGCTCGATCCTTCGAACAAGGCACCCTATGCGATCAGCAAGAAAATGGCGGCCAAGAAGCTTGCAAGCTTTGACGGGCTCAATACGGTCAACCTCTACCTTCCCTATGTGTATGATCCTGACTTCAAGACCCGGTTCCGTTTCGCAGCAAAGTTGCCCAAACCACTTGGTCGGCTGGCGTTTCAGGCGGCAACCTGCCTCAAATCGTCCGTCAATGTGTCCCGCATCGCAGACTTCATGATCAGCCTCTCGGGCCAGGGTCCGACCGACCTGCCACAGCCCCTGATCCTTTCCGAGGGTCAGAGCGGCAATCCGGTCTTTCAGATCACCAAACGGACGATCGATTTGGGCTTCGCGATTTGCATTCTTGTGTTGCTCTGGTGGCTGCTGATCGCGATCTTTGTCCTGATACGGCTCGATTCCAAGGGGCCGGGGCTGTTCCTTCAGGAACGCGTCGGCAAGGATGGGAAAGTGTTCTCCTGCTACAAATTCCGCACCATGAAAACCGGAACGGCGCATGTGGGGACCCATGAAGTCAGCACCAGTGCGATCACAAGACAGGGTCAATGGTTGCGCAAGAGCAAACTCGATGAGCTGCCGCAGATCATCAACATCTTCCGCAACGAAATGAGTCTTGTCGGACCGCGACCCTGCCTGCCCAGTCAGAGCGAGTTGATTGCTGAACGAGACCAGCGCGGTGTGCTGGCGGTCAAGCCCGGCATTACCGGTCTGGCGCAGGTCAATGGCGTGGACATGCGTTTCCCCGCGAAGCTGGCCCAATGGGACGCCCGGTATCTGGCGCTTCAATCACTGCTCTTGGATCTGCGGATTCTGCTCGCAACCGCATTCCGGCGCGGATGACCGGCTGTTTATCAGACAACGTCGGCCCATGACGGATGACTGGTGGTTTTCCGCCTACCGAAGACTTGCCTTGCCTCCCCCAAAGCAGCACTTTGTGCTGCAACCCGCGCCAGCGGAAGATGCGCAATGTTGCAGATCACAAGGGCCGCGCCACTTTACCTGATTGCCTTTTTCGCCGGTCCTGCTACATCGCGCATATGACAAACACGCCCCTCTCCCATATCCGCAACTTTTCGATTGTCGCCCATATCGATCACGGCAAGTCGACGCTGGCCGACCGGCTGATCCAGACCTGTGGCGGCCTTGCCGAGCGCGAGATGAGCCAGCAGGTTCTCGATTCCATGGACATCGAGAAAGAGCGCGGCATCACCATCAAGGCCCAGACAGTGCGTTTGCACTACAAGGCCAAGGATGGCGAAATGTATGTGCTCAACCTGATCGACACGCCGGGCCATGTCGACTTCGCCTATGAGGTGTCGCGCTCGCTGAGGGCCTGCGAGGGCTCGCTGCTGGTGGTTGACGCCAGCCAGGGCGTCGAGGCGCAGACGCTGGCCAATGTCTATGCCGCGCTGGATGCCGATCACGAGATCGTGCCGGTGCTCAACAAGATCGACCTGCCGGCGGCCGAGCCTGACCGGATCAAGGAACAGATCGAGGAAGTGATCGGCCTTGACGCGTCGGATGCGGTGATGATTTCGGCCAAGACCGGCATCGGCATACCGGAGGTGCTGGAGGCCATCGTCACGCGTTTGCCGGCGCCAAAGGGCGGCACCACCAAGGATGCGCTGAAGGCCATGCTGGTTGACAGCTGGTACGACACCTATCTCGGCGTGATCGTGCTGGTGCGGGTGATCGACGGCGAAATGAAAAAGGGCCAGCAGATCCGGCTTATGGGCACCGGCGCCCGCTACACGGTGGAGCGGATCGGCATCATCACGCCAAAGCTGGTGGCGACGGATACCCTTGGCCCGGGCGAAATCGGGTTTATCACCGCTTCGATCAAGGAAGTGGCCGACACCCGCGTGGGTGACACCATCACGGAAGAAAAGCATCCGACCGCAGAAGCGCTGCCGGGCTTCAAGCCGGCACAGCCTGTGGTGTTTTGCGGCTTGTTCCCGGTCGATGCGGCGGATTTCGAGGATCTGCGCGCGGCGATGGGCAAGCTCAGGCTCAACGACGCCTCGTTCTCGTTCGAGATGGAGACCTCGGCGGCGCTCGGCTTCGGCTTCCGATGCGGCTTCCTGGGGCTTCTGCATCTGGAAATCATTCAGGAGCGGCTCGAACGCGAATTCAATCTCGACCTGATCGCCACGGCGCCTTCGGTGGTCTACCGGATGAACATGACCAATGGCGACGTGATCGAATTGCACAATCCGGCCGACATGCCCGATGTGGTGAAGATCGCCAGCATCGAGGAACCCTGGATCAAGGCAACGATCCTGACGCCGGATGATTATCTGGGACCCATCCTGAAACTGTGCCAGGAGCGCCGCGGCATCCAGACCGACCTCAGCTATGTCGGTAAGCGCGCGATGGTGACCTATCAGCTGCCGCTCAACGAGGTGGTGTTCGATTTCTACGACCGCCTGAAGTCCATCACCAAGGGCTATGCGAGCTTCGATTATCAGATCACCGGCCACGAGGCAGGCGACCTGGTGCGGATGTCGATCCTGGTCAATGAGGAGCCCGTGGATGCACTGTCGATGCTGGTTCACCGCTCTGCGGCGGAAAAACGCGGCCGGGTCATGTGTGAGAAGCTCAAGGACCTGATTCCACGGCACATGTTCAAGATCCCGATCCAGGCCGCCATTGGCGGCCGGGTGGTGGCGCGCGAAACCATTTCGGCAATGCGCAAGGATGTGACGGCGAAGTGCTATGGCGGCGACGCCACCCGCAAGCGCAAGCTCTTGGACAAGCAGAAGGCGGGCAAGAAGCGGATGCGTCAGTTCGGCAAGGTCGAAATTCCCCAGGAAGCCTTCATCGAGGCGCTGAAGATCGGCGACTGATCCGCGCCCGGCCCGGCCGGGCGCATCACGTCTTCACGTTCGGGGGTAGGTCCTCAATTCAGCGCCCTCAATTGGGCAGCGGCAACGCTGTGCGGCGGCTTTTGTGCCATTGCCAGAGAATGTGGCCGATCAGCGCCAGGAACACCATCACGCCACCAACAAGCGTGCGTGACGCGGGCACCTCGGAATGAAGTATCCACACCCATATCGGGCCAAACACCGGCTCCATGGTGGAGATGAGAGCGGCCAGCGCGGAGGGGATCAGCCGCGCGCCGGTGACAAACATCGCCAGCCCGAGACCCAGATTGAACGCGCCGAAAAGCACCAGCAGTCCCAGATCACGGATTGAGACCACCAGCGTTTGGGCCAGTGAGATGCCGAAAGCTGCGCCAATGATCACGCCCAGGCACACCGCCGGCGTCATCCGCACGTCGGAATAGCGCCGCGTGATCACCGTAGCGGCGGCAAAGACCACAGCGATCAGCAGCGCCAGCCCGTCGCCGATGAACGACACATTGGCTGCAAAGGAATCGGAGACCATGACGCCGACCCCGGCAATCACCGCCAGGATTGCCGCCCAGGTAACCCGGTCAACGGCCTCGCGCAGAAAGATGACGCCGAGCAAGGCGGCGATCAGCGGCGCGCCCGCCTGCATCAGCAGGATGTTGGCAACGCTGGTGTATCCAAGCGCCACCACGAAGGACATCGATGCCGTTGCGAAGCACAGGCCGACCCCGACGCCGGGCAGCCCCATGGTGCGGAACAGGCGGATGGTTCCTGTCGGACCGTCGCGCCATAGCATGAAGGCCAGCAGGAACAGGGCGGCGAATATGGAGCGCCATGCGACAATCGCCCAGGGGTCCCCGGTTTCGAGACCGCGCGCGATCGCGCCGCCAAAACTCCATATGATCGCTGCTCCCAAGACCAGCAGAACGCCACGGCGGTTTTCGACGGGATCAGGTGCCGGGGTCTTGATGGAAGGCGGTGGTGCGAGATCTTGAGCCATGATTATTCCTAGCGCGGGGACCAGTCCGGCGATACGCCACAGATGCGACATCGCCGGCCGCGAACAGACAGAGCTCCCGGACTTGCCCCCAAGGGACCCGCCGGAGCGGCCATACAGAACACACATTCGGGGCCGCCCAACGTCCTGACGCAGTTTGGACTTTGGGTAAAGTGCTCAAACTCCCTTTGGAAAAAGAACGGCTCGGGCGAATTAAATTCTCTTTGCGGTGACGCCCCTCATTGACACAGCCGCGCAGACCCCCTAAATCCGCGCCAATGCCCAGATGGCGGAATTGGTAGACGCGCCAGCTTCAGGTGCTGGTACTGGCAACGGTGTGGAGGTTCGAGTCCTCTTCTGGGCACCATTGATTTGCGCTAAGGCGTTGAAAAACCGTCGTGATCTGAAACAGATCGTGGCGGTTTTTTGCTTTTTTCAGCAAGACAGAAAACGTTGTTTTACCCTGACTTGTTTCCGCTGGTTTCGGTTCGCCATAGCATTTGGGGGCTTACCGGCCCCGTTTTCATCTCGGCCTAGTAAAAGAATTATGGCACCCGGCAACGCTGCCGTTTGCCCGCGTTTTTGGGCAGCCCTGCAACGACGTTGAAGCGCGGCAACACCCGCAGGTTATCAGCCGATCGCCTCAACGATCTTGCGCAGTTCGGCGCTCTTTGCTCCCAGCAGCAGGACGTTCTTGAGGGCCGTCTTGGGGTCGGTGGTTCTGAACAGGACACCGTTTTCGCGAAAGTCGCGATTGATGATCTGCCGCCGCTGCGCCGCATTTTCCTCCGTCTTCATGGCCACCGCAAAATACATCCGGGAGTAGTTGGGATTTATGCGGTTGAAAAACTGCTCATCGGCGGTGATTTCGGCCGTGAAATTGGCAATGTAAAAGCCCCAGGTGACACCCTTGTATTCGGCAAAGTCGGTTTTCGAGGCCGTTACGTGGACATAGCCAAGATGCGGTGCCGTGGCCAAGGTCTTGTGAAAGATGATCTTCGGAAACTGTATGTCGTAGTGGAATGTGTTGAGCCGCTGATGCGTCTTTTTGCCAGCGTTTTCAAGTCGGACGCCGGTTCGCTCCGCGACCTCTTGATAGGTCAGGAAGCGCCGCTCCTCTTCGAGCCAATCCTCGGCGTCGCGGGCAATGCGCCCGGTTCTGAGGAAATTGGTATGGACTGCCTTCTTCAGATCAAGCCCCTTCTTGGGCGACTTGGCCGTGTAGTATCTGAATTTTGACATTTCGAGCACGAGTTGAGGTTTCCTTAGGGAAATCATGACCTTCAATGGTTAACGGGACGCTGCAGCCACCGCGCAAACGAGCAATGCAGCACTGACTGATCCAGCATGACCATCACAACATACCATGAAGCCCCCTGATTCGGGTGCGCTCATGTCTGCCTCTCTTTACCCGCCACAACCAGCCCGAACCTTTCGAAGCGCGGCAAGATGCCATGAGCATCGCATGACCATACCTCGCGCCCAAACCCGTATCAGGTCTTGGCTTTCCAGTCCGCGTACCAGCTCTTGAAGAGATGGTACTGGCTTTCCGCGTAGTTCCTTTGCGAATCGGTCAGTGCATCCGTCTCGTTGAAATGCAGCGTGTATTCTTCGTCACCGTTCAAGACCATCAGATGCTTGTAGTAGAGAACCAGGTCCGCGCCTTCGTCAAATGAGGACAATACGCCCAGCGCCTCCTCAAGTTCCTTGGCCTGTACCCGCGCTTCGGCATCGCCTCCTGCGGCCTTCTGGCAAAGCGCCACCAGGTGCAGCACTTCGCGCGGCAGGGCATTGCCGATTCCGGTGATGGCTCCGGTGGCGCCGCAATTGACGAAGCCGTGATAGACATTGGTGTCGACACCCACCATCAGCGTGACACTGTCGTCCGCCGAGGTGATGTTTTCAGCCGCATAGCGCAGATCCTCAGCGCCGCCGAATTCCTTGAAGCCGATCAGGTTTGGATGGTCCTTGCGCAGCGCGAAAAACAGATCGGCGCGGGTCGCAAAACCATAATAGGGGCTGTTGTAGATCACCGCCGGCAAATCGGGTGCTGCCGACAGGATCGCCTTGAAATGGGCGGCCTGGGCCGCAGCCGAGGCTCCACGCGAGAGGACCCGCGGAATGACCATCAGTCCCTGAGCTCCGATTTTCGCTGCGTGCGCCGCATGCGCCACCGCTGCTGCGCTGTTGATTGCGCCGGTCCCGACCACTGTCGGGATGCCGGCGGCGACAAGGCGCTCCACGCCTGCCATGCGCTGCGCGTCGGTCAGAAGCGGCCAGTCGCCCATCGACCCGCAATAGACCACCGCCGACATGCCGGCCGCGATCAACTCCTGCCCCTTGCGCACCAGCGCATCGAAATCCGGGGTCCGGTCTGCCTTGCACGGCGTCATCAGGGCAGGCATGCAGCCGGTGAAGATCGAGTTGTCCATCAGGGTGTGTCCTTTGTTTGCAGCGAAACGATATCAGAATCCGGCAATCCGGTGGAAGTGGGTCCGGAAGACTGATGTTGCCGCGGGGCTATCGTATCTGATCGCCGGCGCTTTGTTTCACAAGCGCCATGGTCGCGGCAATCACCGCCTGGGCATCGGCCAGCGATCCGGCCTCTGAGTAGACCCGCATCTCCGGCGCGTTGCCCGAGGGCCTGAGATGCACGATCCGGCCATCCTCGAGCGTCACCCGGAGACCATCGGTCCGATCGATGTGCCCCACGGTTCCAAGCGTGGCAAAGAACCCGGCGCAAACAGCCGCATCACCGGAGAGCCGGACGACCAGCTGCTGGCTCTGTGCGGTCGGGAAGTTCTCGATCCGGTCGCTGGCAGCAACCGGCAGGGCCAGGCTCGCCACATGGGCCGAGAGGCTTTGTCCGGCTTGCCGCGCGGCCGCAAAGGCGCAGAGGATCGGGAGCACGCTGTCACGGGTTGGCAGCGGCGCAAGACGGGCCTGCGAAGACTCGATCACATTGCCGGTGAGCACTCCGCCATTGGCCTCAAACCCGATCACCCGGCGCATGTCTTCCTCCAGCGCCGCATTCATGCCGGCGATCACGAAGGGGGACCCGACCCGGGTGCGCCAGACCCGCGCATCGCAGTGATCTTCGATGCCGGAATTGGAGGTGACCGGGGTGACGACCGCATCGGCACCGAGATGGCGCGCAACGATCAGGCCCAGGGCGTCGCCACGCAGCACGCTGCCGGTTTCATCGACAACCAATGGCCGGTCGCCATCCCCATCGGCAGAAACCAGGCCATCAAGGGACTCGCTTTGCACCCAGCCCGCCGTCAGCCTCCGGGTCTCATCCGAAACGGCTTCGGTATCGACCGGAATGAACCGGTGCGAATGACCCAACCGGATGACCGCTGCACCTGCTTCGGTGAGAATTCGTGCCAGGGCCTCGCTGGCGGCCGAGCTGTGCTCATAGAGCCCGATGCGCAAGCCATGCAGACCTTCACCCGCCACAAAGCCGCGATAGCGCGCAACAAAGGCGTCGAGAACCTTGTCATGTTCGCTCTGCATCGGCGCAGCGTCGGGCAGGGTCTGTCCCAGGAATTCAGGCGCCAGGGCCGATATCGCCGTTTCATCGGTCTTGTCGATCTCGCCGTCGGGCCGATAGAATTTCACGCCATTGCGGTCATCCGGGATGTGCGACCCGGTGATCATCAGCGCGGCGGCGCCACGGCCCATCGCATGGAGCGCCAGCGCCGGGGTCGGCACCACACCGCAATCAACGGGAACATACCCTTCCGCGCGCACTGCGGCAGCGCATTGGCGGGCGATCTCGGGGCTTGAGGCGCGCATGTCGCGGCCGATGAAGATGGGCGAGCCAGGCTGAGCCATCGCATGCGAACCAAGATGCCGGGCGAAAGCGCGGGCATGGGCGGATGCGGTCCCGTCGGTCAGGTCGCCAACCAGGCCACGCAGGCCGCTGGTACCGAATTTCGCAGCCATCATCACCTCTCCTGATTGCCCACCGCGCTGCCGCTCAGGGCAGCAATTCCTCATGCCGGAGATACTCCACCAGAGCGCAGAACACATGGTAGAAGCTGCTCGTCGGCATGTCTTTTGAAATCACCCGGCCATTGGGATCGATCTGATCGTACCAGCCGCCAGGCGTGGGCGCGGTGAGATAGCGGTTGAAGATCACATCGAGCATCCGGATGAACAGCGTCTCGTCGCCGGGCAGACCGTCTGCACGCGCCAAGAGCCCCGCCTTGAGCGCTTCTGTCTGACACCACAACCGCGCCGTACCGATCATGTCCGAGCCATCCGGCGCCATGGAATCACACACCGCATCGGTGCCGCGGGCATGGCCAAAGGCGTGGCTGGTCGCATAGAGCTTGCGGCAATATTCCTTGAGCTGCGGATGGTCCGTAAAGCGCGCCTGGCGCAACAGCAACCAGACCCATTCATAGTGATGGCCGGGTTCGATCCGGGTGGGCTTGTCGGCGCGCACAGACCAGTCGCGATTGAAATGCTCCGTCACACTCCAGCTTTCGGGGTCAAAGAACACGTTTGTGAACAGATCAACCGAGGTCTGGGCCCGGTCGAGGAAAGCCCGCTCGCCGGTGACCTCATACCAGGCCTGCATGGCCTCGAGATAATGCATGTGTGGATTGGCGCGGCGGTAATCGAGCCGGAGGCTAGATTCGTAAAACCCGCCATTGGCCCGGTCGACCAGATTTTCGTCCATATAGGCAATGGTGCGCTCGGCCCAGACGCGTGCTTCGGGCCATTTGGTCGCGCGCCAGAGCCAGGCCAGCGCCAGCAGCACAAAGCACTGATCATAGGTGTCGCGCTGCGCGTCCTTGACCGTGCCATCGGGGTTCCACAGGTGGATCCAGCCGCCACTCTCATGCCATCCGGTCTCGACCAGGGTCTTGAAGCAATGCTCCAACAGATCAGGCGGCCCGCCCTCCCAGCCCAAAAGCCGGGCGTAGGCGAAGCAGTAGATCTGCCGTGCGAGAACACGGAGCCGTTTGTATCCATGGTCCGCAGGGGTTCCATCATGATTGAGGGCTTCGTGAACGCCGCCGTACTGCCGGTCGATCCCGGCACCTGCCCAAAGCGGCAGGGCGGTGTCAAACAGCCATTTGCGGATCACCCGCGGCGAGGGCACCGGCCGTCCGGAATGGGCGACGGCAAGCGGTGGCCATTCGCCCGATTGCTTGACCTCATTGGCAATGTCCTTGACCAGGTGCGACTTGTCACGGTGCACGATGAGAAGCGCATCAGGTTGTGAAACCACGATGATGTTCTCGAGACCCGCAACCGTAAGCAGCCTGTCCTCGGAGCGCAGATAGCTGTTCCTGACATCAATGGTCAGCACATCGCCAAAGCGCGCATTGCCGGCTTCGTCGAGCGGCGACCCATCATGCAACTGGTTCCATGACCCCAGGTCGTTCCAGTCGAAGGAAGCGGCAACCACGCCAATGACAGGCGCGTTCTCCATAACCGCATAGTCGATGGAGATCTTGGGGCTCGCAGCAAAGGCTTCAGCATCGAGACGGCAGCACTTTCCGTCGATGACGGCATTCTCGACCGCGCGCTTGGCCTGGGCCCAGACCTCGGGTTGCTGACGGGCGAGTTCGGCCGCCATCTCGCCGGCCCGGAACATGAAAATCCCGCCGTTCCAGAAAAATCGCCCGGACCGCAGAAAGGTCTCCGCAGTCTCGAGATCCGGCTTTTCGCGAAAACGGGTGACATCGTAGACGGGGCCGTTGCCCTCGCCGCGCTCAATGTAGCCATATTGGGTTTCAGGCCGGGTCGGCGTGATGCCAATGGTCATGATGCCGCCGCGTTCGGCCAGCGCATCGGCGCCGGTGCGGATCACTTCGAAGAATGCGCTGGTGCCCGAAATCTGATGGTCGGAGGGAAGCACCAGCACCATGCGTTGCGGATCGCTTTCGGCGAGATCGGCAATCGCCGCGGCGATGGCTGCGGCGGTGTCGCGAATCAGTGGCTCGAGAATGTAGCGCTCAACCTCGACGGAGCCGGTTTCGCCCTGCTCGACCAGCAGGGATTCAAAGGCTACTCCACCAACGATCCGGGTCGGAAGATAGCGAAGGCCTTCACCCTTGTGATCAACGCGCTCCAGCGTGTTGGTCAGCAAGGTCTTGTCGTTGACCAGCTTGTGGAACTGCTTGGGCTTGGAATCGCGCGACATCGGCCACAGCCGCGATCCTGCACCACCGCACAGGACAACAGGCGTAATGGTGTGGCGTGAGCCCATGAAATGCTCCGGAAATGCTTCGCCGGAAGACCGGCCTTGTGACTGGCCGCATTCTATCGGCAAATCGTGAAAATACCCTAAGGACGAGCGGGGTTAACCTGCAATATCCGATATGAGTTGCAAATGCCAAGGCCCTGATTGTGGCGGACAATCGACAAGGCATCCAAAACCCTGCGCTCAGTCCTCGACACGAAGAGGACGAGACATCAGGGCGATGCGCGCCTCATCTGCTGACATCCGCCCTGCAAGCACCTCCCCGGCGGTCTGCATAACGGGGCAGACAATTTGATGCTGCGCGGCAAGGGTGTTGGCGATCGCGACGGTGTGAACCCCTTCAGCGAGTTTCAGGCCTGTCACATCCCGGCCGCTGCCAACAGCAACGCCATAGGCAAAATTGCGCGAAAGCTCCGAAGAGCAGGTCAGCACCAGATCGCCAAGGCCCGACAGGCCCATCAATGTTTCAGGGCGCGCGCCCATGGCCACACCGAGCCGAACCAGTTCCGCATAACCACGTGTGACCAGTGCCGCTTCTGCGCTGGCGCCCATGCGTCCGCCCCGGCAGATGCCGACAGCGATCGCCATGACGTTCTTGAGCGATCCGCCGATCTGGACGCCGATCACATCATCGGATGCATAGATCCGGACGGCGCCGCCAGACAACGACTGGGCCAGCGCCTGGGCCAGGTCAAGATCCGCCATGGCCAGAGTGACCGCTGTGGGCAGACCACGCACCACATCGGCCGCAAAACTCGGGCCTGACAGCACCCCGATCGGATGACCGGGCAGATGATCGGCAATCAATTCGCTTTGCATGCGGCCAGTCTGGTTGTCGATGCCCTTGGCGCAGGCAACCACTGTTGCGCCGGGCGGTAGCGATTGCACAGCCCGGGCGGCGATTTCGGCAGTGGTTTGCGCCGGGGAAACGAAGAGCACTGTCTCTGCGTCCGAAAGCACGGCGCTCATGTCCGTGCTGGCACTGAGCCCTTCCGGCAAGGATGCCGTATCCAGATAGGCGCGGTTGGTGTGGTGGCGGTTGATTTCGTCGCAGATCTCACTGCTACGGCCCCACAGCCGCACCGTATGCCCCTGAAGCGTAAAGGCCGCGGCGAGTGCTGTTCCCCAGGCGCCAGCGCCGAGAATGGAGATGCGGGACATGGATTTGCGGCCTTTCCGGTTGGTTCAGCGGCCATTTCCGCTCGGCCCGGACAAACAGGCATTGTACCGGGCGGTACCCAGTTACTAAGCAGGGAAACCGCGTGCAAGCTCTAAGCGGATTTGGCTGCCTGAGCCTGAGCCTCAGCATCCTCAACAGGCTTGAGCTGCATCGCGGTCCGGCGCCAGAAATCCGACATCAAGGCCGGGTCGCGAATCGCTTCAAGCTCCCGCCAGTTCGGGAACGAAGTCTCGAACATTTCAGCCGACATGCGCTGGTCCTTGTAGGGATTGAGCGCACCACCAGCCGACAGGACGATCTCGTCGAGCGCGTCGAGCATCTTGAGCGTCGCCGGACCCGAATTGGCGAAATCCAGCGTTAAGGTGAAGCCCGGACGCGGGAACGACAGCAAGCCCGGAGAAGGAACATCGCCAAAGCGTTTCAGCACGGTCAGGAAGGAAGCTGCGCCACGGCTCTGGGCACATTCGATCAGCCGGATGGTGGTTTCCCGGGCGGTCTCGGCCGGATAGACGCTCTGGTGCTGAAACAGGCCACCCGGTCCGTAGAGCCGGTTCCAGTCGCGGATTGCATCAAGCGGATGGAAATAGCTCCCCCAGGGGACGATCGCCGTGGCCGCCGATTTCGGGGCGCGGCCAAAGTAAAGCGCATTGAAGGCTTTCAGTGTCAGACGGTTGAGCAGATTGACCGGCGGTGAAAACGGGATCGCGAGCCGCGGCGGCGCTGGTGGCTTGGCCGGTCCACCGTCCTCGGCATGGTCACCTGCCATCAAAACGCCCCGGCCAAGGTTTGCACCGCGGGCAAGCTGATCGATCCAGGCGACAGAATACTCATGTTTGGCATCGATGGCATCAATCGCATCGAAGTAATCATCGATGGACCCGAACCGGAAGGCGGTCTGGCGCACATTTGCCGACGGCACCTTCATCAGCCGGATGGTGGCTGCTTCTATGACGCCGGTCAGTCCCATGCCGCCAATCGTGGCCTCAAACAACTGCCGGTTCTGATCAGGCGAACAGGTGACCCGGCGGTCATCGCTCATGAACAACTCGAACGAGATGACAGAGCGGCCGAAGGTGCCCCGGCGATGGTGGTTCTTGCCGTGGACGTCATTGGCGATGGCTCCGCCAAGCGTCACCTGTGCGGTGCCGGGAGTGACCTCGAGGAAATAGCCATGCGGCATCACAAGGGTCAGGATTTCCGACAGCAGCACGCCCGCATCCGCGGTCAGCAGGCCGGTATCGGGATCGAAGGCACGGATTGCAGATCCCGGACGCATCGGCACCAGGCGGCCCGAATCATTGTGGCAGCTGTCGCCATAGGAACGGCCATTGCCATAGGGCAGCATGGCTCCTGCCGCGCTGCCGGTCAGGCTGGCGAGGCCGGTGGTCGCGCGCGGACATCGGACCACCCGGCCCCAGCTGTTGAGTTCGGATTGCATGTTCACCACACATTCAGCGTCGCAAGAATGACCAGCGCAGCACCAACAAAGGTGGTGACCTGGCTGCGCCAGTCACGCATGATGAAGACCACCGGATCGTCATGCATCTGCGAACGCCGGGCCAGGATCCAGATCCTGAGCAACATGTACAGAATCAGCGGGCAGAGCGGCCACAGCAGCCAGGGCTGGGCGTACATCGAAGTGACTTCATCGCTGTGGACATAGAGCGCCAGAACCATGGCAGCAGAGAATGCCGAAGCGACGCCAGCCTGACCGATCATGTCCTTGTCGGATCCGGCGTATCCACGGCCCTTGAGTTGCGCATCGTCGCTGTTGGCAAGCTCATCGAGTTCGACATAGCGCTTGACCAGAGCCAGACTGAGGAAAAAGAAGATCGAGAAGGCGAGCAGCCAGAATGACAGATCGGTGCCGGTCGCAGCCGCACCGGCGACGATTCGCAACGTGTAGAGGGCTGCAAGCGTGAACACGTCGACAAGAAGCTTGCGCTTGAGCACAAAGGTGTAGGCCGTGGTGATGGTCGCATACATGGCCAGCACGGCCCAGAAAAGCGGCGGCAGAAGGCTTGCAAGCGCAACCGAGGCAGCAAGCAGGGCGACAGCAGCAACGCTGATCACCGGAACCGACACAGCGCCACTTGCCAGGGGGCGCAGGCGCTTGCGCGGATGCTGCCGATCATTGGCCAGATCCGAGATGTCATTGACGATATAGACCGCTGAAGCAAGGAAGCTGAAGGAGAAGAAGGCCGCGATGGCTGCCAGCACGAGATTGGTGTCGGCGAATTCATGGTTGAGCACCAGCGGGACCGCAATCAGCACATTCTTGAGCCATTGATGGACGCGGATCGATTTGAGAATCGCAAGCGGTGAAATCTGCGCGAGCGGAAGGAACTCGGCCCGGTTCTTCGCGCCCCACTTTCTGGCAGCCGAATCCGGCGCAACGATAATGGCGCGGCGGGCGGCATCAAAGACGGCCAGATCGTCGCGGCTGTTGCCGGCATAGTCAAATCCGCCATCGCCACAGATCGAGACCAGCCGCTCACGCTTGCGCGATGAAGTGAGGTTTTCAGCATCGGTGGAATGGAGCACCCTGTCGAACAGGCCGAGATGGTCTGCGACGGCCTTGGCGGTGGACTCGGCGGCGCCGGTCACCAGCCAGACCGGTTGGCCTGCCTCACGCGCCTGCTTGATCCTGGCAATCACCTCATCGCGATAAGGCCAATCTGCGCCCTTGTGGGCAAGCCGGGCGGCAATTTCCCGTTTGAGGACTGCTTTGCCGGACAGCGCCCAGAAAATGGCGGCAAAAAACAGCCAAGGACGCCGGATCAGAACCGAAACCAGCCCTTCCCAAAGGCTGTCGGTTGCGATCAGTGTCCCATCGAGGTCAATGCATAGCGGCACATGCCGATTGTCGCTTAGAGCGTCCATGATTGTATCCCTGGTTCAATCCGATCCAAGGATTGGCAGGTAAACACTGTTTTTTTGGTAATAGGGGCGAGATTTCGGGGTGAATTGCGGGAGAAATAGCCCGAAACCTGCCCTTTTGGTTAGTGAAATCTTATGCTCGTTGCGGCGCAACTGACCGGAATCGCCTTGAGAGGCTGGTCATCGGAGATACCCCGGGGTGATATCCAAGAGCCGGACAGTGTGATGCAGCCAAAGCTTTACTCTGGCTCTAGGATGGCTCGCAAACGAACGTTGAAGCTGGTCTGTGAAGAAGAAATGGTGGAGCCAAGCGGGATCGAACCGCTGACCTCCTGCATGCCATGCAGGCGCTCTCCCAGCTGAGCTATGGCCCCGGGACGCAAAGGATCGAACGAAGTTCTGCTGCCTTTGCGAGAACCAGCCGCGTCTGGCGGCTGGCAGGTGCGGCTTAATACTTCCCAAGCCGCACAAGATCAAGACGTAAAATCAATCCTGCGACAGTTTCCCGAACCCATTGGTCGCGGACGCGCCCGGAACCTTGATCCTAGTGGTCGTCATCGTCGTCGTTAACACCGATGATGTCGCTGACATCGTCATCGTCGTCATCATCATCGTCGGCAAGGAATGTATCGTCTTCGTCGTCTTCCAGGTCGACATCGGCATCATCGTCGATATCAGGAATATCGTCGGACTTTCCGGTCTTCGTGGTATCCTCGTCAGCCTCTTCAAGGGAAACGATTTCCACGTCAGCGGTTTCGTCATCGAGTTCTGCGACTTCCTCCTGCTCCTCTTTCTCCTGTTCCTTCTCCAAGACAACGGCTTTCGACGTTTCCTCGAAGAATGAAAGCGGATAGGAGGTGCCGGTGTAGGGCGACACGATGGGGTCTTTGTTCAGATCGTAGAATTTGCGCCCGGTTTCGGGGCAAACGCGTTTTGTTCCAAGTTCCGGTTTTGCCACTGTCGAAGCCTCATATACTTGGCGGGAAGGTCAAGGCAGGCGCGCCCGACTTCCCATTTCGGCGGGTCCGGTCCCCATAATGATGTTGGGCGCGGCTGTCAAAGCCATTCTCACCGATAATTTGAAGCAAGCCGGATGACGCAGGCCCAAGGCCTGTGGTAGTCAGCCAAGCGCAACGGTCAGCTTCGCGGCCGAACCAACCTCAACAGCCTGGAAATCGACTATGGGCCACGCCGAAATACCCCTTCGCCCCGCAAGTGCGTCAAAAAGCCGATCGCTCAAAGGCGATATCCGGATACCGGGCGACAAATCGATTTCCCACAGATCCTTCATGTTCGGCGGACTTGCCAATGGAGAAACAAGGATTACCGGGCTGCTCGAAGGCGAGGATGTGATCAACACGGGCAAGGCGATGCAGGCCATGGGTGCGTCGATCCGCAAGGAGGGCGATGCCTGGGTGATCAACGGAGTCGGCAATGGATGCCTGCTGGCGCCGGAGAAGCCGCTGGATTTCGGCAATGCTGGGACCGGCTGCCGGCTGACCATGGGCCTTGTCGGGCCCTATGATTTCGATACGACCTTTGTTGGCGATGCATCCCTGTCACGCCGCCCGATGGGACGGGTGCTCGACCCGCTGCGGCTGATGGGCGTTCAGGTGCGCTCGGAAGACGGTGACAGGCTGCCCGTGACATTGCACGGCCCGCTCGCACCCGCTCCCATCAGCTACCGGGTGCCGATGGCCTCGGCCCAGGTCAAGTCGGCGGTGCTGCTGGCGGGATTGAACGTTCCGGGCGTCACCACCGTGATCGAGCCGGTGATGACCCGTGACCACACGGAGAAGATGCTCGCCGGCTTCGGTGCCCAGCTGGAGGTGGAAACCGGCGCTGACGGTGTGCGGACCATCCGGCTCGAAGGCCGCGGAACTCTGACCGCCCAGATCATTGATGTCCCAGGAGACCCCTCCTCGACTGCTTTCCCGCTGGTCGCGGCACTGCTGGTTCCCGATTCGGATGTGACAATCCGCAACGTGTTGATGAATGAAACCCGCACCGGGCTGATCCTGACGCTGCAGGAAATGGGCGCCAATATCGAGATCATCGATCCGCGCCAGGCCGGCGGCGAGGATGTGGCCGATCTCAGGGTGCGCTCGTCGGAGCTTACGGGCGTGAACGTCCCCGCTGATCGCGCGCCGTCGATGATCGACGAATATCCCGTTCTGGCGGTCGCTGCGAGCTTCGCGGAAGGCGAAACCGTGATGACCGGGCTCGATGAGCTGCGGGTCAAGGAAAGCGACCGGCTTTCTGCCGTTGCGCGCGGGCTCGAGATCAATGGCGTTGACTGCACCGAGGGCGATGACTGGCTTTCGGTTCGCGGCCGGCCCGATGGCAAGGGCCTTGGCGCCCGGTCAGAAAAGGCCGTGGTCAAGACCTGGCTCGATCACCGCATCGCCATGAGCTTTCTGGTGATGGGGCTTGCGAGCGAGCATCCCGTGCATGTTGATGACAGCGCCATCATCGCCACCAGCTTTCCCGAATTCATGGACATGATGACCGGGCTTGGGGCCAGGATTGACATCGGGAGCGCCCGGGGATGAGCGGCCGAACCATTGATTTCTGCTATGACCTTATCTCACCCTTCGCCCATGTGGCGCTGAAGCGGCTTGATGAGCTTCCCGCAGACGTCACTGTCAGGCCGGTGCCGGTATTGCTCGGCGCCATTCTCACCCATTGGGGTCAGCGCGGGCCTGCGGAAATTTCGGCCAAGCGGCTTCACACCTACAGGCTGTCGGTGTTTCTGGGCCAACAACACGGACTTGAGATCCGCTTCCCGCCAAGGCACCCGTTCAACCCGCTGAAGGCACTCCGGCTATTGGCGGGTCGTGAAGCAGATTTGACAAAAGTGCAGGCCGCGTTTGACTTCGTCTTTGAGCAAGGCCGGGCACCCGACACCGAGGAAGAGCTCGCCGCCCTTGCGGCAGCGATTGGCGTTCCCGTTTCGCTGGCCGAGGATGATGCGGCCAAATCGGCGCTGAGGGCCAATACCGATCAGGCCATTGCACGAGGCGTGTTTGGCGTGCCGAGCTTTGTCGTCCCCGCCGTTTCAGGCCACCCCACCTCTTCCGGTCAAGAGGTGTTCTGGGGCGTGGATGCTTTCGACATGCTTCTGGCATGGCTGGATGATCCAGGCCTCTTCGAACAGCACCGCTACAGCCATCTTGATGATGTGAGCATAGGGATCGCGCGCAAATAGCAGCTGCGAGCCCCGGTCTTTCAGGAGCCTGTGACATGTACCTTCCCCCCCAATTCGCCGAGACCGACGAAGACGTCATGCGGGCGCTGATTGCTGCGCACCCGCTGGGTCTGCTGATTTCCGCCTCTGAAACCGGCGTGCAGGCCAATCCGGTGCCGTTTCTGGTGTCGAGCGAGGACGGCGCAACACGGCTGCGCGCCCATCTTTCGCGCGCCAACCCGCAATGGCGCCATCTGCAGGACGGCGCTTCGGTGCTGGTGGTGTTTCAGGGCGACGACACCTATGTGACGCCATCCTGGTATCAATCCAAGGCCGAGCACGGCAAGGTGGTTCCAACCTGGAACTATGCCATGGTGCAGGCACGCGGGTCTGCGAGCGTGGAAGAGGGGCCAGACTGGCTCGCTCAACAGGTGGGCGCGCTCACCGACCGGCATGAAGCGGGCCGGAACGCACCATGGAAGGTGGAGGATGCACCGGACAAATTCGTCAAAGCGCAATTGCGCGGCATTGTCGGCATCGAGATCGCGGTGAGAGAACTGACCGGCAAATGGAAAGTCAGCCAGAACCGGCAAGAAGCCGACCGTCAGGGCGTGCATGCAGGCCTGACAAAAGATGGTGCAGTGGAGATGGCCGAGCTGGTGCGGCGTTACGGCGGGCTGTAAGGCAGTTGAGAGGCGGACGGATATTTGAAAGACACACACATCATCATTGCGATTGACGGCCCTGCGGCAGCCGGCAAGGGAACATTGTCAAGGCGCCTGGCGGCCCGGTACGGGCTGCATCACCTCGATACCGGCCTGACCTACCGCGCCACCGCCAAGGCGCTGCTGGATCGCGGTCTGCCGCTCGATGACGAAGGGCTGGCTGCGGATGTGGCCCGCAATCTCGATCTTTCCAGTCTCGACCGTTCGGTTCTGGCGGTTCATGAGGTGGGCGAAGCCGCCTCCAAGGTGGCGGTGATGCCCAAGGTCCGCCGGGCCCTGGTGGAAGCCCAGCGCGACTTTGCCGCAACGGCACCCGGAACAGTGCTGGACGGGCGCGATATCGGCACGGTTGTTTGCCCGGATGCGCTGATCAAGTTCTATGTTACCGCCAGCCCGGAGGTCCGGGCGCAGCGGCGATATGAGGAAATCATTGGCCAGGGCGGAAGTGCCGACCTTGCCGGAATCCTCGCTGATCTGAAGAAACGCGATGCCCGCGACAGCGAGCGGACCGATTCGCCGCTCAAGCCCGCGCCCGATGCGCACTTGCTAGACACGAGTGAAATGGGTATAGAAGCCGCGTTTGAAGCAGCCCGCGTCCTGGTGGATGCTGCGCTTCAGACGTGAACTAAGCCAGCGAGCCTGTCCCGCGCCGTACTTGCCCTGCCTCGATGAAGGTTCAGGGCAGACAGGCATCGCCGGTCCGATCAACACCAACCAGGCGCATCCGACCGCACTAATTTTTGCGGTCGCCAGGAGAATTCATGTCACAAACTGAAACCATGACAGAGGATTTCGCATCCCTGTTTGCTGAATCGCTTGCCACGCAGGACCTGTCCGAAGGCTACGTTGCCAAGGGCACCGTGATGGCTATCGAGAAGGACGTCGCGATCATCGACGTCGGCCTCAAGGTCGAGGGCCGCGTTCCGCTGAAGGAATTCGGCGCCAAGGCCAAGGACGGCACGCTCAAGGTCGGCGATGAAGTCGAAGTCTATGTCGAGCGTATCGAAAACGCTCTTGGCGAAGCCATGCTGTCGCGCGAGAAGGCTCGCCGCGAGGAAAGCTGGGTTCGTCTGGAAGAGAAGTTCACCGCGCAGGAGCGCGTCGAAGGTGTCATCTTCAACCAGGTCAAGGGCGGCTTCACCGTCGATCTGGACGGCGCCGTGGCGTTCCTGCCGCGCAGCCAGGTGGACATCCGTCCGATCCGCGACGTGTCCCCGCTGATGCACATCCCGCAGCCGTTCGAAATCCTCAAGATGGACAAGCGCCGCGGCAACATCGTGGTCTCGCGCCGTACCGTTCTCGAAGAGAGCCGTGCCGAACAGCGTTCGGAAATCGTGCAGAACCTCGAAGAAGGCCAGACCGTTGAAGGCATGGTCAAGAACATCACCGATTACGGTGCGTTCGTTGACCTTGGCGGCATTGACGGCCTGCTGCACGTCACCGACATGGCATGGCGCCGCGTCAACCATCCATCCGAGATCCTGTCGATCGGCCAGACCGTCAAGGTCCAGATCATCCGCATCAACCAGGATACACACCGCATCTCGCTGGGCATGAAGCAGCTGGAAAGCGATCCGTGGGATGGCATCGGCGTCAAGTACCCTGCCGGCAAGCGCATCACCGGTACCGTGACCAACATCACCGACTACGGCGCATTCGTCGAGCTGGAGCCGGGCATCGAAGGCCTGATCCACGTTTCGGAAATGTCCTGGACCAAGAAGAACGTGCATCCGGGCAAGATCCTCTCGACCTCCCAGGAAGTCGATGTGGTTGTTCTGGAAGTCGACCCCAACAAGCGCCGCATCTCGCTCGGCCTCAAGCAGACGCTCGAGAATCCGTGGGATGTGTTCGCACAGAGCCACCCTGCCGGCACCGAAGTCGAAGGCGAAGTCAAGAACAAGACCGAGTTCGGTCTGTTCATCGGCCTCGAAGGCGATGTCGACGGCATGGTCCACCTCTCCGATCTCGACTGGAACCGTCCGGGCGAGCAGGTCATCGAGGAGTACAACAAGGGCGACATGGTCAAGGCCGTCGTGCTTGACGTCGATGTCGACAAGGAGCGCATCTCGCTTGGTATCAAGCAGCTTGGCAAGGACTCGATCGGCGAAGCAGCAGCCTCCGGCGAACTGCGCAAGAACGCTGTTGTTTCGGCCAAGGTGACCGGTGTGACCGATGGCGGCCTGGAAGTTGTGCTGGTTGATCACGAAGACCTGTCTTCGTTCATCCGCCGCTCCGACCTGTCGCGTGACCGTGACGAGCAGCGCCCCGAGCGCTTCTCGGTCGGCCAGACTGTTGACGCCCGCGTCACCAGCTTCTCCAAGAAGGACCGCAAGGTCGGCCTGTCGATCAAGGCTCTGGAAATCGCCGAAGAAAAGGAAGCAGTCGCACAGTTCGGTTCGTCCGACTCGGGCGCTTCGCTCGGCGACATTCTGGGCGCTGCGCTGAAGAAGCAGAACAGCGACGACTGATCCATCTCGGATCTGACTGTTAAGAACCGAAACCCGCCGGAGCGATCCGGCGGGTTTTTTGTTTGTGGGTGCACTGTTCGCCACCCGCGCCATCGTCATCCTATGGCTCCGACCAAGACAAGCGCAGCGACGTCGTTGCCTCATAGAATCCATTTGTCCAGACCGGATAGGGTGTTTACATTCCGGCATTGGCCGGCGGAACAAGAAATTCAATGAACACTTGCAGAGTTCCGCGGCCCGACGCTTGATCGCAGTGATTGACGTTATTTCTTGTACGTGATACGTATCGTGTATGATTGTGTCATTTGCCAATGCAGAGACTGAGGCTGTCTTTAATGGCGATCCTGTCAAAGGCTTACAGCCCGGCATCTGTAAAACAGCGAGGCGCAAACTCGATCAGATTAACAGCGTCAGTTCGGTGGAGCAGCTTAGAAGCCCGCCCGGCAATAAGCTGCATCCACTGACAAAAGATCGCTCAGGCCAATGGGCCATAAGGATTAATGATCAGTACAGGATATGTTTTCGATTCGAAAACGGATCGGCCTCACTGGTCGAGATCGTAGACTACCATTAGGAGGTTACATCAATGCGCTTACCCGCAAACCGACTGCCGACACACCCCGGCGAAATGCTCCTTGAAGAGTTTATGAAGCCTTATGGTCTGTCTGCCCGTAAAGTCGCTGCCATGATTGGCGTGCCCGCCAATCGGATATCCGAGATCGTGGCTGGGAATCGCTCCGTAACGGCCGATACGGCGCACCGTCTCGACAGGCTTTTTGGGATGGGGGTTGAGACGTGGCTTAGCCTGCAGGCGCATTATGACGCAGCTCTTGCTCTGCAGCAGCACGATTATTCCGAAATAAGGCTATACGCCTAGCGCTAGGTCATAGATTTTCCTGGTGGGGGACATTCCGGCACTGAATCCAACCCCTCTCTTGCAAAAATCTACCGTTTGGCCTGCGATCAAGCCGTTGATTTTGCTTTCTCCCCCACCAGGCTGGAGAGGGCGCGCGCGGCGGCGTCGCACGAAAATCCGCGCCGTTTCTTCCACACCCCCGGCCCCCATGCCATGCTATCCGCACTCCCGCTGCCGGATGGATCGCGAACGTGTCGGACCAGGCGGGAGGAAGGCCTTTTGCGGATCTGGCGTAACGTGCGGCAGTTTGCGAAAGGAGGCGGACACCATCGGAGCTCCGCTGGCGGGCGGTCCTTGTCTGAGGAGCGTGCAAAGCCAGCCACCGGGCCGGGTTTCGCGTCATGCCAGCCTCAAGGCTGGATATGGGCTGAAACACCGGTGCGGGCCTGTGGCGGACATGAGCGGCTCAGTTTGGCCGGTCAGGGTCCGTGCCGGACTCCGGCAAAACCATTCCCGTGGCCTGTCCAGGCTGCGGCCGGAGCAATCCGGGCGGGGGTGAAATCCCGGGGATGGGAGGATCTGCCTGTCGGATGCGGACATCATCCGGCGAGCTTCGGGCCGCGCGCGGGTTGCGCCACCCATTATCTTCATAGTTTCAGAAGGCAAAGCCCGCGGGCGGCCCTCCGGAATGCAAGTGTAAAGTCACACCCCGGCTTTCACCGGCGCGGGTTCGCTGCCGTGTGCCGGGATTTCCCAATTCAGCTGTGGGCGAAAATGTCGGTTTCTTCCCAGCCCATGAGATCAAGCTTGGCGCGGGTCGGCAGAAACTCGAAACAGGCCTTCGCATGGGCCTCCCGGTCATCGCGCTGGAGCCGCTCGGTGAGCTTTGCGGTCAGCGCGTGAAGATGCAACACATCGGAGGCGGCGTATTCGAGCTGCGCCGGCGTCAGCGTCTCAGCGGCCCAATCGGAGGATTGCTGCTGTTTGGACAGATCCACTTCCAGCAGTTCTCTGGTGACATCCTTGAGCCCGTGCCGATCGGTGTAGGTGCGGGTCAGCCGCGAGGCGATCTTGGTGCAGAACACCGGCTCTGTGGTCACGCCGAAGGCATTGTAGAGCACGGCAATGTCGAAGCGCCCGTAGTGGAACAGCTTGCGCCGCTTTCTGTCCGTTAGCAAAGCCACCAGATTGGGCGCCCGCTTCTGCCCCTTGGCGATCTGGATCACATCGGCGGAGCCATCTCCGGGGGAAAGCTGCACCACGCACAGCCGGTCACGGCGCGGCACCAGTCCCAGCGTCTCGGTGTCGACGGCGATGTCGCCCGTGTAACGCGCCATCGCCTGATCGGAGATATCGCCCTTGTGGGCGCGGATGTCGGCCATTGGAAATGTCCTTGTTTAGAACCCCCTGGGCTCATGCACGCAGGTTATCGCGCCTTGGCGGCACCACTCAAGAAAACGGCCAGGCAATTTCTCGCCCGGCCGCCCTGATCTTCAACCGGCCCGAAAGCCGTCATCTGCCTCAGTAGGGGCAGTTGTTGTCCGACATATAGTCGTGAACGGTGATGGTACCGGCAATGATGTCGGCCTTGGCAGCTTCCACTGCAGCCTTCATGTCGTCGGTGACCAGCGGTGCATTGTTCTCATCCATTGCGTAATCAACGCCGCCCTCGGCCAGGCCAAGCACGCTGAAGCCATAGCTGAAGCTGTCGTTCTTGGCATCGGAGAAAGCATTGTAGACGGCCACGTCGACGCGCTTGAGCATCGAGGTGAGAACCTTGCCCGGCTGAAGGCCGTTCTGGTTGGAGTCAACGCCGATGGCGAGCTTGCCGGCGTCAGCCGCTGCCTGGAGAACACCGATACCGGTGCCGCCGGCTGCTGCATAGACAACATCCGAACCCTGGTCGATCTGGGACTTGGTGATTTCACCACCCTTGACCGGGTCGTTCCAGGCCTCAGGCGTGGTTCCGGTCATGGCTTCAAGCACTGTGGCATCCGGATTGGTGGCCATCACACCGCCCTTGTAGCCACAGGCGAACTTGCGGATCAGCGGGATGTCCATGCCACCGACGAAGCTGACAGTGCCGCTCTCGGAGGCCTTGGCTGCCATCACGCCGACAAGGAAGGAGCCTTCCTGTTCCTTGTAGACCACCGAACGCACGTTGGGCTTGTCAACGACCATGTCGATGATGGCGAAATCGATGTCGGGATACTCACCGGCGACTTTTTCAAGCGCGCTGCCCCAGGAGAAGCCGGCCATGACGATCGGGTTGTTGCCGTCGCGGGCGAAGCGGCGCAGGGCCTGCTCGCGCTGGGCATCATTGCTGATTTCGAATTCCCGGTACTCGATGCCGGTCTCGGTCTTGAACTTCTCGGCGCCGGTGTAGGCGGCCTCGTTGAAGGATTTGTCGAACTTGCCGCCAAGGTCGTAGATGATGGCCGGCTTGATGTCTGCGGCCAAGGCGGACGCCGACATGGCGGCCAGTGCGACAATGCTCAAAAGCGTGCGTTTCATAATGTGCAGCCCTGTAGGTTGATTGTTGATCTTATTGGTCCTCCCGCATGCCCGTTGCCGGGCAGACCTGCGGTGTGCGCCGGCTGCATTGAGCCGGATACACGCATCCTTGCATGGCTTTCGGCAAAAACCAACGGCGAAATTTAACACGTGGCGCTTGGCCGCGAGCTGACCCAGCGTCAAAATCCGCAGTTGCGCGGGTTAGCTTGAAGCGCCGCGCGGAAACAGCACCCCGGATGGCTTCAGACCACTTTGTCCGCCGGGGTTCCTGGCAAGATATTGCTGATGGTGTGCTTCGGCGAAAAAGAACTCGCCCACCGGCACGATCTGCGTTGTGAGTTTCGCAGTGAGGCCGGCAGCAGCAAGTGCTTGCTGATAGGTGACAACGGCTGCTTCGGCCGCTGACACCTGCACATCGTCCCTGGCAAAGATGACCGAGCGGAAGAAGGTGCCGATATCCGAGCCCTGCCGCATTCCCTGGGTCGGATCATGGTTTTCAAAGAACATGGCCAAAAGATCTGCATAGGCGAGCCTGGCGGGGTCAAAGACCACCATCACGCTCTGCGCATGTCCGGTCAGCCCTGTGACCACCTCCTGGTAGGTGGGATTTGGTGTGGTGCCGCCCGAATAGCCGACGGCGGTGACGTAAACACCTTCAAGACTCCAAAACCGTTTTTCCGCGCCCCAGAACTTGCCCATGGCAAAGCAGGCGGTTTCAAACCCGTCAGGATATGGCGGCGTGAGCGCCATGCCGCTGACCGCATGCGGTTGCGCGACGTCCATCGCCTCGGCGCGGCCGGGAAGGATTTCGGCCGGTGTCGGCATGGTGGTCTTGCGGTTGAACATGTCGATCAGGAACAAGGCAACACCTTCTTTGCCGGGTTTCGCTTGGTCAGGCTTGGCTTTATCGGGATCCGGGGCACCCAACAGGCACCAGCCTATGTCTTCGCCTGCCAATCATGCAACGGATTTGCGCCATTCCCTGACAAGCAAGCCGGCCGGCTCTGCCCGAAGCGGACCGCTCAGGCAGCGAACCGTCCGGCCGGTTTCTTGCGGCGGTAACCGATGAGGTAGAACAGCAGCGACAGACCCAGAAACACCGCGAAGGACGGTTGCGCCATGACCCAGATCGCCGCCGGGTCCCAGACCCAGAGCGGCAAATGTCCGGCAAACAGATCGGCGACCAGCTCAAGAGTTGCAGGGCTTGCTTCGTTCCAGGACTGGATAAGCGGAGTGAAGATCGGCTTGTGGGCGGCGACAGACTGAATGGCATCGACCAGACCGGCGATGACAGCGACCACCAGAAAGATCAAACTCATGACACGGGCGACAAAACGCATTGCTTCCTCCGGCCTGCTCTCTGCCCCGGGATCGGGCTGTGGGGGCTGCCCCCATCGCCATGACATAAAGGTCTCAAAACGTTCCTGCAATGGCTTCGCCCAAGGCCTGTTCAGCACGCGCCAGAACATTGTGCGCGAGAGCTGCCAAATAGCGGTTGCCAAGAGGGGCGTCTTGGCTATAGTGCCGCCCGATCCGGACCGGGGAAATGCAGCTGCTTTGGCTGCGTGTCAGCGGGATCGGGCGAGGGCCGAAAATGGCCACCGGCTGAGCCGGACAGTCGCCCGGAAAACGGATATGCGGAGAGGTGGCCGAGTGGTCGAAGGCGCACGCCTGGAAAGTGTGTAGGCGGGGAACCGTCTCGAGGGTTCGAATCCCTCTCTCTCCGCCAGCCCCTCGGGGCCCCATTTGTCTTCCCGCTATGCCGCCCGCAAATCCAATGTGCTGGCTTGTTCGCCCGCAAAATAAGCGAAGCCTGTCGGTGAAGGCGGGAGATTGCTTTGTGTTCCGCCAAAAAGCGTGGACGATGTTTCCCCTTACCATCACATCGAAATGTCTCTATGTATTCCCTTCCAAAGGGAGACCCAGATGATCAGATATCTCAATGCCGTGGCGATTGCGCTTATGGTTCTCGCAGGAACAGCCGCAGCGGATGACCTCAAGGTCGGGATCACGCCGCAGATGCAGGCTGTGACGGTGGAGACCCCGGAAGGGCCGATGGAGATCCGCCGGATCCAGGATCAGAACCACGAGATCACCGGCGAGTTCGCCAAGACCTCACGGGCGTGCCCGCCATTCTGCATCCAGCCGGTTTCACCGGCGCAGGGCGTGACGACGATCGGAGAGGTCGAGTTGATCGAAATGCTCAAAAACCCGGAGGCGGTCGTCGTTGACAGCCGCACGGTCGACTGGTTCCGGGGCGGGTCGATCCCGGGCGCAATCAACCTGCCCTACAGCGAGATGGGTGACCGTTTGAACCGGCTTGGTTGCGAACCGGATTTCGATGGCTGGGACTGCGCCAATGCCAGGCCGGTCGCCTTGTTCTGCAACGGATTGTGGTGCGGCCAATCGCCAACCGCAATTCGCGCAATGATAGCTGCGGGCTATCCGGCGGAACGGATTTTCTACTACCGCGGCGGCATGCAGAGCTGGCGGGTTCTGGGCCTGAGCGTCACCGGTGACGGCAAATAATGCCATCCTGTTGACGCTCTGGCGAGGGTTCAAGAACGCCGGAAGGTCACGCCCAGATTGTTGGCCGGCATTTCGGCGACCGAGGCGATGGACAGGCCGGACTGCCCGCCCGTTTCCTCCAGGTCTTCCAGCCGGCGGATCCCCCAGGCGGGATTGCGGGCGCGCAGGTCCGCATCAAAATCGACATTGCTTTGAACCAGTGGATGCCCATCGCGCCGGTAAGGACCATAGAGGAAGAGCACGCCTCCAGCCGGGAGAAGCCTGCCAGCCGCCTTGAGCAACCCCTGTGTCGCGGGCCATGGACTGATGTGCACCATGTTGATCGCAATCATCGCGTCGGCGCGTTGAACCGGCCATTGGTCACCGGCGGCATCGATGTCGAGGGGCGGCAGCACATTGACCGGCTGTTCCGCCTTGCTCCATGCCAGAATCGAAGCGCGCGCCTCCGGTGACGGATCGGAGGGCTGCCAGTCCAGCGCCGGAAACAGGCTGGCGAAATGGATAATGTGTTCGCCCGAGCCGCTTGCGATCTCGAGCACGGTTCCGGTTTCGGGCAGGATATCAAGCAGCACGTCAGATATCGGGCCGCGATTGCGCAGGGCCGCCGGGCTGGAAAGCCGTACGTCTCTTGATGTCATTTGCAATCCTCACCGGCAGCGCAGAGACGTCATTCTTCCCATAAAAGCTTTCGCAAAACCATATCGCATAAGAACCGGCGGATGGATTGGAGCAGGCCAATGCGCTGCCGATGCCAAGGCAGCGTTCTGATGGTGATGTCTGCAAACCTGCAAGGCGAGGGACGTTTCCGTTCATGGTATCATCCTTGCTTGATTGACAGCCTTCAATGACGACAGGGCGGCCATCTGCCATTCAGCAAGAGTGGAGCGGTTGTTCGCGTTTCCAGATTGAGGGCGCTTGGTTTGAAGCCGGGATATGTATCAGATGAGTGTTTTGTTTCATGATCGGCTGAACCTGGCTTTGCTGGGCCTGTCCCTGTTCGGCCTGATTGGCGGGCTTTTCCTGTTGCTCACGGGGCAGCCGGATTTTGCGAAAATCGTCTGGACAACCGGTGTCCTCCCCGTCCTTGCAGCGCTTTGCCTCGAAATCGTTCGCAGCTTGATCAAAGGCGAGGTCGGACTTGACGTCGTGGCGGCGCTGTCAATGTCAGCGGCGCTGCTGTTTGGCGAAACACTCGCGGCAGCGGTGGTTGCGCTGATGTATTCCGGCGGAACCTTCCTTGAGAGTTTTGCCCAGGGCCGCGCCCGGCGGGAGATGAGCGATCTACTAGCACGCGTGCCCAGGACGGCCACACGTCATTGCAACGGCGCCCTGGACGAAGTGCCTCTGGATGACATCGTTGCGGGCGATCTGCTTCTGATCCGGCAAGGCGATGTGGCCCCGGTTGACGGGACGGTCGACAGCCCAAGCGCCTTGCTCGATCAGTCGGCGCTGACGGGCGAATCGATGCCCGTCCGGCTCGCCAAGGGTCAGGATGTGATGAGTGGCTCGACCAATGCGGGCGAAGCCTTTGATCTGCGGGCGACACGGCGGGCCGCTGACAGCACCTATGCCGGGATCGTCAGGCTGGTCGAGGCTGCACAGGAGTCAAAGGCGCCAATGGCCCGGCTTGCCGACCGTTATTCGCTGGTGTTCCTGATCGTGACAGTGGTGCTGGCAACCGCGGCGTGGTGGCTCACCGGCGATCCGATCCGTGCGGTCGCGGTTCTGGTGGTCGCCACACCCTGTCCGCTGATCCTTGCCGTTCCCGTTGCCCTGGTGGCCGGGCTCTCCCGCGCCGCCCATTACGGGGTTCTTATCAAGGGGGCAAAGCCTCTTGAGGCGCTGGCACGGATCAACACGCTGATTCTCGACAAGACCGGCACGCTGACCGACGGGCGGCCGCAGATCGTGTCGATCGACACCCGGGGCGGCATGTCCGAAGACGAGGTTCTGTACTTCGCCGCAGCACTCGATCAGGCATCAAAACACCCGATTGCACAGGCGATCATCGCCGCGGCGCATGCGCGTGGCTCCACCTTGCCGGTTCCTCAAAACCTGGTGGAGACGCCAGGCGAAGGCGTCACAGGAACCGTCGATGGCCTGAAAGTCGTCGTGGGGGGTACCGGGTTCGTCGGGGCCCAGACCGGTGTGGCTGAGGCACAGAGCTCGATTGTCGAGGCGGGGTCTGTGGTGGTGGCTGTTGCCGTGGACGGGCAGCTCGTGGGGCATCTGGTGATGGCCGACGCCTTGCGCAGGGGCACAGCCGGACTGCTGGCCGGTCTTCGCAGATTGAGGGTCAGGCGTATTCTGCTCGCCACCGGGGATCGCCGTGCCGTGGCTGAAGCCGTCACAAAGGGGCTGGATCTTGACGCCGTCCGGTCCGAGCTGACCCCGGATCAGAAGGTGCTGCTGGTGCTCACCGAGCGCAAGAACGGCCCGGTGATGATGGTCGGCGACGGCGTCAATGATGCGCCTGCACTGGCAGCAGCCGATATCGGTGTCGCGATGGGCGCGCGTGGCGCCGCGGCCTCGGCGGAGGCCGCAGATGTGGTGCTGCTGGTCGATCATCTCAACCGGCTGCTGCCGGGCATCGAGATCGCGCAGCGTTCGCGCCGGATCGCCATTGAAAGCGTGGTTGCCGGGATCGGCCTGTCGATTGTCGGCATGTTCGCCGCGGCATTCGGATATCTGACGCCGGTGCAAGGCGCGCTGCTGCAGGAGGTGATCGATGTGGCGGTTATCCTCAACGCGCTTCGCGCACTCAGGATCGTGCCAGGACAACTGGACGGCCAGGAAGAATAGCTGCTCAGGCCTTGTGCAACGACGCCGTGATCTGAGCGCACAGATCTTCGGGCAATGCGCTGGTGGCCTGGGTGAGATTCAACAGTTTGAAGCGTGCGACCACATCATCTTTTTTAGATTTGTTGCATTCATCTTGAAGATCCGGAGATCAATGTCACTGTGATGGTCGACCCAAATGGCCGATCAACAATGACAATCTCACTGGGAGAACCATGCCATGAAAAAGCAGTCCCTTCTGATTGGCGCGGCCCTTCTGATTGGCGCGTTCTTCATCTATCGCGGCTTTGGTGGACCAGACCACTCACCGTCTGCAGCGCAGCCAGGAGCTGCGATGGCGAATGTGCTCGTTCCGGAGCTATCGGCCGCAACACGGGACGGGGAAGCTCTTTTCGTTCGCTCCTGTGCCGATTGTCACGGCACCAACGCAGCCGGGCGAGATGGAATCGCCCCGCCACTGGTTCACAAGATCTATGAACCCAACCATCACGGCGATGCTTCCTTCTATCTGGCGGCCAGAAACGGGGTCCGGGCCCACCACTGGCGGTTTGGCGACATGCCTCCAGTCGAGGGTCTTGCCGATACCGACATCGCCAAGATCGTTTTCTATGTTCGCGAGCTTCAACGTGCGAACGGAATACACTGACTGCGGCGCCGCATATCAACAAAACACGACGGGCATTGGTTCTGGAGTTTGGTCACTTCCGGATCAGCTGGCAAAGCACCGGGCTTCGACCCGGAATGCCGTCAGGTCCGTGCCTGTTCGGTTCCCGCGCCGAGCTCGCGTTGGCGCCGGGCCGTCCGGTAAATCCACGGCCATGGGTGACGGTGGATGCGTACATTTTGAAGAGTCCTGAGAAATCCGGCAGCCCTGCGACCCTCTTGCGCGCAGAATTTCCGCTTCAAGAGAATAGCGAGCCGGATCTCGCCACATTGGTTTTAAAGACTCCCGCCCGCCGGTTGAAACATATTCAGCACATGCTTATTTATATTTTTGACTTACCGAAGTCTATTTTCGTCGATTTTGCGCAACACGGACAAATTCGGGGTAAGATTGACCGCATTCTTTAAATCTTCCTTGTGGTTGTTTCTAGTCCTCGATACAATATCCCTGGCACGGACAAACTGAATTGATAGAAGCGAACCTGGGGCTAAGACTCACCCTTGAGTCAAGCGGTCACTTCTGGAGCCGCGTTGCGCGCAGAGTCCTTTGCGCCGAAAGTAGTATGGTAAAATTCCCGGTTGTTTCTAATTCTTAGGTCCCGCCACTATTGGCGTTTGCCGGCTGAAATGAGGATTGGCCGGTGCTCACACTGGGAGGTTATCAATGAGCAAATTCTCGATTTCACGCCGGGGTTTGATCAAGACCGGCGCATATGTTGGCGCCGGCTTGGCCATGCCGACAATTTTCACCAGCAGCGCCAACGCGTTCACCAACGAGCCGACAGGTTCGACCGTCACGCTCGGCTTCAACGTTCCGCAGTCCGGCCCCTATGCTGACGAAGGCGCGGACGAGCTGCGCGCATTCCAACTGGCCGTTGAGCATCTCAATGGCGGCGGCGATGGCGGCATGCTGAACACCTTCTCGTCCAAGGCCCTGCAGGGCAGCGGTATCATGGGCAAGAAAGTGGAATTCGTCTCGGGCGATACCCAGACCAAGTCCGACGCAGCCCGCGCATCCGCTCGCTCGATGATCGAGAAAGACGGTGCGGTGATGATTTCCGGCGGTTCGTCCTCGGGCGTTGCCGTGGCCGTGCAGGCGCTCTGCCAGGAAGCCGGCGTGATCTTCATGGCTGGCCTTACCCACGCCAACGACACCACCGGCAAGGACCGGAAGGCGAACGGTTTCCGCCACTTCTTCAACTCCTACATGTCCGGTGCGGCGCTGGCGCCGGTGCTGAAGAACGCCTACGGCGCAGACCGCAAGGCCTACTACCTGACAGCTGACTACAACTGGGGTTACACGACGGAACAGGCTGTCCGCGAATCCACCGAGGCCGTGGGCTGGGAAACCGTCAACAACGTGCTGACGCCGCTGACCCAGACCGACTTCTCCTCCTACATCGCGCCGGTTCTGCAGTCGGATGCCGACGTGCTCGTGCTCGTGCACTACGGCGGCAACATGGTGAACTCGCTCACCAATGCCGTTCAGTTCGGTCTGCGCGACCGTATGGTCAATGGCAAGCAGTTCGAGATCGTTGTTCCGCTCTACTCCGAGCTGATGGCTCGCGGTGCGGGTGAAAACGTGAAGGGCATCTTCGGCTCGCAGAACTGGGACTGGAAGCTCGAGAACCAGCTCGGCTCACGCTACATCGGTACGAACGCTTTCGTTCGCTCGTTCGGTGAGAAATACGGCTTCCCGCCAAGCCAGGCTGCTCACACCTGCTACGTTCAGACACTGCTTTATGCGGATGCTGTCGAACGTGCCGGATCGTTCAACCCATGCGCGGTTGTCGAGGCTCTCGAAGGCTTCGAGTTCGACGGCCTGGGCAACGGTCCGACCCTTTACCGCGCCGACGATCACCAGTGCTTCAAGGACGTTGTCGTCGTGAAGGGCAAGGAGAACCCCGAGAGCGAGTTCGATCTCGTGGAAATCGTTGAGGTCACCCCGGCCGAGCAGGTAACATATGCTCCAGACCATCCGCAGTTTGCAGGTGGCGATCTGGGTACCTGCAACCCAGGCGCATAATCGTACTGTTCCGCAGACTTTCGGCCCGCACCCCAACAAGGCGCGGGCCGATTCAAACTGTAGCATAGCACGTGCTGGCATAGGCCAGCACACAACAGTGGCGTGACATTTTTTCACGTGGGATGGCCATGGAAGCGATACTTTTGCAAATACTGAACGGGCTCGACAAGGGCAGCGCCTATGCGCTGATCGCCCTGGGCCTTACCCTCATTTTCGGAACCCTGGGCGTTGTCAACTTCGCCCATGGCGCCCTGTTCATGATCGGCGCGTTCTGCGCGGTCATATTCAGCCGAATCCTGAGCCTTTCCACGGTGACGGAGGACCCAACCCGCAAAGACTTCCTCGGCAATCCGCTGAAAATTGAAACGCCCTATGTCGAGAGCTGGTTCGGACCCGAACTGGGGTCGGTTCTCATCAACTGGTCTGTGCCGCTGTCGATCATCCTGGCGATCCCGGTGATGATCCTGGTTGGTCTCGCCATGGAGCGCGGGCTGATCAAGTATTTCTACAAGCGCCCGCATGCCGATCAGATCCTGGTAACGTTCGGCCTTGCCATCGTGCTTCAGGAAATCATCAAGTATTTCTTCGGTGCAAACCCGATCCCGACACCAGCACCGGATGTGTTCGCCGGCAGCTTCGACTTCGGCGCACTGATCGGCCTGGAGGCCGGGCAGATCATCTATCCCTATTGGCGACTGGTCTATTTCGCCTTTGCGGCCGCAATCATCGCTGCAGTGTTCTCATTCCTGCAATTCACGACCTTCGGAATGGTGGTGCGCGCGGGCATGGCTGACCGGGAAACCGTGGGCCTGCTCGGCATCAACATCGACAAGCGTTTCACCATCATGTTCGCCATTGCCGCGGTCGTCGCCGGCCTTGCCGGGGTGATGTACACACCGATCAATTCACCGAACTACCACATGGGCATGGACTTTTTGGTGCTGAGCTTCGTGGTGGTTGTGGTCGGCGGCATGGGATCCCTACCGGGCGCTGTTCTGGCCGGTTTCCTGCTTGGCATTCTCGAAAGCTTCGCGTCGATGGCGCAGGTGCTGTCGGTTGTTCCCGGCATCAACCAGATCATCATCTACCTCGTCGCAATTGTAATTCTGCTCACCCGTCCGCGAGGACTGATGGGTCGTAAAGGCGTCATGGAGGAGTAATCAGATGCTTGGCTTGCAAAAGAAAGACTTCGCCCTCCTGATGTTTGTGGCCGCGTTGACCGCGTTTGCGCCATTCCTGCTCAACCCGTTCCCGGTGGACTCCGCTCTGGCGCAGTTCAATGCGGGTTACCCAGATCTGATGCAGCGGTTTGTGATCTTTGGCATCTTCGCCGTTGGTTTCAACATCCTGTTTGGCCTGACCGGGTATCTCAGCTTCGGACATGCCGCATTTCTGGGTGTGGGAAGCTATGCCGCGATCTGGTCGATGAAGCTGATGACCATGAATGTCATCCCGGCCATCATCCTCGCAGTTATCGTGGCGGGCCTGTTCTCGCTGTTCGTTGGCTGGATCTCGCTGCGTCGTTCGGGCATCTATTTCTCGATCCTGACACTTGCCTTCGCGCAGATGTCCTTCGCCCTGGCCTACTCGGTGCTGACACCGATCACCGGCGGTGAAACCGGCCTGCAGCCCAAGGTCGCCGATCCGCGTATTTTTGACGCGGCGCTGGGTGATGGCGAATTGCCGGCTGCGAACCTCTTCGGCCTGACCATGAAGTCCAGCTATGAACTGAACATCGGTGGTTGGCTGTTCACCTTCAATGCAGGCTATTACGTCGCAGCCATCGTCATGCTGCTGGCCTTCTACATGGCGATCCGCATCTTCCGTTCGCCATTCGGCATGATGCTTCGCGCGATCAAGACCAACCAGACACGGATGAACTACACCGGCCTCAATCCCAAGCCCTACACGCTGGCAGCCTTTGTTATTTCGGGCATGTATGCCGGTCTGGCTGGCGGACTGATGGTCGCCATGGACACTCAGGTGGGCCCGGAACGCATGTTCTGGACCGCATCGGGCGAAGTGGTGCTGATGACCATTCTCGGCGGTGCCGGCACGTTGATCGGCCCGGTCCTGGGAGCCGGCATGATCAAATACATGGAGAACATCATTTCCAAGATCAATGAAGGTGTCCTTTATGAATGGTTCGCTTTCCTGCCAGAAAGCCTGCAGGACCTGCTGGTGACGATCATATATCCCTTCATCGGCAAGGGCTGGCACCTTACCCTGGGCATCGTGTTCATGCTTGTCGTGATCTTCCTGCCCGGAGGCCTGCTTGAAGGCGGAGAGCGCATCCGCAACATGCTCTCGCGCAAGAAGAAAGCGGACCCCGGCAAGGATCCCGAGCATCACCCCAAACCTTCACCGCATGTGGCTTGACCGGAGATATTTCGACAATGGGTATTCTTGAAGTCAAAAACGTCAACAAGCGCTTCGGCGGGTTGCAGGCCCTGGGCGATGTGAACCTGTCGGTCGCGGAAAACTCGGTCCACGCCATCATCGGTCCCAACGGCGCGGGCAAATCGACCCTGCTCAACGTTCTGGTTGGCAAGCTCGTGCCCGACACCGGAACCGTGACCTTTGACGGAAATTCGGTGCTTGGTAGAACGCCTTTCCAGATCAACCAGATGGGCATAAGCCGGGTGTTTCAGACGCCGGAGATCTTCGGCGACCTGACGGTCATGGAAAACATGCTGATTCCCTGCTTTGCCAAGCGCGACGGCTCGTTCCGGATGCATGCGATCGAAAGCATCGCCTCGGAACACGCGATCATCGAGCGCGCTGAAGAAATGCTGACGGAAGTCAATATGATAGACAAGCGCGAGATGCATGGTGCATCGCTGTCACGTGGTGACAAGCGCCGTCTGGAAATGGCCATGTGCCTGGTGCAGGAGCCGCGCCTGCTGCTGCTTGATGAGCCGACGGCCGGAATGTCGCGGGCTGATACCAACAACACCATCGAGCTGCTCAAGGAAATCCACACCAAGCGCAACATCACCATGGCGATCATCGAGCACGACATGCATGTGGTGTTCTCGCTGGCGCAGCGGATTACCGTGCTTGCTCAGGGCACGCCGCTTGTCGAAGACATTCCCGAAAACATCAAGGGCCACCCGAAAGTGAAAGAAGCGTATCTGGGAGAAGCGGCATGAACGCGGTCGTTGCAGAAACCGGCACAACTGACTTCTCAAAACACAGGAACCATGCGGCGACTGCACCGGCCTTCCTGTCGGTTCACGATATCCACGCCTATTACGGCGAGAGCTACATCGTTCAGGGAATCTCGTTCAATGTCCACGAAGGCGAGATCCTGGCATTGCTCGGCCGCAATGGCGCGGGAAAGACATCCACGCTGCGGACACTGGCACGGTTGTCAAATCCGACGCTGACCCATGGTGAGATCTGGCTCGATCACAAGCCATTGCATACCATGCCCAGCCATGAGGCAGCGCGTGGGGGACTTATTCTGGTTCCCGAAGACCGCCGCATCATTCCGGGGCTGACGGTTGAGGAAAACCTGCAGCTGGCGCAGATCGTCGAACCCATCGGCTGGTCGATCGAGCGGCTGTATGAGCTGTTTCCACGGCTTGGCGAGCGCCGTCAACAGGAAGGTGTGACCTTGTCTGGAGGCGAGCAGCAGATGCTGTCGATTGCCCGTGCTTTGGCGCGCGACATCAAGGTCCTGCTTCTCGACGAGCCCTATGAAGGCCTGGCGCCGGTTATCGTCGACGAAATCGAGAAGACGCTTGCCATCATTAAGGCGCAGGGCATCACGACGATCCTGGTGGAGCAGAACGCGGTGCGTGCGCTCAACCTGGCCGACCGTGCGGTGATCCTCGACACAGGCACTGTGGTGTTTGACGGCACCGCGAAAGAAGTGCTCGACAACAAGGAACTGCGCGAGGAGTACCTCGCCATCTAGAGGCAGGGGTGCTGTGGTCCTTCAGGCCAATTTTCCAGAACGCGCTCAAATCGATGCATTTGGGCGCGTTTTGCATTCACCAGCCGGCAGGGAATTCGCCATCGTCAGGCATGGGAGGAATAAGGTCGCACAACGACAGTTGGTTGGTGGCAAGGACCGAAGCTGGCTTGTTCGGCCCGGTTCTGATGGATCCCGTCGAGGGGCAATGCGCATTTTGCCTTGGGGCCGCTTGTACAGCGGCAAGGGCCAGATAAAACTGTGGCCAGACCTGACTGCGGAGACCTGCCGATGACACTTTCCCAAGCGCGAGCTCCGCTGGCTCTTCTGGTTGCCATCCAGGCCGTGGTCTCCGGCTCCAGCCTGGTTGTGGAGATCGTCGCGGGGCGTATGCTCGCGCCCTATGTGGGCATGTCGCTCTACACCTGGACGTCGATCATTGCGGTGGTGCTGGCAGGGTTCTCGGTGGGCCATTGGTGGGGCGGCCACGTGGCCGAACGCACCGCCCGGCAGGCATTGGTCTATACCGGCTGGGTTCTGCTTGCAGCGGCTTTTGCAACAGGATGCGCGCTGGTGCTGCTGCGCTTCACCGGCGGCCCGGTTCTCGAAAGTGTCGGCCATCCGGTCGTAAGCATTGTGATCCTGACAATCTGCGTCTTTTTTCTGCCTTCGGTTTTTGCCGGGGTCCCGGCTCCGGTGCTCACGCAGATCGCCGTTACAACGCGGGCAGACAAGTCAGGGCGGGCCTTGGGGGCGATGTTCGCTGCTGGCGCCGTGGGTGCCATCGCCGGTACGGTGCTGGCGGGCTTTTTGTTCATCCCCTGGCTCGGCACCGCAATCACGCTGTCAATTGTGACCCTCGTGTATCTGGCCTCGGCCGGCCTGTTGTTTTTCATGGCGCGGCCGGTTCAGCGTCCGGGCCTGCCTGTGCTTGTTGCGGGCCTTGCCATCGCAATGAGCGCCGTCACCCTTACCCGCCTTTCCTATTGCTCTCTGGAAAGCCGCTATTTCTGCATCAAGGTTCTGGATGTCTCGGCTGACCCCGCGTCTCCAGTTCGCCGCCTGGTGCTCGATCATCTCTCGCATGGAACAAGTTCGCGGGAACAACCCCGCCTCATGTTCTCCGAATTCACGGCAATGATTGACGAGATCGGCAGGGGACGGATGGGGTCGGAGGCTTTTTCGACATTCTTTATTGGCGGCGGCACCTATTCGGTGCCACGCGCCTGGGCCGACCGCAATACCGGCCCTGTTACGGTCGCCGAGATCGATCCGGACGTCACCGCCATTGCTGTCCGGGATTTCTGGGTTGCAGCCAGTCAGTTCGAGATCCTGCACGAGGACGCGCGGCGGGCGCTGCTCACACGAAGCGAGCGGCGCTATGACGTGATCGTCGGGGATGCCTTCGGTGACATCGCGGTCCCCTCACATCTGGTCACCCATGAGTTCTTCACGCTGGTTCGAGACCGGCTCAGCGACGACGGCGTTTTCCTGATGAATGTGGTGGATTTTCCCGAACGGCTTGAGGCGCTGGGCGCGATCACCGCCACTTTGCAGTCCGTTTTCCCCAGCGTCGAAGTCTGGACCGCCCAACAACCACCCGTAGCCGGTGAGCAGCGCGTTTTCGTGCTGGCCGCAGGGTCGCAACCCACACCATTCTCAACGATTGTCACCGGCGCTTCTGATCCGACCCGGTTTGCGGCGCTGGCTGACAGTTTCGTGCAGCGGCTAACGGAGCGTGGTGGCTCAATCGTATTGAGCGATGATTACGCGCCGATTGACCGGCTGCTGGCAGGCAGTCTGTGGGGTGGGTGACGGGCGGTCATTTTCGTCAACGAGCACCCGATTGAGACTGCAATACAGCCTTATGCGGTCGTGTCGGAAAGGATGTTGAGCACCAAAACGCCAGCGACGATCAGCGCAATGCCGAGATAGGCGTACAGATCAAGCTTTTGCCCGAACACGAAAACACCGATCATCGTGACCATGGCGACACCGGTGCCTGACCAGATCGCATAGGCGACACCGACCGGCATGGTCTTGAGCACGATCGCGAGAAAGTAGAAGGCGAAGGCGTAGCTGGCGAAGGAAAACCCTGCATAGCCCCAGTGGGTGAACCCGTTGGATGCCTTGAGAGCCGTGGTGCCAACCACTTCGCCGGCAATCGCGATCAGGAGATAGAACCAGACCATAGGTGGTCTCTCCGTATGTGAGATGAAAGAAGCCAACCACGGACCACGCCTCAAGGGCTATGGACGTGGTTGATGGATTACCCGAAACCATATCTGTTGGGCGGGTTTGATCAAGCACGGTCTTGCGCCCAAACACTTTTTGTCATCCCCACAGGTGTTTCCACTCTTGCCCTGATGGTGATAGCCAGTCTCTATGCGCTCACAGCATTGGAGAGGAACAGTCATGAAAGCAATGTTTTGTGTCGCCCGTGGCGCCGCCGGTGAAACCCTTGAACTGCACGATGTGGATACGCCTGCCCCGGGACCCGGCGAGGTTCGCGTCCGGATGCACACGTCAGGCGTCAATCCGTCGGACGTCAAGCTGCGCAGCGGGGTTCAGGGGCCGATGGTTGCGGACCGGGTCGTGATTCACAATGACGGTGCGGGGGTGATTGATGCGGTCGGCGAAGGTGTGGAGCCGTCGCGCGTTGGCGAGCGCGTCTGGCTCTACAATGTCAATCGCTCGGCGGACGGGTTGGGCCAGGGTGTCTCGGGCACCGCGGCGGAACTGACTTGCGTGCCCGCCGCCCTCGCCGCTCCGCTGCCTGATGTGGCAAGTTTCGAGGCCGGCGCATGCCTCGGTGTTCCGGCAATGACGGCGCATCGTGCGGTCACCTGGGCCGGTCCGATTTCCGGCAAGACGGTTCTGGTGACCGGAGGTGCCGGTGCGGTGGGCCATTCGGCAATCCAGATCGCCAAGGCGATGGGGGCACGGGTGATTGCGACAATCAGCTCGCAGGCCAAGGACGCAATCGCACGCGATGCAGGAGCGGACGTGGTGATCAACTATCGCAGCGAAGACCTCGAGGCACGCATCACGCAGGAAGCCGGCCGGAACGGCGTGGAGCATGTCGTGGAGGTGGATCTCGCCGCCCACGTGACCCTTTACCCGAAGATCCTGGCATTCGATGCGACAGTGGGTGCCTATGCCTCATCAAGCGACATGACACCCAAGCTGCCATTCTATCCTCTGGCCTTCCGCAACATCTGTCTTCAGCCGGTGTTCGTCTATTCGATGTCTGACAAGGCAAAAGGCCTGGCCATTGCCGACATCAATGCGCTGCTCACAAGTGGCGCACTGACGCCGCGCATAGACGCCCGCTTCGAGCTTGCTGACGCGGTCTCGGCACATCAGGCGGTGGAAGGCGGCCAGCTCACGGGCAACGCAATCCTGACGATCTGATTGCCCACAGAGCAAAACGGCCCGCTTCATTTCAAAGCGAGCCGTCAAATGCAATAATCCAGTACGGTCTGACCTACTCGGCAGCAGGATCCCAGCCGGAGATGGCCTTTACCTCAAGGAACTCATCAAGCCCCCAGACGCCGCCTTCGCGGGCCCGGCCGGATGTCTTTGTGCCGCCAAAGGGTGAACCGGCACCGCGTGACTGACCGTTCATCTCGACCATACCGGAGCGCAGCCGGCGGGCCAGGCGGTTGCGCTTGGCGCCATCCTGGCTCTGGACGTAGTTGGTCAGGCCGTAGATCGTGTCATTGGCGATGGCGACCGCCTCTTCCTCGGTGTCGAACGGCATGATCGACAGCACCGGGCCGAAGATCTCTTCGCGTGCGATGGTCATGTCGTTGGACACATCGGCAAACACGGTCGGACGCACGAAATAGCCACGGTTGAGGCCTTCGGGACGGCCCACGCCGCCTGCCACAAGCCGAGCCCCTTCATCGATGCCTTTCTGGATGTAGCCCTGGATCTTCTCATACTGGGCAGCAGAGACCACCGGACCGATGTGATTTCCATCCTGGTGCGCACTCGCAACCTTGGTGGATTCGGCGATCTTGATCGCAGTCTCGATGGCCTGTTCATAGACGGGGCGCTCAACCAGCATGCGGGTTGGTGCATTGCAGCTCTGACCGGTGTTGTTGAAGCAGTGACGGACACCGCGCGTCACGGCCTTCTCGTCAGCATCGGCGAACACGAGATTTGCACCCTTGCCGCCAAGTTCGAGGCAGACGCGCTTGAAGGTGTCCGCGGCAGCCTTGGAAATCGCGGCGCCGGCGCGCGCCGAGCCGGTAAAGCTGATCATGTCGACATCGGGGTGAGTGGACAGATCGGTGCCGACACCCATTCCGTCGCCATTGACCATGTTGAAGACGCCGGCAGGAACGCCAGCGGCATGGACAATTTCTGCAAAGACGATCGAGGACAGCGGCGCGACTTCGGAGGGCTTGAGCACCATGGTGCAACCCGTCAAAAGCGCGGGAATGACCTTCAGCGCGACCTGGTTCATCGGCCAGTTCCAAGGCGTGATCAGGCCGGCAACACCAATCGGTTCCATGGCGATCCGGTCATTGGGCGCATGCGGTCCGAGCGGGCGCAGAAACTTGAAATCCTTGAACGCCGTGATGAAATTGTCGATGTGCCAGGTGCCCGACGTGGTCTGGCTGGCGCGCGACATCTCGATCGGTGCGCCCATCTCGAGGCTGATCGCCTTAGACATGTCCTCGGCGCGCTCGAGATAGATCTCGCGGATCTTCTTGACGTAGCCCAGCCGGGTCTCAGGATCGGTCTGCGACCATTCATCAAAGGCCGCCTTGGCAGCGGCGACGGCAGCATTGGTGTCTTCGGTTCCGCCCAGCGAGATCACCGCGCAAGCTTCTTCCGTCGACGGATCAATCACCTCGCAATCACGGCCGGCACGCGGGCCTACCCATTCACCATTGATGTAGAATTCGCGTTTCTCGATCATGAAATTCTCCAAACAGTTTCACCGGTACATACCGCCGGAAACATTGACTGCCCGATCTCTAGGGGGGGAAGGGGGATGAATGCAACCTTGTTTCCGCCTCCACCTGACAGTTGTTGTCATGCAAGCCCAAAGTCAACAATGACGCCGGCAGATTGCAAGAACCCCGCATATCCGCTGATCGGTCGCAGAAACCTTTTCATACCACTCATTTCAGCGTATTGGGGCGTCATCTTTCGGCGTCGACTTCGGGCGCCTATGGCATCGAACACCGGGCTGACTTCATGAATTACAGTATCCTGTCATTCTTCTTGCCGTTCACAGGCTACCCCTATCAGGGCCATGAAGTCGCTTGCCCCGGGTGCGGCCATGAAAATCATACACGCATCGCCGGAATTGACCGCAGACTCAAACGGCTCCCGACCGTTGCATGCGATTTTTGTGGTCTGATTTTCACAAATCCGATGCCGACTGACGCAGAACTTTCGACATACTACTCGGATTTCTACCGCTTCGACTATCAGGCCGCTGATACTGCACCGAAGGAAAAGCACCTGAGAAAGCGACGGCTGGAAGCCGCAGGCAGGGTGAGTCAGCTCGAAGGACTGCTTCCCGGCACCGGGCGCACGCTGGATTTCGGCTGCGGTTCAGGTGAATTCGTGGGCGCGATGCTTGCGCTTGGGCACGACGCACACGGCTTTGAACCGGGCGACACCTATGGCAGCCACGCCAAGTCCCTATATGGCGACCGGATCACGGTCAATGGCTGGCAGGATGTGACCTATTCGGACCAGTTCGATCTGGTCACCTGTTTCCACGTGCTTGAACATCTGAGCAATCCGGTGGATGCATTGCGCCAGATGGCGGCCTGGGCGAAGCCGGACGGGTTTGTGTTCATCGAAGTGCCTGATCTGGGCAAGACTCATCCCAACAAGGGGTTCGGCGCCCTGCATTTCGCCCATCTTCTGGGCTTCAACCAACACAATCTGATTGTTGCTGCGGCACAGGCCGGACTGGCGCCGGAACGGATCGTGGCTCCGACCGGAATCATCTTCCGCAAAGGCACGACGGAAGCTGGCAGTGTCGAGGCTGAAGCGGCGAAGGGCCGAGCGCTCTCCGAGCATCTCTATGCAGGTGGCAAGATGATCTCGAGCTATTTCAGATATCAGGTCGGCAAGCTGACCGGTTCCAACAAACGGCCAGGCTGAGAGAGAAATTCGGGCATTCCCCCTGCCAGAACTGATGTTCGGGCTCTTGTCAGTTCAAACCCTTGAGCAGTTGAGGTGTCGGGAAGCAGGTGGGCTGCGCGCCGTTCTTGGCCTGCCACTCGCCGATTGAGCGCCGGGTCTTGTAGCCAGGCAGACCATCGGCACCACCAACGTCATAGCCCTGTCGCTCGAGCACTGTCTGCAGCTTGGCAATGTCCGAGCGGAGCATGCCACCGACATTGCCCCAAGGCGTGATGAATGCGCCGCCGCCATAGGCCATGCGGTCGGCAAGATTGCCGATAAACAGCGCGTAAAGATCGGAGTTGTTGTACTCCTTGATCACATAGAAATTTGGCGTGACAACGAATTCCGGCCCGTAGATGCCTGCGGGCACAAGCACCATGCCCGGTGCGGTGCGCTCATGTTCGGGAAACGGCCGGCCCGAGATGCGAATGATGCCCATAGCCGTGAGATCGCGGATTGGCATCGCCCGGTCCGGCCCCTCAAGGGCGCATGTGGTCCCTTGCGGGATCACCGCCTCAAAGCCCCAGTCGCGGCCGCGGACCCAGCCGGACTGGGCAAGATAATTGCCGATCGATGCGAGCGAATCAGGGATGGAGTTCCAGATATCGCGCTTGCCGTCGCCGTCAAAGTCGACGGCAAATTTGAGATAGCTCGACGGCAGGAACTGGGGCTGCCCCATGGCACCCGCCCAGGAGCTGCGCATGGCCGACGCGGAAACATCGCCGCGCTGGAGAATCTGCAGGGCGGCGAGAATTTCCGTGCGAAACAGGTCAGGCCGGGTGGACATGAAGGCCTTGGTGACCAGCACACCCACTGCGGAGTGGGGGATCTTGGCGCGGCCAAAACCGGATTCGCGGCCCCAGACGGCAACAATGATCGAGGCCGGCACACCGTATTTGTCCTCGATCCGGCGCAGCACGGCCTGGTGTTTCTGCATCAGCGAGCGGCCCGACGCGGCAAGGCTCTGCAGCCGTTTTTCGCTGAAATAGGCGCCAGGGCTTCTGAATTCCGCCTGACTCTGGGTGCGTTTTTTTGGCTTGGGGAACCCGGGAGGTGCAAGATCCGGCAGATCCCAGTCGAGCTGGACCCCGTTGAAGGCGCGGTCAAAGACCTGTTTGGTGACGCCCTTTGCGCGCGCCTCAGGCCAGAGATCCGCCTCGAGCCAGCGGGCAAACTGGGATTCGACCTGCGCTTTCGTGGCAGCCCATGCCGGGCTGACACCGCACAAGGCGACCAAAAGGCTCAGGACTGCAAAGACGGCGGTTCGAATCATGGGGTCATCCTAACGCGCCAAAGCTTGTCAGAAAATGGCGGGTGAACCGCATTGCATCGACTCAGTCCACCGCGAAGGCTTCAACCTCGATCTCCGTAAGAAAATCCGGGCTGGCCAGCCCAGCCACAATCACATAGGTCGAGGCCGGGGCATGGCCCTGAAGCATCCGGTCCCGGATCTGGCGATAGGCGGCGACATTTCCCGGCGCCACGTCATAGACCCGGATCGCAATGATATCGGAGAGCCCCATGCCGGCGGCTTCGAGCCCTGCGAGCGCATTGCGCCAGGCCTGTTCCGCCTGGGCCTCATAGCCTTGCGAAACCTCGCCATTCGCAGCGACGCCGATCTGGCCAGAAATGATCAGCCTGCGGCCCGGGCCCGTGGTCTCGACCATCTGGACATAGTTCGACGCCGGCATCGGCATGGTGCCGGGGTTGGAGAATTTTGTCATGGGAGCCCCTAGAATGCGGTTCGGGCGCGAATGGCGGCAGCCAAGGTGCCCTCGTCGAGATAGTCGAGCTCGCCGCCCACCGGTACGCCATGGGCAAGCCGGGTGACCTTGAGGTCGAAGCCTGAAAGCTGCTCGGTGATGTAGTGGGCGGTTGTCTGTCCCTCGACTGTGGCATTGACCGCAATCAGGATCTCGCGAACGCCGCCCCTGGCGACGCGATCCACAAGGCCCGCGATTGACAAATCATCCGGGCCGACGCCATCGAGGGGCGACAGGGTGCCACCCAGCACATGGTAGCCGGCATTCATCGCGGCAGCACGTTCCAGCGCCCAGAGATCAGCGACATCCTCAACGACGATGATCACGCTCTGATCGCGCGCGGGATCGGTGCAGACGGTGCAGGGGTCAACTGTGTCGGCGTTGCCGCAGGTCGAGCAGATCTGCACCTTGTCATGGGCTTCGTTCATGGCCAGTGCCAACGGTCCCATGAGCTGGTCTTTCTTCTTGATCAGATGCAACGCCGCACGGCGTGCCGAGCGGGGCCCCAACCCGGGCACCCGGGCAAGCAATTGGATCAGCCGTTCGATTTCCGGGCCGGTGACGCGCTTCTGCATTCGGATCTGGCTCCTGGCAAGCTGGCTTAGAACGGCAACTTCATGCCGGGGGGAATTGGCAGGCCGGCGGTGAGTTCCTTTGTCCGCTCGGCCATCATGGTTTCGGCCTTGACCTTGGCGTCATTGTGCGCGGCGATGATCAGGTCTTCCAGGATCTCGACGTCATCTTCCTTGAACATGGACGGATCAATCTTGAGACCCAGCATCTGGCCCTTGCCCGATAGCTTTACAGTGACCATGCCACCACCGGACACGCCTTCGCATTCCATCGTGGCGATTTCCTCCTGCATGCTCTCCATCTTGGCCTGCATGTCCTTGATCTTGCCCATCATGCCCATGATGTCCTTCATCGGCGTCTCCTTTTCTGTTCTTGAGTCTGTGAAACGTGCTTGCTGGTGCAGGCTTCAGTCTGAATTGTCGTCCGGTTCAGTTTCGGCCGGAAGGATGTCGCCATCCTCGCTCGGCGACAAAGCCGCCCCCGCCAGCTCTTCTTCAGTGGCCGCTATGCGCACATCTGTGATCTTGGAACCTGGAAATTTCGACAGGATGGCTGCCACGTCCGGGTCCTGCCGGGCATCGCTGACCAGCGCGTCGCGCTTGGCAGCCTCGCGCTCGGTTATGGTTGGTGCACCTTCCTCACGGCTGAGCGCGACCGACCAGTTGGCACCGGTCCAGTCTTTCAGTTTCTTGACCAGTTCACCGGGCAGGCTGGGGCTTGCATCAGGCGCCAGGCTGATTTCGAGCCTGGTCTGTTCGATCCTGACCAGACGGACACCGGTGCGGATCTGAACCTTCATGGCGATGTCGCGGTGTTTTTCGGCGAGCACCACCATGTCTTCCAGACTTGCGACGGCAACCTGTTCGACCGGTTCGGCGGCAGGGGGGGCAACGGAAGGCTCGGCGGAATGGGCCAGCCGCATCGACGGTTGGCCATTGCCGGTTTGGGGCATGTGCCGCTCGCCTACGGCGCGCGCCATGGCATCGCCGCCCGATGAGCTGCCCGCAGAGCCACCATGACTGCCGCCAGCGGTTGTTTGAGCGACACCCGCACCACTGGATCCGCCGCCGTTCTGGAACGCCTTGAGCGCCTCCTCGGGCGAGGGCAGGCTGGCGGCGTGGGCAATCCGGATCAGCGCCATCTCGGCAGCCGCGGCCGGGCGGCTCGATCCTTCTGTCTCGGAAATGCCCTTGAGCAGCATCTGCCAGACCCGGGAGAGAATGGCGGTCGACAATTTGCCGGCATAGTCGGCCCCGCGCTCACGCTCGGTTTCGGTCAGGGACGGATCGTCAGCGGCTTCGGGAACGAATTTGAGCCGCGTGACAAGATGGGTGAAATCCGCCAGATCAGTGAGAATCACCGAGGGGCCGGCGCCCGAATCATACTGGTCGCGAAAACCCGTCAAGGCGGCGGCGACATCGCCCGCCATCAGGTTGCCGAAGAGTTCAACCACGCGCGAGCGGTCCGCGAGGCCAAGCATCGCGCGCACGGCTTGCGCATCGACCTGACCTCCGCCATGGGCGATTGCCTGATCAAGCAGCGACAGCCCGTCACGCACCGAGCCCTCGGCAGCGCGGGCGATCATGGAAAGCGACTCATCATCGATGCCGATGCCTTCCTGGGCGGCAACACTGCTGAAATGGGAAGCGAGCGCCCCGGTTTCGATCCGGCGCAGGTCAAAACGCTGACAGCGCGACAGAACCGTGATCGGAACCTTGCGGATTTCGGTGGTGGCGAAAATGAATTTCACATGGGCCGGCGGCTCTTCAAGCGTCTTGAGCAGGCCGTTGAAGGCCTGCGTCGAAAGCATGTGAACCTCGTCGATGATGTAGACCTTGTAGCGCGCGGAGACCGGGCGATAGCGGACCTGCTCAATGATCTCGCGGATGTCGTCGATACCGGTGTGCGAGGCTGCGTCCATTTCGATTACATCGACATGGCGGCCTTCCATGATCGCCGGGCAATGCTCGCCGGGTGTTGTCAGGTCGATGCTTGGCTGGTCGATCTCGGCGGTCTTGTAATTGAGCGCCCGCGCCAGAATGCGTGCGGTTGTGGTCTTGCCCACACCACGCACACCGGTCAGCATCCAGGCCTGTGCGATACGCCCTGTGGAAAAAGCATTGGTCAGGGTGCGGACCATCGGCTCCTGGCCGATCAGGTCGGTGAAGTCCTTGGGACGGTATTTGCGGGCCAGCACACGGTAGGGCGTCTGCTCTGCGCCAGGCGTTGCCTGGGATGCAGCCGGACCGGCCGGGTTGGCGCTGGTTGTGTCATCCATGATCTTTGTGCCGCCCTCGTGCTGTCCCAGCCTGTCCGTCCCGTCCATCGGGACCCGTATCGTTGGGCCCCAAGAGCACGACAGAATGGATATCTTGCACCGGGGCCGGACCCCGTCAATGACGCGATATGCCATTTGCGGCGCGGGCGATGGGGTGGGAGGCTGGCACGGTGACCCGTGCCGGGCTCGTTAGGGCTGCTTCCTTCCGGACCTGACCCGGTTGGCGAGTGGCTCGTCCACCACCAACCTCCCGGAGGCACATATCGTCAATCGCCCCGGCAAATGCAAGCCAGACCCGCAAAAAACTGCTAAGGTTTTTTCCCCGACACTCCAGATGCGGATCTAAAATGGCCGGTTTCAGCCTTGATGAGCGTCTAGCCAAGGACACAACCCTGCTGATGAAGCTGGGCCTTTGCCAATTGCGGCTGATGCATGACAGCCGCTGGCCCTGGGTCCTTCTGGTGCCGCAACGCGCCGGCATCAGCGAGATCTTTGATCTGACACCACTTGATCAGACAATGCTGACATTCGAGACTTCCATCGCCGCCAAAGCCGTCAAACAGGCAACTGACTGTCACAAGATCAATGTTGGCGCCTTGGGGAACCAGGTTCGTCAGTTCCATCTTCACATCATCGCCCGCAACGAGACCGATCCCGCCTGGCCATGGCCGGTCTGGGGCCACGGCACAGCCTTGCCATGGGAGGCCGGCGCCCAGGCCGAGTTTACCAACAGGCTTCTTCAGGCCCTGTAGGCTGATCCTGAGCCCGCGTTTCCGCTTTATCCCAAATCCAAGCCCTGCTAGATCAAGCATATGTCTGTTTCCCTTTTTGAGCACAATGCGCCCCATGGCGAAGCCAGCCGGCTGGTCGCCTTTTCCACCAACCGGCTCGACCGGCGGTCTGAACACCGCAACGAAAGCGAACTCGGAGAGGCTCTGAGCGACCCGAGAACGCGCTATTTCGGCATCACCCAGGGCCGTTTGGCAATGCGAGTGAACGGGGACACGCCGGAGGGCTTGTTGAGCGCGGGCGACCTCTCTACCCTAAAGCCAGAGCACAAGAACGCTATTCTGATCGGCTGGGATGCGGACAATGCGGCACACATCGCCGTGCCGCTGGAAATGGCCGCGGACGACCTTCCAGATCCGTTCAAGGCGATCGATACACGTTCGGTCTACCGGCAGGCGCTCCTGAACGAGGAGACACTCGGGGCCTATGCGCAGGGCAACAGCCTGGTTGCGTGGGCGCTAGCCAACCGGTTTTGCGGTTGCTGCGGCAGTGCGATGACACCCGAATCGGGCGGCTACCGGCGCAAATGCCAGGCTTGCGGACATACGGTGTTCCCGCGCACAGACCCCGTTGCAATCATGCTTGCGGTAGATGAAACACGTGACCGCTGCCTGTTGGGCCGCAGTCCGCATTTTCCGCCGGGCATGTATTCCTGCCTTGCAGGCTTCATCGAACCCGGCGAGACCATGGAGGATGCCGTCCGGCGCGAGACGCTCGAAGAATCGGGCATCCAGATCGGCCGGGTGCGCTACCACGCCAGCCAGCCCTGGCCGATGCCGCATTCGCTGATGATCGGTGTCTATGCGGAAGCCAAAAGCCTGGACATCACGCGGGATACCAACGAGCTGGAGGATTGCCGCTGGTTCGACCGTTCCGAGACAGAAGCGATGCTGGCGGATGTGCTTGGGGAAACCGACGCGTCAGCACCGCCACCCGGGGCCATCGCGCACCGGCTGATGCGCGACTGGCTCGACTGGGGCCGTTAAGGAGCGCTTTAGCCCTCGGCATCTTCGGCGTGCGATCCGTTCTGCGCAAGGCGAAACGGATGCGCCGGGTAGACGCCCAGGATCCGCAATTCCTTGGAGAAGAAACCCAGTTCTTCCATGGCGCGGGCCACCGGAGCCTCGTCGGGATGGCCCTGGATGTCGGCATAAAACTGCGTCGCAAAGAACTTCCCGCCGATCTGATAGCTTTCCAGTTTGGTCATGTTGATGCCGTTGGTGGCAAACCCGCCCATCGCCTTGTAAAGCGCGGCCGGAATGTTGCGCACCCGGAAGACAAACGTGGTGACGACAACCTCGTCGGCCACAGGGCGCGGCGGGGTCTTTGCGTCACGTGACAACACAACAAAACGGGTGACGTTGGTTTCGGTGTCTTCGACATTTTCGGCAAGAATATCGAGGCCGTACAGATCGGCAGCCAATTTTGGTGCGAATGCAGCCATGGTCTTGTCACCGCTGTTGGAGACGAGCTTGGCGGCACCGGCGGTATCGCCGGCAACGATGGCCTTCCAGCCATTGGCGCGAACGATCTTGCGGCACTGCCCCAGCGCGTGGACATGGCTGTGCACTGTCTTGATATCCGAGAGCTTGGTGCCCGGCAGGACCATAAGCTGGAAATGGATCGGCATGAAGTATTCGCCAATGATGTGGAGCTGCGATTCGGGCAACAGATGGTGAATATCCGCGACTCGGCCGGCGATGGTGTTTTCAATCGGGATCATCGCCAGATCGGCCTCGCCCTGAGCGAGCGCATTGAACGCATCCTCAAAGGTGGGGCAGGGCAAAGGCTCAAGCGCCGGAAACATGTCACGGCAGGCCATATCCGAGTTGGCGCCAAACTCGCCCTGAATGGCGATGCGATTGGTGGAGTAAGTCATGGGATTGGTCCGTTCAGAATGCAGCGCACTAGCCGGCAGCAATGATTTGCCGTGCACGCTCGAGATCGGCGGGAGTATCGACACCCAGGGGAACCGAGTCAACGATTGCCACATCAATGCGCATGCCATCCTCAAGCGCGCGCAGCTGCTCAAGTGATTCGCGCTTTTCAAGCGTCGATTGCTTGAGCGAGACAAAGCGCTTGAGCGCCGAGCGCCGCCAGGCATAGAGCCCGATATGGTGATAGAGCGGGCCATCGCCATAGGGCGCGGTGGCACGGGTGAAATAGAGCGCGCGCAGAATATCATTTCCGACCGGGGTGCCGATGACCTTGACGATACTCGGATTTGTTTTCTCATCCTCATCGGTGATTTGAACAGCGATGGTTGCAAGCTCAGCCGACGACAAGGTCAGCGGCAAGGCCGAGCGGCGTATCGTCTCGGGCTCGATGGCGGGAATGTCCCCCTGAATGTTGAGGATAACATCGCTCTTGCCCTCGGGATCAAGCTTCATCGCCGCCTCGAAAACCCGGTCCGATCCGGACTGGTGGTCATCCCGGGTCATCACCGCGACCAGGCCCGCGGCCTCGACCACATCGGCGATCTCGCGTGCATCAGTGGCCACCGCTACCGGGCCGACACCAGCACGTTCAGCCTGGCGTGCGACCCGGACGATCATCGGAACGCCATTGATGTCGGCCAGCGGCTTTCCCGGCAGCCGGGAGGCCGCCATTCTGGCCGGAATGATGACGAGCATGGGCTCCTGATCCTGTTTCATGGTGGCTCCTATCCGGGGCTATTGATTGCGGGCGGCAAAAAGTCTCACAGCAACAGCCACAAACAGTGTTGCAACAAAACTGCAAAAGACATAGGTTCCGCGCGATTTCAAGGCTGGTCCAGCTATTGCGGGAAACAGGCGGGAAGCTGGACCGAAACGGAGCGACGGAACATGAACTCCTCATATTTCAATTCGGGCGCAGGTGCTTTTCTGGGCATCGTGTTTGTACTCATGACACTTTCCATCGTCTCGGATGGGATTTATCACGCCGCGAAACCGGAAACCGAAGGCTTTGCCATCGAAGTGGCTGAAGCCAGCACGGACACAAGCGAACCGGCCGAAGAAGCCGCTCCGGAACTGGTCGAGCCGCTGCTGGCCAGCGCCGATCCGGCCAAGGGCGAGGGTGTGTTCAAGAAGTGTGCGGCTTGCCACACCAATGATGCCGGAAACGGCAACAAGGTCGGCCCTGGCCTGTGGAACATCATAAACCGTCCGGTGGCACAGCATGCCGATTTCAAATACTCGACTGCGCTTGTCGATTACTCGGAAGGCGGCGCGGTCGCATGGACCTATGAGCGTCTGAGCAACTTCCTGGCGGCTCCAAAGAAGTACATCTCCGGCACGACGATGGGCTTCGCCGGTCTGAAGAAAATCGATGATCGCGCCAATCTGCTGGCCTATCTTCGCACTGTCGCCGACACCCCGCCGCCGCTGCCGGGCGAGTGATCGACAGAGCGAGACACCAAATGATGAAAAGCCGGGCTTCTGCCCGGCTTTTTTGATTGTATGAAGAGGTTCCGGGCAGTTTTTGCAGCAAGACCCTGTTAGCGCCGCGCAACTGTCCTATTCTCAATGAATGGAAATGGTTTCGAGAGGATATGCATCGATGATCAACCGCTTCTCCCCGCTCCTTGCGACGTTGGCCGCATTGATGATGACAATGCCGCCCGGATTGAGTGCGGAGCCTGTCTGGCGGCACGCGACTGCTCTGGTGGGTGAGGCCAAGTACCCTGAGAGGTTCGAGCGGTTTGATTATGTGAACCCCGAAGCGCCCAAAGGCGGCACGCTTAAACTGTCATCATCCGGCTCGTTCGACACACTCAACCCAATCCCGGCGAAAGGCGATCTCGCGGTGGGACTTGATCTGGTCTTCGAGACACTGATGACCTCGTCCGAAGATGAAATCTCCTCAAATTACGGGTTGCTGGCAGAGGCCGTCCGCTATCCGGACGATTACTCCTGGGTTTCCTACCGTTTGCGCGAAGGCGCACGCTGGCATGACGGCGAACCTGTCACCGTCGAAGACGTTGTCTGGAGTTTTGAGCAGACGGTGGCCAACAACCCGCAACGCGAGTTCTACTACCGGCATGTGACCAAGGCGGAGGCCACCGGGCCACGCGAAATCACCTTCACCTTCGATGAGAAGAACAACAAGGAACTGCCCAAGATCGTCGGAGAGCTGATCATTCTGCCCAAACACTGGTGGGAATCAGAGAGCGGCGAGCCTCGCTCCATTGATGAAACCACATTGCAGCCGGTTCTGGGATCCGGACCCTACCGGATCGCCAATGTGCGGCCGGGCGACATCATGACTTTCGAGCGGGTTGAGGATTACTGGGGTGCAGACCTCAATGTGAATGTGGGCCAGAACAATTTCGATCAGATCGAGTACACCTATTTCGGGGATCGCAATGTCGAGTTCGAAGCCTTCAAGTCGGGCAATGTGGATTTTTGGCAGGAGAACGAGGCCAAACGATGGGCCAACGCCTATAATTTTCCCGCCATGGAGGAAGGTCGAATCACCCGCGAAGAGCCCGAAAACCTCTATCGCTCATCGGGCATTCTGGTCGGCTTCATTCCCAATCTGCGGCGGGAAAAATTCTCTGACCCAAGAGTGCGGCAGGCGCTGAACCTCGCCTATGATTTCGAGGAACAGAACCGCACCCTGTTCTTTGGCCAGTATGAACGGATCAACAGCTTCTACTACGGTACCGAACTGGCCTCGTCGGGCTTGCCGCAAGGCCAGGAACTCGAAATTCTCGAACGCCTGCGCGACAAGATCCCGGAAAGTGTCTTCACCACACCCTATGAAAATCCTGTTGCGGGCGACCCGACAAAATTGCGCGCCAATTTCCGCAAGGCCGTCTCGCTCTTCCAGGAAGCAGGCTACACACTTCGGGGCAACCAGATGGTAAATGCCGAAACCGGAGAGCCCTTCACCTTCGAGATCATTCTGAACGGACCGATTATCGAGAAAGTGGCGCTGCCCTATGCCCAGAACCTCAAGCGTATTGGCGTTGCCGTCTCGGTTCGGGTTCTCGACTCCTCGCAATATACCAACCGGTTGCGCGCGCGAGATTTCGACATGATCTATTTTGGCTGGGGCCAGACGCTGGCGCCAGGCAATGAGCAGGCCGAGTTCTGGGGCTCAAAGGCCGCGGCACGGGAGGGATCGGCCAACTACGCCGGCATCGCCGACCCTGCCGTTGACGAACTGGTGCGAGAGGTGGCGTTTGCCAAGGATCGCACCACGCTGATCGACACGGTGCGGGCGCTCGACCGTGTTCTGCTCGCCAATCATTTTGTGATCCCAACCTACACCTTGCGGAAATCAAGGCTGGCCTACTGGAATCGGATAACGCGCCCCGAAGAACTGCCTTATTACGGGCTCGGATTTCCTGCTGTCTGGTGGTTCGAGGGCGATGAATAGATCATATCGGCCTGTGAGGCCTTGCATGGAGGCAGACATTCGATTCTGAATTGGCCAATCGCGAATCATCTTGGGGCCCAAGGGCCAAAAAGGACAGCAGTTGACGATAATCGCCTGCGACATGGACGATGCGACCGTGGCACGCCGCAGCCTTGAGGGGGCGCGCTGATGGGTGTCTATATTCTCCGGCGCCTGCTTTTGATGGTTCCGACAATCATCGGCATCATGGCGATCTCTTTTGCGGTGATCCAGTTCGCGCCCGGGGGACCAGTTGAGCAGGTGATCGCACAGCTCACCGGTCAGGGTGATTCGGCCGCAGATCGCATATCGGGCGGCGGTGGCGACCAGGGATTTGAAACCCAGCAGTTTGGCGATGATGTGACATCGCAGTACCGCGGCGCCCAGGGCCTCGATCCGGAATTTATCGCCAAGCTCGAAGCCCAGTTCGGCTTCGACAAGCCGCCGCTCGAGCGGTTCGGGCTTATGATGTGGAACTATATCCGCTTCGATTTTGGCGAAAGCTATTTCCGCAGCATCGATGTGATCGACCTTATCGCCGAAAAACTGCCGGTTTCCATTTCACTCGGCGTCTGGATCCTGCTGCTGTCCTACATCATCTCGATTCCGCTGGGGATCAAGAAAGCCGTCTCCGATGGCTCGCGCTTTGATGTCTGGACCTCGGGGGTGATCATTGTTGCCTATGCGGTTCCAGGCTTCCTTTTTGGCATCCTGCTGATCGTGCTGTTTGCGGGCGGATCGTTTTACGACCTGTTCCCGCTGCGCGGGCTGACATCGGACAATTTTTCCGAGTTGAGCCTGTTCGGCAAGATCGTCGACTATTTCTGGCACCTGACGCTGCCCTTGATCGCGCTGTCCCTGTCGGCCTTCGCAACGACCACGCTTTTGACCAAGAACTCGTTCATCGATGAAATCCGCAAGCAATATGTCACCACGGCAAGGGCCAAGGGACTGACCGAACGCCAGGTGCTTTACCGCCATGTGTTCCGCAACGCGATGCTGATCATCATTGCAGGCTTTCCCGGCGCCTTCATCACCGCGTTTTTCTCGGGGTCGCTGCTGATCGAGTACATCTTCACACTCGACGGACTCGGCCGGCTCGGCTTTGATTCGATCACCAAGCGTGACTATCCGGTGGTGTTTGCAACGCTGTTCATCTTTTCCCTTATGGGCCTGGTGGTCGGACTGATCTCGGATCTGATCTACACCTGGGTCGATCCGCGGATCGATTTCGAAAAGAGGGATGTCGGATGAACGCGCCGGCTTCCGCCACCAGTCAGAGCTATGATGCCAAGGGCCGGCCCAAGGGCTGGCTGTCTCCGACCAACCGGCGCCGCTGGGCCAATTTCAAGGCAAACCGGCGCGGCTACTGGTCGCTGTGGATCTTCATGATTCTGTTCATTGCCAGCCTGCTGGGTGAATTCATCGCCAATGACCGTCCGATCCTCGCCTCCTACAAGGGCGAGATTCTCTATCCGGTGCTGATCGACTACCCGGAAGAGAAATTTGGCGGGTTTCTTGCGCGTACGGATTATCGCGATCCCTTCATTCAGGAGGAAATCGAGGCCAATGGCTGGATGATATGGCCGCCGATTCGCTACTCCTACACCACCGCCAATTCCTATATTCCCCATTCTGCACCGACCGCGCCGTTCTGGTTGATGGACAAGGAAACCCGCTGTCAGGCCTATCCGCTCAAGCATGAGGATCCGGGGTGCAGGCTCGGCAACATGAACTGGCTTGGCACGGACGATCAGGCCCGCGATGTGACCGCGCGGATGATCTACGGCTTCCGGATATCCGTGCTCTTCGGCCTGACGCTGACCATCCTGTCGGCATTGATCGGCGTGGCCGCCGGCGCGGTGCAGGGCTATTTCGGCGGCTGGACGGACCTTCTGATGCAGCGCTTCATCGAAATCTGGTCCTCGATGCCGGTGCTCTACATTCTCCTGATCATCGCAGCCGTGCTGCCGCCGGGCTTCTGGATCCTGCTCGGAATCATGCTGTTGTTCTCCTGGGTTTCCTTTGTCGGCATTGTCCGGGCGGAGTTCCTGCGGGCGCGCAATTTCGAATATGTCAACGCCGCCCGGGCGCTTGGCGTCGGAAATGGCACCATCATGTTCCGGCACCTGTTGCCCAACGCCATGGTGGCGACACTGACCTTCCTGCCGTTCATCCTGTCGGGCTCGATCACCACGCTGACCTCGCTTGATTTTCTGGGTTTCGGCCTGCCGCCCGGATCGGCATCGCTGGGCGAAATGATCGCGCAGGGCAAACGCAATCTGGACGCTCCGTGGCTGGGGCTGACCGCCTTCTTCACCATCTCGATCATGTTGTCGCTGCTGATCTTCATCGGCGAGGCGACCCGTGACGCCTTTGATCCGCGAAAGACCTTCCGATGAACCGGATGGCGCAACCAGCCAAAGCCGCAGACAATACCAGCGAGCCGCTGCTGTCGGTGCGCGATCTGTCGGTGGCGTTCCATCAGGGCGGCGACAGCCAGATGGCCGTCGACCGCATTTCCTTTGACATCAAGCGCGGCGAGACGGTGGCGCTGGTGGGGGAATCGGGCTCGGGCAAATCGGTTTCGGCGCTGTCGGTGCTGAAATTGCTGCCCTACCCGGCAGCGAGCCATCCGTCCGGAAAAATCCTCTTCAAGGGCGAGGACCTGCTCTCCGCGCCCGAAGCTGCGATCCGCGACGTGCGTGGCAATGCCATCACCATGATCTTCCAGGAGCCCATGACGTCGCTTAATCCACTTCAGACAGTGGAAAAACAGATCTCCGAGATTCTGCATCTGCATCAGCCGATCAGTGCTGATGAAGCGCGAAAACAGGTTCTCGAACTGCTGGACCAGGTCGGCATTCGCGATCCGCGGCAGCGCCTCAACTCCTATCCGCACCAACTCTCGGGCGGACAGCGGCAGCGTGTGATGATCGCCATGGCGCTCGCCAACCGGCCTGAATTGCTGATTGCTGACGAACCGACCACGGCGCTTGATGTCACCGTGCAGGCGCAGATCCTTGAATTGCTGCGGGACCTGAAGACCAGCCACGGCATGGCGATGCTGTTCATCACCCATGATCTCGGGATCGTGCGAAAATTCGCCGACCGCGTCTGCGTGATGACCAAGGGCGAAATCGTCGAAAGCGGGCCGACGTCCGAGATCTTTGCCAATCCGCAGCATGCCTACACAAAGCATCTGCTCGCCGCCGAACCCAAGGGTGAACCTCCCTATCGCGCGGAAAACGCACCGCAGGTGATGCGCGCTGACGACATCAAGGTCTGGTTCCCGGTCAAACAGGGTTTCCTGCGGCGCACGGTCGATCACATCAAGGCGGTGGACGGGCTGTCGCTTACGCTCAAGGCAGGGCAGACGCTGGGCGTGGTCGGTGAATCGGGCTCCGGCAAGACAACGCTCGGACTGGCGCTGATGCGCCTGATCCGCAGCGAGGGTCAGATCTTTTTCGAAGACAAGCCGCTGCATGAGCTGAGCTTCAAGCAGATGAAACCACTTAGAAGCGCGATGCAGGTGGTGTTTCAGGATCCGTTCGGTTCGCTGAGCCCGCGCATGTCGATTGCCGATATTGTCGGCGAAGGTCTGGCAATCCATGCCAAAGGTCTTTCCGCAAAGGAGCGCGACCGCCAGGTGGCCAACGCGCTTGAAGAGGTGGGGCTGGATGCCGCCACGCGCTGGCGTTATCCGCATGAGTTTTCAGGCGGTCAGCGGCAGCGGATCGCCATCGCCAGAGCGATGGTGCTCAAGCCACGCTTCGTGATGCTGGACGAGCCGACCTCCGCACTTGATATGAGCGTTCAGGCGCAGGTGGTGGATCTCCTGCGCGATTTGCAGGCACGACATGATCTCGCCTATCTTTTCATCAGCCACGATCTCAAGGTGGTGCGGGCGCTGGCCAATGACGTGATCGTCATGCGCGCCGGCAAGGTGGTCGAGCAAGGCATAGCGGACCAGATTTTCGATCAGCCGAAGACCGATTACACCAAGGCGCTGATGGCAGCTGCCTTCAATCTCGAGACCGCGGACAGCGGTGTGGTCAGCGAATAGGATTTTCATGAACACCACCGCAGCCAAGGGCCATATCCTGCTCTCGCTTACGGGCTGGGATCCGAGCATCTGGGTAAAGGAGCTGTCGCAGGCAGCGCCGGAGCGCCCGGTCAAACTTGCACCCGATGGAGAAACCGACCCGGATATCGAATATGCCGTGGTCTGGAAGCCCGAGGCTTCAGCCCTGGCGAAACTTCCCAGGCTGAAGGCGATTTTTTCGCTCGGGGCTGGTGTTGATCACGTCTTTGCAACCCCCGGCCTGCCGGATGTGCCGATCGTGCGGGTTGTCTCACCGGATCTGACAACACGGATGAGCGAGTATGTGGTCTGGCAGGTGCTGGACCACCAACGTCTCGGACCGAAGTACCGGGCGCAACAGGCAGCCCGGATCTGGGAGGAAGACCGCGGACAATGCGCGGCGGGCGACATTACCGTGGGCATCATGGGGATTGGGGAACTGGGCATGGATGCGGCGCACAAACTGCGCTGTCTGGGCTTCGATGTCTCGGGGTGGTCGCGTACACCGAAGCAGGTCGAAGGCATAATATGTTATGCCGGACGGGAAGGACTTGGTGAGTTTCTCGCATCTGCCGACATCTTTGTGGTGTTGTTGCCGCTGACACCGGACACACGCAATATTCTCGACAAGGATCTGTTCGCCCGAATGACCAAGCGGGGGCCGCTTGGCGCGCCGGTGCTGATCAATGCCGGGCGTGGCGGCTTGCAGAACGAAGCTGACATCCTGAGCGCTCTGGATCAGGGTCTCTTGTCAGCGGTCACGCTTGATGTGTTCCATGAGGAACCCTTGCCACCGGAAAGCCCTTTCTGGGGGCATCCCAAGGTCACGCTGACGCCGCATGCTGCCGCAGCCTCGGTGCCATCGTCGCTGATCAGACCAATGGTGGCACAGATGAATGCCTATGATCGCGGCGAACCGCTGATCAATCTGGTGGATCGCAAGGCCGGTTACTGAGTGCCGGGCTCATGGCTCGGGTTTCGCTTCTACGGCCTGCGATAGCCGGTTGGATGACCATAAAGCTTTGCGATCCGCTCAATGGCCGCCTTAAGCGGCTCCCGGGTCACTGACATGGTGCCGCCCGAGGCATGCAACAGCGTATGCGGATCTTCGAGAAATCCAACATGACCTTTCCAGAACACCAGGTCGCCGCGCCTGAGGCCATGCTGGACAGGATCTATGGCCTGACCCAGACCGCTTGCCTGCTGATCGGAATCGCGCGGAGCCGGCTTGCCGGTCATCGCCAGCGCCATCTGCACCAGTCCCGAGCAATCAATGCCGAAGCCTGAGCGCCCGCCCCAGAGATAGGGGGTTTGAAGAAACATCGCGGCCACTGCGACTGCATCATGGCTTGCCGCCTCCGCCAGTGGCCTGAGATGCTCCGCGATCATGGCGGGGCCGTCACCCATCAACGCGTAGATGGTTCCCCTGGTCTCGGTCATGCCGGTGACGCGCACCCGGCTTGCCATCGACAGGGCATGCACCACCGGGAAACGCAGATCGGCTCCGCTGTAGACAAATGTGCGGGGAACGCAGACGAGATGCGTGGCCTCGCTTGAGCGGTCGCCGAGCGCCTCCTCGCGCAGATAGCCGACATAGCCGTCAGCGTCCAGCTGCACCCACGCCCAGCCATCCCTGCGGTCAAACACCTGCAGCGTCTCACCAAACAGGGCTTCGGTGTCGATGGCGCAATCGGGATCAGGTTTGGGATGGAGCTTAGCCAGCGGCACAGCAACTTCAGCCGCCATACCTTGGGTATAGCGGCCGGCAGAGACTTTCTCCCTCAGCCGTATGTCGGCCAGATCCGGCCGGTAGGCATGGAGACGGCGATCAAGGGTCTCCGTCATGGGGTCTTTGGCTCTGCTGCGGTGAGCTTCCGGCCTTCCGTGATGATGATGTCGCCGAGCCTTTCGACAAACAACGAACCTTCAACGGTTCGCTTGATCACCACGTTTCTGCGGTCCCGCTCGTCACGCACGCGGCGTACGAGCCCCATATGGCCCATCGTGTCGAGCGCTCGGGTGATGACCGGTTTTGTCACTCCAAGCATGGCGGCAAGGCCACGCACCGTGTGCGGCGGGGCGGCCAAATAGATATGCAGCAGGATCGCCAATTGCCGAATGGTCAGATCGGGGCCAATCAAACGGACATGTTCGAGTGTGGCGGCATGCCAAAGACCGAGCGCTTCCGAGGGTCTGAGATCAACTGACATACGCACGCCTTGGTCGTTACGGAACCGGTCTACTTTGAACGAAACCATATTGGCGCGCAAGGCAAAGGGCCGACTTCAGGCCGGGTAACGCTGACTGACGACATCAAACAAGGCGCGGATTGCCTGTGCTTCGCCGCCAACCGGCCCATGCGGCCTTTCCTTTGGCGACCAGGCAAAGATATCAAAATGCACCCAACTCACCTCAGGTTCGATAAAACGTTTGAGGAACAGTGCCGCTGTGATCGAGCCTGCAAAGCCGCCTGACGGCGCGTTGGTAAGATCGGCGATCCTGGCTTTCACATCCGCTTCATAGGGCTTGTAGAGCGGCATTCGCCACATCGGATCGGCAACCGCGCGCGATGACTCCGAGAGACTGCCGGCAAGAGTTTCATCGTCGGTGTAGAACGGTGGCAGATCGGGACCAAGCGCCACACGGGCGGCCCCAGTCAATGTCGCCATGTCGACGATGAGGGCCGGCTTGTCCTCGCAAGCGTAGCTCAGCGCATCAGCCAGAACCAGGCGGCCCTCGGCATCGGTGTTGTCGATTTGAACTGTCAGCCCTTTTCTACTCGTAAGCACATCGCCCGGGCGGAAGGCGGAGGCAGATATGGAATTCTCGACGGCGGGAATCAGCACCCGCAAATCAACAGCGAGGCCGGCATCCATGATCATCATCGCCAACGCCAGCACATTGGCTGCCCCGCCCATGTCTTTTTTCATCAACAGCATCGAGGATGCGGGCTTGATGTCGAGGCCGCCGGTGTCAAAACAGACACCTTTGCCGACCAGGGTGAGCTTCGGCGCACCCTTCTTGCCCCACCGCATTTCGAGAAGCCGCGGCGCCTGCTCCGCCGCCCGGCCGACCGCATGGATCATCGGAAAATTCGCAGACAGCAGCGCATCGCCGGTGACCACTTTCGTCTTTGCCTTGTAGCGTTTGGCAAGAGCCAGAAAGACGGTTTCCAGCGCGTCGGGGCCCATGTCGTTGGCAGGCGTGTTGACCAGATCGCGAGCCAGCGACACCGCTGCCACCGTCCGGGTGATGGTGTCCGCATCGGCATCGGCGGGGATTACCAGACGCGGACCAGCCGGAGCCGGCTTCCTATAGCTCTCATAACGGTAGGCCCCCATGCCGAAGGCCAGCGCCATAACGGCGCCTGAGATCGGGGAGGTCTCGATGTGCCAGTCACCGGCGGGAAGCGCACGGGCAAGCTTGCCGCCAATGAAGGGGTTGCACTCGGTTTCATCGCCGAGTCCAAACAGCGCGCCGGCGAGCTTGCCATGCCGCGAGGGGGCGAGCAGCAGCGATCCTTCAGCGGCGTTGAAACCAGCGCTTGTGGCCCAGGCCAGCGCGGTCTTGTCGAATTGACCCCTTTCCAGATCCGCGCGCGAGATGGCCCAGACAGGCAAGGAGGCTGAGGACATCGGTGCAAAGGGCGAAGGTCTTTCGATGAACTGATAGGGCGGCATGGTTTCTCCTTGCGTCTTCTTTGGTCCCTGCCCGGTCAAAGCCTGTCACGAAGAATCGCTTGTTAACGGTTGATTAGGGTTAACAGATTATTGCTGGAACGAATATTGCGGCGCTCCTGTTGTCGGGTTGCCGCGGCCCACAACCCTCGGGATCAGGTCAATGTTGAAGCCAGGTATCCGCTCCAATTTCTCCCGCCGACTGTTCACAGCCGTCTGTGTCGCTGCGATCGGCATATCGCTTGCCGGCTGCGCCTCCAAAGGTAAGTTGACCACCGGGTCGATTCCTTCGATGAACAAGCCGCTTGAAAGCATGAATGCAGCCGAGCTGCATTCCGCCGCCGAGCAGGTTGGCCGTGCCTATGACCGCAATCCGAAGGACCCGGCGATCGGAATGCACTACGCTTCGGTTCTGACCATGGGCGGGCGGTCTTCGCAGGCGCTGGCAGTGATGCAGCAGGTGGCGATCCACAATCCGACCGACCGCACAGTTCTTGCAGCCTATGGCAAGGCGTTGGCGGGCGGAGGCCAGTTTGACAAGGCCCTGGACGCGATCCGACGGGCACAAACGCCCGACCGGCCGGATTGGCAATTGCTGTCCGCCGAGGGCGCTATCCTTGACCAGATGGGTGATCCGGCGGGCGCACGCAACCGCTATCGCAAAGCACTCGACATCAAGCCAAACGAGCCGTCGATCCTCTCCAATCTCGGTATGTCCTATCTGCTCCAGGGTGACTTGCGAACTGCAGAGACCTATCTTGCTTCAGCTGTTCAGCAACCCGGCGCCGACAGCCGTGTGCGGCAGAACCTCGCATTGGTCGTCGGCCTGCAAGGCCGCTTCGGCGAAGCCGAGAAAATCGCCAGTGCCGAACTCTCACCGGAGCAGGCGCAGGCCAATGTGACCTATCTGCGCAGCATGCTGTCGCAGCAAAATGCCTGGAACAAGCTCAAGGACAACGACAGGAAGAACACCAACTAGGCCTCTTTTTGCTTCGGGCGCCGTGCAAATCATCCCTGCAGTCAATTGAGCGGTTACAAGCCCGTCAGGGCTGAGTTTGATCTCCCCGGCGCATGGCGGGCCACAAGCCACGAAGCCCCAGGTTCTCGCTTCCAGCTTCTCCCGGAATGTCTCCAGTTTCTCGATTGATCGACATTGCCCGCGCATCCTGCGGGATTGCGCCCGGTCTGGCTTGCCTACCTCTCCTGTGGATACGATCCCAACTCGCCCGATCAGTCGAGTTTGATTTTCGCAACGGGTTGCGCAGCTCCCGCCCCGGTCCGCTTGACGCCTTGTTGGATTTTTAGAACCTGTCCATCACCTGGATCGCGGCTGGGCCGAGGATAACGCCGATCAGAACCGGCAGGAAGAACAGGATCATGGGCACGGTCAATTTGGGCGGAAGGGCCGCAGCCTTCTTCTCGGCCTCGGTCATCCGCGCATCGCGGCTTTCCTGCGCAAGCACCCGCAACGCTTGAGCGATCGGTGTACCGTAACGTTCTGACTGGATCAGCGCCTGAGTTACCGACTTGACCGCCTCCAGTCCGGTCCGGTTGCCCAGGTTTTCAAAGGCTACGCGACGGTCCTGCAGATAGGACAGCTCAGCCGTGGTCAGGAGAAACTCCTCGGCCAGAGCCGTCGACTGAATAGCGATCTCCTCGGCAACCCGCTTCATCGCAGCCTCAATGGAGACCCCCGATTCCACACAGATAAGCAGCAGGTCAAGCGCGTCCGGCCATGCCATCTTGATCGACTGCTGGCGTTTTTTGGACTGGTTTGAGATGAATATGTTGGGTGCATAGAAGCCCGCATAGGCAGCAACGATACAGGCCAACAGACGCACCGTTGTCGGCTTGTCCGTCATGTTCTCCAAAACAAAAACATAGACCACCGCCGCAACGAAGAAAAAGAAGGGCAGCACAAAGCGCGCCAGCAAGAACATATTCAGCGCATTCTGGGTCCGATATCCCGCAGCACGGAGTTTGGCGACGGTCGCATCGTCGGCCAGCGCTTTACGCAGATTGAGCTGTTCAACAATGCCGCGAACTGATGCGTTGTTGTGGGCGCGCAGCCCGGCGCTCTTGGAACCACCGCGCGATTGCTCGGCATGCAAACGCGCGCGCTCCCGAGCCCGGATTTCGTCGCGCTCCAGAGCAGCCGATTTCATTCGCTTGTCGAGATCGCCGCGCTCGAAGTATGGCGCCATAATGGTGAACAGGGTTGCAAACACCGCCACGGAGACAAGGATCGGGACCAGATAGGCCGGATCTGTGAGGGAAGACGCAATATCGGAAAGCATGATTTGTCCACCCTAAATGTCAAAATTGATCATGTTGCGCATCACGAGGATGCCAATCGACATCCAGATTGCTGAAGCGCCGAGAATGAGGTGCCCGCGGGTGTCGGTGAACAGGATCATGATGTAATCCGGAGAAGTTAAGTAGACCAGAAGGGCCACAATGAATGGCAATGCGCCAATGATTGCCGCTGAAGCCTTTGCTTCCATCGACAAAGCGTTGATCTTCGCCTTCATCTTCTTGCGGTCGCGCAGAACGCGCGAAAGATTGCCCAGAGCTTCAGACAGATTGCCACCTGCCTGCGCCTGAATCGCGATCACGATGGAAAAGAAATTGGCTTCGGACAGCGGAATCCTGCTGTAAAGCCTGGCGCATGCTTCGGGTATATTCATGCCCATTTGTTGCGAATCGACAATGCGCTTGAATTCGGTCCGCACCGGCTCCTGGCCCTCAGCAGAAATCATCCGGATCGCGTCATTGAGCGGCAGGCCGGACTTGATCGAGCGGACCATGATATCAAGCGCGTTGGGAAACTCGGAGAGGAACGCCTTGAGACGACGGTTGCGCAGATATCCTACGATCCACCGAGGCACTCCGGCACCAAAAATGATCGCAATCCCCGCGGCAACGAGCGGGCTGCCATAGGCAACGAAACCGACTAGACCAGCAACAAGACCCAACACCAGCGAGATCATATAGAACTGGCCAAGCGAGAACGGCAAACCCGCCTGTCCAATCTTGTCCTTGAGCGGCGGGGAGGTCTTCTTATCGTTTTCCTTGTTTTTCTCGTCGAGCGTTTTGAGCGAATCCTGAACCGACTTCCGCCGCTTGTTGGCCTCGGCGAGCCGGTCGCGTGCCGCTGAGGCCTTGCTGCGGTCGGTTTCAGCAGCCTTGACCCGCTTGACCCGGTTTTCTGCCTTGCGGTCGCCTTCGATACGGCTGTAGAGCACGCCGTAACCCAGCGCCCCGGCTGACAGCGCAGCCAGACCGATAATTGCGACCACAACTGTATCCAGACCAAACACGCTTGCGTCTCCTTAAGAGGTCATTTTTTCCATGGCGTCGAGGGCAGCGGCCAGGCGCTTGTCTTCACCGTAATAGCGTGCCCGATCCCAGAAATGCGGACGGCCAATGCCCGTGGACCGATGCTCCCCGATGATCTTGCCATTGGCGTCTTCGCCGACCATCTCGTACTTCATCAGATCCTGGGTGATGATGACATCGCCTTCCATGCCGACAACCTCGGTGATGTGGGTGATACGGCGTGAACCATCCCTTAGGCGCGTTGCCTGGATCACAACATCGACCGAACCGGAGATAATTTCACGAACGGTCTTGGCCGGCAGTGTGAAACCGCCCATGGCGATCATGGATTCCATACGGCTGAGACATTCACGCGGGCTGTTGGCATGAATTGTACCCATCGAGCCGTCGTGGCCGGTGTTCATCGCCTGAAGAAGGTCGAACACCTCGGGGCCACGAACCTCACCCACGACAATGCGCTCAGGTCGCATGCGGAGACAGTTCTTGACCAGATCACGCATGGTGATTTCGCCCTCACCTTCGATATTGGGCGGGCGGGTTTCAAGCCGCACCACATGCGGCTGCTGCAGCTGCAGTTCTGCCGAGTCTTCGCAGGTGATCACCCGCTCATCGGTGTCGATATAGGCCGTCAAGCAATTGAGAAGCGTTGTCTTACCGGAACCGGTGCCGCCGGAAATGACGACATTGCAACGCACGCGCCCGATAATCTGCAACAACACAGCGCCTTCCGGCGTGATCGCGCCAAATTTGACCAGCTGATCCAGCGTCAGCTTGTCCTTTTTGAACTTACGAATGGTAAGCGCGGCACCATCGATGGCGAGCGGTGGCGCAATCACGTTGACGCGGGAACCGTCAGGGAGACGGGCGTCGCAGATCGGGCTCGATTCATCGACCCGGCGGCCAACCTGGCTCACGATTCGCTGGCAGATTGACAGAAGCTGGCCGTTGTCGCGAAACCGGACGTCTGTTTCCTGGACCTTGCCGGAGACTTCGATGTAGGTCTTACCAGCGCCATTGACCATGATGTCGGCGATGTCATCACGGGCAAGCAATGGCTCCAGCGGTCCGTAGCCCAAAACGTCGTTGCAGATATCGTCGAGCAGTTCTTCCTGCTCTGCGATGGACAGCGCAAAGTTCTTGATGGTGATGATATCGTTGACGATATCCCTGATTTCCTCGCGCGCGCTTTCGGCGTCAAGCTTGGCCAGCTGAGAAAGGTCAATGGTATCGATCAGCGCCGAGAAAACCTGGCTCTTGGTGTCGTAATAGGCCTCGTTGCGTGCTGATTTGCGCTTTGCCGGGGGTTCTTCTCGGCGAACCGAGGCAACCGGTTCCGGCTGGGGCGCAGCCGCAGGAGCCTGGGCGGTAGCAGGAATTGGCGCGACCGGCGCCGCTTCCGCGGCCGGTTGCGTGGCCATAGCCTCAGCCGCTACCGACGGCTTTGGCACTGGGGCCATCGGCGCCTTCACGGATCCATCGTTGCTGCGTTTGCCGAACATGTTGTTGCGAACTCCAGTTTGGCTGTTACTTGCGACCGAGCATGCCCATAAGGGATGCGAGGCCCGCTTTTTTGCGTTTTTTCATTTCAGCCCGCCCGGTGACCACATGCGCGATCTGTGAAAAGGACTCCGCCACTGGCGACTTGGCTGCAGATTCGGAAATCATCAGGCCGGAATTGGCTGCCTCGCCAAACAGCGGCGCATCAAACGGAATGATTGCCAACGGCTCGATTTCCAGCGGATCGCAGAAGACTTCCGGAGCAATCTCCGGTCGCTTGGCCATACCGACCTGGTTGAGGATCAGGAACGGCGGATGATCGTTTGGCCGCAGCTTGCGCAGTGTATCGAACAGATTCTTGGTGTTGCGAAGGTTGGCAAGATCAGGTGTGGCGGTGATGACGACCTCATCCGCAGCGCTGAGAATCTTTCGGCTCCAGTCAGACCAGATATGCGGCACATCGAGCACCGAGACTGGCGCATTGCGCTGAACGATCTCCAGGATCGGCAGGAATGCATCGCCGGAAAAATCATAGGTCCGGTCAAGCATTGATGGCGCGGCCAGCATCGAGAGATGTTCCGAACACTTCGCGAGCAGGCGATCAAGAAACACTTCATCAAGGCGATCGGGTGAGAACACCGCTTCGGCAATGCCCTGGGTCGGATCATTGTCAAAATTCAGGTTGGCGGTCCCGAAAGCGAGGTCAAGATCGGCGAGAATGACCTCGCTCGAGAAAAGGCTTGAAATGCTCCAGGCGCAATTGTGCGCCAATGTCGATGAACCGACGCCGCCCTTTGCGCCGACGAAGGCAATGGACTTGCCCAGAGGGGCTGCCTCGGGGTCGACAAAGATGGAGGAGACAACACCGATCACATCAGCCATTGACACCGGTGCAACGATGTATTCGGACACGCCATTGCGCACCAGCTCGCGATACAGCGATACATCATTGACGTGGCCAATCACCACCACGCGGGTATCAGGATCGCAATAATTGGCGAGTTCTCCGAGCTCTGCGATCAGTGTTGCGCCATCAGCGTTGGTTTCCAGGATCAGCAGATTGGGTGTCGGTGAAGAGGCAAACATGTTGGTTGCCGCCGATACACCGCCTGAATTCACTCGGAGATTGACCTTGGCCATGCGGCGATCCTCGCCGCAGCGTTCCATGGTCTTGGCCAGGCCTTCGGTCTCGTAAAATGCATGCACCGAAATGCGGGGCAGCGGTCTGATCCGGTCAAAGTCCCCACGTGCAGTTTCAACTTCGACCGTTTCGGCCGGTTCTGACTGCTCGAGCGAATAATCTAGTTCTGTCATTACGATTGTCCTGCTTCAGAGGTCGCGTGCCGTAATTTTTCCATCAAAGTGCCCCAAGCCCGGCACCGCTTTCCCGATAGGTCTCAATAATTGTCGAGCGGCGCTCTGCATCAATCGGCGACATGCCGCGTGGTGCTATGAGATCGCCGGGGTTGGCAATCTGAGCGGCCAGGTTGCTCTGGCTTGCGCAGCCAAAATTTGCCCAGTGCTTGTTCTCTGTCGTGTCGGCGGCGAGATCCTCGGGCCAGCGACCGCATTTTTCCGTCGACGCCGTGATGGCTAGATAGGCGATGCGGATCGGCGCCGCGTCGTCGGGAGACGAAACGCTGTAGGGCGAAGAGAGAATGCGATCACGCGGAACGCCCTCCTTCTGAAGAATCTTTGCTACCTGACCGGAAAGGATCGAAGCAGCGCCGGCATTGGCTGAGCCGACCGGCACCATGATGCGGACTGCGCCCGACGCACTGGAGCGGTAGCTGTGTGCCGCGCCACGGACGATCTCGCGCATGGATGTTGTCAATTCACGGTCGCCGGTGCCAACGGGAATATCAACCGTGCGCTCTTGCTCGGCGACAATGATCGGGTGGTTGGTTCTATAATCGTCGGGGACCGCACCGACGACCACACTCTTACCACCCCATCCCGCGCAGCCGGTCAGCACAGACGCGGCGGCCAGCATCGAAATCGCGAGATACCGGACCCTGGGAAGATCAGGAGTGGCTGGAACTGAAATCTTGCTCAACATTGTGGGGTTCCTGATCACTTGTAAATGAAGCCAACTGCGCCGTGGTAGCGGCCGGCAGGCAAGCCGGTTTCCATCTGGCCATAGACACGGTTGACCCGGCCAAGGAAGAAACCGGCGCCATCGCTGGGCGCATTGAAGTTGTCATCCGGGCGGGAAAGCTCATTGCGAGCAACGGGTTTGACGAGATAGGGGGTAGCGATGATGACCAGTTCAGTCTCATTGCGCAGGAACTCCTTTGAGCGAAACAGGCTTCCCAGAACCGGGATCTTGGAAGCGCCAGGCATCCCCGAAATAGTCTGGCGATAGCTGTCACGCACCAAGCCGGCAAGGACCATCGATCCACCCGAAGGAAGCTCGACAGAGGTTTCGGCTTCGCGCTTCTGAATGGATGGCAGCGGGCTTTGACCCTCGAATGTCGGCTCGGAAACTTCGGTCTTAATGCGAAGCGAAATCCGCCCCGGCGCCAGAACCACAGGAGTGAATTCGAGCTTTATTCCGTATTCCTTCTCCTCGAAGATGGTTCCATCTTCGTCGCGTTCACTTTCGATCTCGAACGAACCGCCAACACTGAAGCGCGCAACTTCACCGGAAATGGCCGTGAGGCTCGGTTCTGCAAGGGTGCGGATCACACCGGCGCGCTCAAGGGCGCTGATATCGGCGGAAATCCGCGCACCCGAAATGGTGCCGGCAACGGATCCAACGGACGCAAGACCGGGAACCGAAAGCCAGGGCGATGGGCTGTTGCCAAAACTGGATGAGCCATCCCCGCTTATGGTTGTGTTGAAACCCAGCTGCTTGAGGACCTGGCGGCTGACCTCTGCAATGGTCACCTTGAGCGTGACCTGGTCCTCACCATCAATCTTGAGCAGGTTAACGATCTTGGATTTCTGCCGATCTTCCGCGTTGATAGCCGCGTCCCCGCCTTCACTGGTGGCAGTTGTGACACGCGTCGTTGCTTCACCACCTGTCAGGAATATCTCAGCCAGCCTGGCCGCTTGCGACGCATCTTGCGGCGTCCTCACCGAACCGGTCAGCACGATGTTGTCCGAGATGATCTCAACTTGGATGTTGGAATCGGGAAGGAAACGGGCCAGATGGACCTCAAGGCCGGCAACATCGCGCTCGATCTCAAGTTCGATGGCGATGATTTCCTCGCCGTTGGGGCCAAAAACGAAAATGTTGGTCTGACCTACCGTCTTACCGAACAGATAGAGCCTGCGCGATGTCCGTGTCACGGCATCGGCAAGCGCCGGGTCGGCGACTAGGATATCATGGGCATCGGTGGGCAAATCAACGACGATCGCCTTGTTGAGACCAAGCTTTACACGCTTTGAGACACCAGGACCGGACTTCTTGATCTTGATAATGTTCTGCGAGGCCTGGGCTGGGGTTGCCAGCCGGCCTGTGGTCGGATCGACGAGCACACCAGTGACCAGGACAGACCCAACCAGTGCGATACCGGCGATTGAAGACAAAAGCGATTTTGCTATATGACGCACGTTCATTCTCCGCTTCAGTTGGTGGCGCCAACATTGGTGATTGCGCCGGAGCGGATCAGCTGGATGGCTGAGGTGCCGTCTTCGCCGCTCAAAAGGTGTTTCGCACCGTCGGTATCCGGCTCCTGAACGTCCGCGACACTGCGAAGAGCAAGCGTCAAGCGGTCTGCCATTTGCTGGGCGACGGTGATGATCTTGGATTGGTCTGGGGTCAGCTCAAGTGTTGCCGTGGTCCCGACCGCAGTGCGATTGCCCTGGGCGTCTTCCTCGATCCGCTGGTCGATCGCCAGCACCCGGATGTTGGAAAGGATGACCTCGGTGAGGAAGCCTTCTTGCTCCGTTTTGCGGCGAACCATGATCACATCGACTCGATCGTTGGGCAGAATGAAACCGCCGGCACTGGTGGCAACCGAAATTTCGGTCGCAATTGCGCGCTTGCCCGCAGGAAGCAGGGAAGACATTATGCGCGAAGAGGAATCCACGATTTTTTCGGGCCGAAGCGGTTCACCAGTGAACAGCGGAAGCCGGACAATTGACCCCGTCAGCTCCGTTATGGCATCCGGGCGGGATTCACGTCGGATCAGTCCTTCTGTGACTGCATCCTCCGGCCAACCCTTCCACTCCATTGTCTCTTCATTGAGCCGCGCGCCCACCGGTAGGCTGGCGCTGACCACCAGAACATCCAGGGTAGGCATTTTTTCGATCACTGGCGTTGCTGAGATCTCGTTCACCTGAACCGTTGGAGCAGTTAGGTTCATAGCGAGATATCCGGCAAGACCGGCGGCCAGGACTGCCACTGCCATGATGACGACGCGGGCGGGTTTCATGCGGTTTCCTCACCGTGAATTGGATAGGCTGGCCGCAGAATGCATTCGCAATCGTGTAATTATGGTTAATGTTCTGGAAGCAAACAGGGTTAATGTTTGGTTTGCTTGACAAATAGGGTATGGGGCTCTCGTGACTGCAATGGGAATGACGGCTCATACCGCTGCCATTGCCCAACAGCAGATGGCGCAATTCTCAAATCTCAGTGGAGACGGCCGATGGCTTCAATGAAAATACGGCTGTCAGGATAGGTGGAAAAGGCGGCTGCCCCAATGGCCACACCGTAGGGGATACCCGCACGATCCTTGAAAAAATGCATTGGAATCGGAACCGGCGACACAAGCAGGATGTTCTGGTTGGCGCGAAGCATCAGCACGACAAGCGCAAGAAGGCCGCCATAGATTCCCGTGAACCCTAAAAACACGACCAGATCCGAGCTAAAGCCGTACCATAGCGCGGCAGCGCTGAGGATCTTGGCGTCACCACCGCCCATGACGTTAACTGCGAACAGGGCGAAGCAAACCGCGAATACGATCAGAGCCGCAACAATTGACCACCCAAAGGTAGCGAGATCCATGCCGCTGAGGGGCGCGACAACAAAAAAGGAGAGGCCGAGAACAATCGAGACCCTGTTCGGAATCTTCATTGTCAAAATATCGGTGAATGCCGCTATTGCCAGGCAAAGCGGGAGTACAATGAAGATTGCGGCCTCAACCATCGAAAAGCTCCAAGATTCGCTGTCCACCGTTATGACCGCAACGCGCGTGGGATTTCCCGGTCTGCGGCAACCCCGCGCGAAAGGCCAAGTTCCGCTTTCTGAAGAAGTTTCTTCAGCGGGAGTGCTAATCTAGCCCGAAGACATTAAGAAACCGCAACGGGAACCTAATCCAAAAATACCGCCAGAATGCCGGTTGGTATTTTCAGAGTGCGCAATAGCGCTTTTTCGCATTATTTATGCGCGTTTTGGGCATTGTTCATCTTGTCCGCCAGGCCTTGGAACTGATTCCCGACCGTATTTCCAAGCGTCATTGCTCCAGCGATAATGGAAACAGATATCAAAGTTCCAATCAGGCCATATTCAATAGCCGTTGTTCCAGTCTTGTCTTTGGCGAAACATTCAAAAAATTTCAGCACGGAACGTTCCTTTATCCAGATAAACAAAGACGCCAACCCTTCGAACTTGTAAGACGTTGCGATAAATGAAGCTGTTTCGGAGAAGCAGACTATCGGGGCAACAGAAAAACCGATTTCATCATGTCCAAAATATATTAGAGATTCGTTTACATTGATCCGCAATTCAGCCTGATCCACAGCGGATCGATTGGATGGATGGATACAAAAAAGCTGCCCCATCTGAGGGGCAGCTCTTATCCAAGCAATGCTGAATGCGATTTTAGTCAAGCACCTTCAGCATTGTCATCAACGCTGATTACTTACCAGCGTTGTCAAGCTTGGTCGCCAGGCCCGAGAACTGATTGTTCAGCGAGTTGCCGAGTGTGGTTGCGCCGGTGATCAGTGCGACCGAAATAAGTGCAGCAATCAGGCCGTACTCGATTGCAGTTGCGCCGGATTCGTCTTTGACGAAACGATCAAAAATGGTCTTCATGGGATACTCCTTCATCCAGATATTGGTTTCAGCACTCCGTCAACCGTTACCGTTGATCAGATGACCTGAACCTAGGATGGAAGTTTTTCGATCTGCTTAAGAGACGTGGTTAGCGAAATCTTTTCGCCGGGATAGCGGCCTGCACCAAGCCTGGTTCGAGGCCGACACACCGGATCGCCAGAGTCACTTTATAATTAGGGGGGGCTCAATTTCCGACCGCTTTTTGTACGGCTAGCGGGATGAAATCGATCAAAAAGAGGGCTAAATGAAGAAGTCTGGCCTCACCTTAAGGCTTCATTCACCAATCCAGGCGATTTTGGGGTGAGACACCGAGACCCGAGGAAACGGCATGACCCACTCCACCCCTGTTCGACGTCGGCTTGCGATTGCGGCGTTCGGCATGGCGATCGCCGTGCTTTCTCCACTGACTGCGGTGGCAGATGAAGATCTTATCCGGGTGTTCATGGATCATGCACGTATCCTCAAGCTCGACCGGACAGTCAGCAAGGTGATCATCGGCAATGCCGCTGTGGCGGATGTGACAGTGTCAGATCCGCGAACAATTGTGCTGACCGGCAAGTCTTACGGCACAACCAACCTTGTCATTCTTGATCAGGAAGGTGAGGCGATTGTTGACGAGCGCATTCTGGTGTCGGTTGACGAAGCCAACACGCTCAGGGTGTTCAAGCAGACGGCCCGTTCAGTCTATTCGTGCTCACCCTCGTGCGAGGAACACAAACCGGGTGCCGTATCCCCCTAGCCTCAATCGACTTTGAGATCATGGCCAGTAACGATCCATTCACCAGAATGGCGATCTTTGTGTCCTGCTCGTTACGAATGATCAACTAGTTCAGCATAGAGTATGCCTGAGACAAAGAATGTCTGGGAGTTCGATGATGATTATCGAAGAGCAAACTCGAAAGAAGCCGAGAAAACAGGTGCGCCGTATTATCGGCCGATTCCGCAAATCTCAGGATGGGGTAGCTGCAATTGAATTTGCAATGCTCTCGCTCCCGTTCTTTATGCTCGTCTTTGCCACCATAGAGGTCTTTGTCGCGTTCGCCGGTGAGCAATTGCTCGAAAATGCCGTCGATACCATGAGCCGTCAGGTTCGGACCGGGCAGATTACCTTTCAAATGGGGCGCGCGACCGACAAGACAGAGGCGGAATTCCGGGCGCAACTGTGTGAAGAGATCAGCCTGATGATCACATGCCCCGAGAACGAAGATCCCAACGATCAGAAGCTGTATCTTGACGTCAGAGAGTTTGCCAGTTTTGCGGCGATTCCAAATGATATTCCGCGCGTGGGTGAAGCGAAACACTCCGACATTGACCCATCCAGCTTCGACTACGATCCCGGTGGTCCCGGCACGATCAATATTGTGCGCGCCTACTATCGCTGGGAAGTAATGACCGATCTGGTCCGCCCCTTCATCACAAATATCCGAAAGGATGGGGAAATGCCACGCGATTACCTGATGGTGGCGACCTCCGCGTTCCGGAACGAGGAATACCCATGACCGGCGCGCTGATAGGATTGATGCAAACTGCGCGCAGGTTGCGCGGAAATAAAGATGGCGTGGGCGCGGTTGAATTTGCTCTCATCGCGCCAGTTCTGATCATTCTCTATATGGGATCATTGGAAATTTCGGTGGCCATGTCGGTTAACAAGAAACTGGCACGTGCCTCCAGCACTGTGGCTGACCTGATCACGCAGGAAGAATCGGTCGACAAGGTCTACCTTACCTCGATGGTGAATGTGGTGGAGAGCGTAATGACTCCATTTCGTTCAGAAGGCGTGAGAGTAAAAGTCACTGGAATTGCCATCAACGGTGCGGGCAATGCGACAGCCTCGTGGTCGTGGCAGGACAATGGTTCACGCCCATATAGCGCGGGCTCAACCCAAACGCTGCCAGCAGACCTCGCAATTCCGAACACGTTCCTGGTCCGCACCGAGGTTGAGTTCGACCATAAGCTTCTGCTGGTTCTTCCGGGTGTCAGTGATATCGATATCCGCACCCTGAAGATGGCGAAAACCTACCACCTGCGACAGCGGATGGGCAACAGCGTGACCTGCTCGAACTGCTGATCCACAATTCAGCCGTCGCCGCCATCGGGCGGAGCCACGACAAGCCCTTGCAGGTTCTCGTAATCCTTCAGGCCAGGTGTCACATAACCCCCTGCAAAAAACGGCTCGAAGATGTCCAGCAATCCTGGTTCATTCTCCGGCATCTGGTCAAGAAATGCCCCCAATGCGGCCAGCAGATCATCAGGCAGCGACCGATGCAACGCATGCGGACCATAGGGTATCCGCTGCGATGACCAGATTACGCGAACTGGATCGCTTTCAAGCACCATCTGCCGATTCCAGCCTCCGAACAGAAGCGAAGGGTCCGATCCGGCTGCTGTGGCAATATCGGGAACCCAACCGAAGAAGCCATCGGCCTCGCCTGCGCCATACAGCGTGATTGTTGCAGCGACTGTGCCGGCACGAACCAATTGGGGCGTTTCAAGGCTTCCGGCCTGCATTGCCTGATGCGGAATCTGCCAGCCGGAGACCGAATCTTCGTTCGAGTAGGCAATCCGGAGTTCGCTGATCGGCCTGGTCACGGAGTCGCCAACAGCGAGTACTGATCTGAATCCGCTAGAACCATCGGCGGCGACCGGGGTTCGAAATGGTATGACACACCCGCATGCCGCATCGGTGGCAGCATAGGAACGTGCTGAATGGATCGCATATCCGACACGCCCGCTGGCGTGCGCGTCAACCAACGCCGCGTAACTGCGCATCCTGATGATCTCGATGGGAATTCCGAGTGTTTTGGAGAAGGCCTGCTGCACGGCCTCAAGCTTGAGCGGGTTGGTCAGGGCAACGTGATTTTCGACAACGCCAATTCGCAACACGGGGACCGTATCGCGATAGTCCGCAAACGCCGCGCATGCCCCCAGGGCGAGAACGGCAACACCTGCCCGGCAGGTCGCAAAAAAGGAAACGGCCATCGCCGCAGCTGGCTTGGTCACGATCATGGAGAGATTGTAGCATGATCAATTTCGGTTGCTAGGATATGGTGAAAACAAGGTTACCGGGCAAGATCCATGATCACCCTTCCGGCATGATACGATTCGGGCTAACTTCGCGATCATACTGGAGAACCCCGCATGGCTCGCGCATTTCTTTTCGTTCTTGACTCATTTGGCATCGGAGGCGCCCCGGATGCCGAGGCCTATGGCGATCTCGGGGCCAATACGCTTGGCCACATAGCCGAGCAATGCGCCGCCGGCCTTGCCGACCGTGCGGACTTGCGCAAGGGGCCACTGGCGCTGCCGCACATGCAGTCTCTCGGCCTGGCTGAAGCCGCGCTTGCTGCATCGGGCGAGCTTCCCGCGGGCTGGGAGCTGGCGGTCCGCCCTCGCGGCCTGCACGGTGCGGCGGCTGAAGTCTCTCACGGCAAGGACACACCATCCGGGCATTGGGAGATTGCCGGTCAGCCCGTCATGTTCGACTGGGGCTATTTTCCAGATGATGGCGCAGCTTTCAGCGATGAACTGATTGCGGCAATTGCGTCTCAAGGCGATGTTCCGGGGATCCTGGGCAATTGCCACGCATCGGGCACAGAGATCATCGCGAGCCTTGGTGCCGAGCACATGCGGACCGGAAAGCCGATCTGCTACACATCATCCGACTCCGTGTTCCAGATTGCGGCTCACGAGGAAAGCTTTGGTCTCGATCGGCTGATCAAGCTTTGCCAAACCGTCCGCAGCCTTGTTGACCCACTCAATATCGGGCGGGTGATCGCCAGGCCGTTCGTCGGCACACCTGAAACAGGTTTCGATCGTACGGGAAACCGCCGCGATTTCTCGGTGCCGCCGCCTGGCCCGACGCTGCTTGATCAGATCAGCGACAATGGCAACCGGGTGTTCGCTGTCGGCAAGATCAGTGATATCTTCGCCCATCAGGGCGTTACCGATCTTCGCAAGGCCAACGGCAATGCAGCGCTTTTCGAAGCGACACTGAAAGCCGCCAAAGACGCCAAGGATGGTGATCTGGTGTTCACGAATTTTGTCGATTTCGACATGTTGTACGGTCACAGGCGCGATGTGCCAGGTTATGCTGCGGCACTGGAAGCCCTTGATGCGAAACTGCCGCGCTTCGCCAAGCTTCTCAAACCAGGGGACCTGGTGCTGATGACCGCAGACCATGGCTGCGACCCGACCTGGCGCGGGACAGATCATACTCGCGAACGTGTTCCGATCCTCGGTTTTGGGCCAGGCATTGCGGCACGAAGCATTGGCATCAGGAGGAGTTTTTCAGACATCGGCGCAACGGTGGCGGCGCATCTGGGTCTGCCGCCATTGGCCAATGGAAGGAGTTTCCTTTGACACTCAACGTCAAGAAGGCAGAACTGCATTGCCACATCGAGGGCGCTGCATCACCTGCACTGGTCAAGGCTCAGGCCCGCAAATATGGTGCGGATGTCTCCACCTTTATCGCTGACGATCACTATGTCTGGTCTGATTTCACCGAATTTCTCGCGGCCTATGACGGTGCTGCAGCGCTGTTTCGCAGCGAAGAAGATTATGCGTTGCTGGCCAGGACCTATCTTGAGGGTATCGCGGCGCAGAATGCAATCTATGCCGAAATCTTCGTTTCCCCGGACCATGCCGCTGCTGCGGGCTTGACGGCTGAAGCCTATCTCAACGGTCTGGGCGAAGGGATCGAAGCCGCCCGGTCCGCGACCGGCATCGAGTGCAGGATGATCATTGTCGGCGTGCGGCATCTGGGTGCGGAAAAGGTGGAGGCCGCTGCCCGGCTCGCAGCGACCAGACCGCATTCGCTGATCACCGGTTTCGGGATGGCCGGCGAAGAGCGCTTTGGACGGGTTGCGGATTTCACGCGCGCCTTCGACATCGCCCGCGATGCAGGGCTCGGCATTACCATTCACGCGGGAGAACTGGCTGGGCCGGAAAGCGTGCGCGATGCGCTTGATCACGTCCGCCCATCGCGGATCGGACACGGGGTCCGCGCCAGCGAGGATCCTGATCTGGTCAGGCGCCTGGCAGACGAAGGCGTGGTGCTCGAGGTATGCCCAGGATCAAATCTGGCTCTCAATGTCTATCCAGACATCACCAGTCACCCGTTCGACGCTTTGCGGCGCGAAGGGGTGAAGGTCACGCTGAGTTCGGATGACCCTCCGCACTTCCATTCCTCGATCGGACACGAGTATCAACTTGTTGCCGATGCCTGGGGCTACAGTTCCGCTGAAATGACCGGCTTTACCAAGACTTCGATCGAAGCGGCCTTTGTTGATGAACCAACCCGCGAGATTCTCTTGGGACAGCTTGGCTGAAAGCGCTGCAAAAGGTTGCCGCCGCTTCCCAATCGGTGTCTAAATCAGGCTTGGCTGAAGCCATGTTGCCAACGGTATCCGGCCGGCAGCAAAGGCGGAGCAGGATTTTATCAGCAGGCGAACCAAACACATCGACCAGGAATTGGCGGTGCTGCGTCGGCTCAGAGTTTCAGGGCGGGACATTATGGACGGCGTAACAGTTATCGATCACCCTCTGGTGCAGCACAAGCTGACCATCATGCGCAAGAAGGAAACCTCAACAGCCGGTTTCCGGAGGTTGCTTCGGGAAATCTCGACGCTCCTGTGCTACGAGGTCACGCGTGATCTTGAACTCACCATGGAGCGGATCGAAACCCCGTTGACCGAGATCGAAGCCCCGGTTCTTGAAGGCAAGAAGCTGGTTTTCGCTTCGATCCTGAGGGCGGGCAATGGTCTGCTCGAGGGCATGCTCGATCTGGTGCCCTCGGCGCGCGTTGCCCATGTTGGCGTTTATCGTGATCATGAGACGCTGGAAGCGATTGAGTATTACTTCAAGGCGCCCGAGGATGTGAGCAACCGGCTGGTCATTGTCGTCGACCCGATGCTCGCCACCGGCAACTCGTCGATTGCCTCGATCGACAAGCTTAAAGAGCGCGGCGCGCACAACATCCGGTTCCTGTGCCTGCTGGCAGCGCCAGAGGGTATCCGCAACTTCCAGGCGGCGCACCCGGACGTGCCGATCTTCACTGCTTCGATCGACAGCCATCTCAACGAAAAGGGCTATATCGTCCCCGGGTTGGGTGATGCGGGCGACCGGATGTACGGGACCAAATAGCTCCAACGCCAAATTCTGCAGTGGCGATGGCGGTGTGGCAGGAGCGTTACCGATCGCTTAACCATGGGTTCAATTCCACGAACCAGAAGCTCGATGGTCACCGGGCGTTAGGAATGAATGTGTTCAATGGAACCGAGATTTCGGAGTTGTGCATGTTCAAGAAGATCTTTCTCATTTCCTGCGCCGTTCTGGGCATTGCCAGTCTGCCGCATTATGCGCAGGATGTTTCCGTGTTTACCGGCACGATGTCTGACAAGGAAAGCTCCGGGGTGCCAGTGCCGGAGGTCAAAACGGCCTCCGCGCACCCGGCACAGCCACTGGCACACTATGCAACCGGTGTACGTGCGGCCACCATTCCCATGGACAGAAGCGGGCACTTTTCCGCAGACTTCAGGGTGAATGGCCGCAATTTGAAGGGCCTTATCGATACCGGGGCAACCTATGTGGCGCTGAATGTTTCGACGGCGCGCAGTCTTGGCCTTGGTCTGGTTGGATCGGATTTCAAACATCAGGTGAACACCGCAAACGGCAAGACCAGTGCGGCCCTGGTGATGCTTGACCAGATGAATGTGGGTTCGATCACGGTGCGAAATGTCGAGGCGTTCGTCCTGGAAGACAAGGCCCTGTCTTCAACCCTGATCGGAATGAGCTTCATGTCGAAACTCAAATCCTATCAGGTCAAAGGCAACAGGCTGGAACTCGTCAACTAAATCCGCGCGGCATCAGACCTCCCGACCAACAATGACCGGGTCGAGTTGGGGAAGATCCGCGCCGATACGGATCGCTCTTTTCAACTGTGCCTGCACCTGCTCGACCTGATCCGGTGTTCGGGCGTGGATTCTTGCGATCGGCCTGTTCTTTTCCAGACGCGTTCCAACCGGCAACAGATCGGTGAGCCCAACAGCGTGGTCCACGGGGTCGCTCGGGCGCACACGCCCGCCGCCGAGCTCAACCACGGCGAGACCTATGCCACGGGTGTCGTAACCGGTCACAAAACCTTCGGCTTCGGCCAGGCAATCGGCCACAATCGGCGCCTTTGCCAGATGCCGGGCCGGGTCTGCCAGGAAATCCGTTGGCCCACCGAGAGCCGCCACCATCCGGTTGAAGTGTTCGGCGGCATAGCCCTGTTCCAGCGCACGTCTCGCCTGAACCGCCCCGGCTTCGGGATCAGAAGCCAGCCCACCCGAAACGAGCATTTCCGCAGCGAGCGCGACAGTGACCGCTTCAAGCCGAGGGTCCCGCGCGTCTCCGGTGAGAAAATCGGCGGCATTCTGAACTTCCACCGCATTGCCTGCGGCACTCGCAAGCGGCTGGTTCATATCGGTGATCAACGCTGTTGTGGGCATTCCCGCACCGGTGGCGACCTCCACCAGAGAGCGTGCCAGTTCGGCGGCGCGGACCGGGTTGTCCATGAAGGCGCCATTGCCGCATTTGACATCCAGAACCAGCGCACCGAGCCCGGCTGCGAGCTTTTTCGACAGGATGGATGCGGTTATCAAGGGCACCGATTCGACTGTCGCAGTAACATCGCGGATTCCATAGAAGCGCTTGTCGGCGGGTGCGAGATTACCGGTCTGGCCAATGATCGCGCACCCCGCGGAGGCGACAACCTTGCGGAACAGCGCATTGTCCGGCATCGCCTGATAGCCGGGGATCGCTTCCATCTTGTCGAGCGTACCCCCGGTATGGCCAAGACCGCGCCCCGAAATCATCGGCACGGCAAGCCCGCAGGCCGCGGCGATCGGCGCCAGCATCAGCGAGACATTGTCGCCGACACCGCCCGTGGAATGCTTGTCGACGACCGGACGGTCCAGCTCGGGCCAGGACAGCACTTCGCCGGAATCACGCATCGCCAGCGTCAGGGCGACCGCTTCTGCACGGGTCATGCCGTTGAAGAACACCGCCATCGCAAGGGCCGCCACCTGGCCCTCGCTGACGCTGCCATCGGTCAGACCGGTGATGAACGCGGCAATCTGCTCGCGATCAAGTTCGCCACCGTCGCGTTTGGTCCGGACAATCTCCTGGGGAAGCATGATACCTCCTCAAACGCCAAACGGCGTCCAGATGGTCTTGATCCGCACCGCGCGGAACAGGAACTCCTCGCCCTGACCCTGAACCGGGTCGGACCAGTTACGGGCCTTGCCATTGCTGGCCCAGACGGGCTTGAGATTGCCCGCGGATTCGCGCTCGACCAGCGCGGTTCCGGCCTGGCCGCCAAAATACCAGAGCGCCGCGATGTCATCATGCTTCGCCATTGTATCAGCCAGAGTGTCGCGATCGCCGGTGACGATGTTGACCACACCGCCGGGCACATCGGACGTATCGAGCACCTGATAGAAATCCAGAGCCGGCAGCGGCTGGCGCGGCGAGGGTGTCACCACAACCCGGTTGCCCATCGCAATGGCGGGCAGAACCAGAGAGACGAACGCCAATAGTGGCGCTTCATCCGGGCAGGAGATGCCCATCACATCCCAGGGCTCGTTGAGCGCCAGCGTCAGCATGCGCTTGTCAGGCGCGCGCACAGCGCCGTCATATTTGTCGGCCCAGGCGGCATAATGCATGATCCGCGCCACCGATGCCTCGACTTCGCGCTTTGCCGCAGACGCGGACGCCCCGGCATCAGCCAGACGAGCGGCGAATTCTGCGCTTCGCAGTTCCAGATTTTCGGCCAGGAAATAGAGCACCTGGGCGCGCTGATGACCGGTCATTGCGCTCCAGGCGGAGGCCTTGTGCGCGGCTTCGACCGCATTGCGGATGTCCTTGCGGCTGCCCAGGCCGACTTCCGCGAGATGCCTGCCGTTCTTGCCGGTCACCGGGTAGGAGTAACCCGAATCCGGCCGCGCCTGCTTGCCGGCAATGTACATTTTCACGGTCCGGTCGAGGCCAGGGGCATCACCACCAGGGACAGGAACGGGAGCCGCAAGAGGCTCGCTTTCGGGCAGCAATTTTGCCTTTTTCTGCCAGGACGGGACGAGATATTCGCGCATGCCTTCACGGCCGCCCTCGCGGCCGAAGCCGCTTTCCTTGTAACCGCCGAAGCCTGCCGAGGCGTCAAACAGATTGGTGGCATTGATCCAGACGATGCCGGACTTGATCTGCCGCGCGGCGTCGAATGCCTCATCGAGGTTTTGCGACCAGACCGAGGCGGCCAGGCCATAACGCGAATTGTTGGCAAGCTGCACCGCCTCACCCGGGGTGCGGAAGGTCATCGAGGCGAGCACCGGCCCGAAGATCTCTTCCTGGGCCAGCGTCGAAGACGGGGCAACGCCGGTGAACAAGGTGGGTGGGAAGAAGCAGCCATCCGCATTGGAGACCGTCCTGGCCCAGCTCGGCTGCCACATGCTGCCGCCCTCGGCGATCCCGGCTTCGACCTTGGCCGTGATCTCACGGATCTGGACCGGCGCGACAACGGCGCCCATGTCCATCGACTTGTCGAGCGGATTGCCGACGCGGAGTTTCTCCATGCGGGCGCGCAGCTTGTCATGAAAGCGATCGGCAATGCCTTCCTGAACGATGGCGCGGGAGCCGGCGCAGCAGACTTCGCCCTGATTGAACCAGATCGCATCCACCACGCCCTCGACGGCTGCATCGATGTCGGCGTTTTCAAACACGATGAAAGGCGACTTTCCACCGAGTTCAAGCGACAGCTTCTTGCCCGACCCTGCAGTCTGGCGGCGCAGCACCCGGCCGACTTCGGTCGATCCGGTGAAGGCGAGCTTGGCGATGCCATCATGGCCTGCGAGAGCAGCTCCGGTTTCGCCCGCGCCGTTGACGAGGTTGAAAACCCCGGCGGGAAGGCCTGCCTCAGTACAGATTTCCGCAAAGGCAATCGCCGTCAGAGGCGTGTGTTCGGCGGACTTGAGCACCACGGTGCATCCGGCTGCCAGCGCAGGAGCAACCTTCCAGGCGAGCATCAACAGCGGGAAGTTCCACGGGATGATCTGACCACAAACACCAGCCGCCTCATAGCCCGGGAACTCGGTCTCGCAGAGCTCCGCCCAGCCGGCATGGTGATAGAAATGGCGGGCGACAAGCGGAATGTCGATGTCCCGGGTCTCGCGGATGGTCTTGCCATTGTCGAGCGTTTCCAGCACTGCAAGGAAGCGGGCATGTTTCTGGATATGCCGGGCCAGCGCATAGACATGCCGGGCGCGTTTGTTGCCGGACAGGGCCTGCCATTTCTTCTGTGCTTTCGCAGCCTCGCCGACAGCGCGGTCCACATCCTCGGCATTGGCAATGGCGACGCGGGCAAGGGTCTCGCCATTGGCGGGATTGTGCACTTCGAAGGTGTTGCCGCCAAGCTTTGTGAAGCTGCCGCCGATGAAATGGCCAAAGCCATCCTTGTGGTTTGCGAGCCAGGCCCGCACTTCCTTGTCGTCTTCCGGCGCAGGTCCGTAGTCCATCGTGTTCAGAATATCCCTGATCTCGTTCATGGAGCGCTCCTCACGCCATGCCGTGGCGGTCGGACGAGGCGTACCGGCCGGTCACGTGGTGTTCAATCTGGCGCTCGATATCGCCAAGCAGCGCGCTGGCGCCAAAGCGGAACAGATCGGGCTTGATCCAGTCATTGCCGAGCTCCTCCTTCATCAGGACCAGCCAGGCGATCGCGTCCTTAGAGGTGCGAATGCCGCCCGCCGGCTTGAAACCGCAGATCTGCCCGGTGAATTCAAAGTAGTCGCGCACCGAGCGGACCATCGTCAGACTTACGGGCAATGTCGCATTGACCGCTTCCATGCCGGTCGATGTCTTGACGAAATCCGCGCCCGCCATCATCGAGACCATTGACGCCTTGTAGACATTGGAGAGCGTCTTGAGTTCGCCGGTGGACAGAATGGCCTTCATGTGCGCCTCGCCGCAGGCCTCGCGCATCCTTCGGACCTCGTCATAGAGTGCCGACCAGTTGCCAGTCAGAACATGGCGGCGGGAGATGACGATATCGATTTCCTCAGCGCCTTCGCCGACCGCATAGGTGATTTCCGCAAGGCGATCCTTCATCGGAGTGAGGCCTGCGGGAAAGCCGGTCGCAACGGATGCAACGGGAACCCCGGAGCCCTCCAGCGCGCGCACCGCGGTCGACACCATCATCGGATAGACGCAGACCGCGCCGGTGGTCAGGGCGTAGTCATCGAGGCCCAAAGCCTTGCGCAGATCGGCACGCAACGGATTGCGCGCCTTAGCACAAAGCCGCTCTACCTTGCCCGGCGTGTCGTCGCCGGCGAGCGTGGTCAGATCGATGCATTCGATCGCCCGGATCAGCCAGGCGGCCTGCCAGTTCTTCTTGACGGTGCGGCGTGCACCCAGCGTCGCGATGCGGCGTTCGGTGGCGGACAGGTTGACCGACATGTTTTCGAACATCGCGGGCAGAAATTCGGTCCCCATATTGCGCTTGTGCGCCGGGGCAAGCGAGACCAGTTGCGATCCCGTCTCCTGCCGGCCAGTCGCGGCCAGCGCAGCGGTTTTGTTGGTCATGCCTCTCCTCCAAGAGCGTGAGTCAGGATGGCTGCAAGCCGTTTTCCACCGACCGGCGCCATGTCCTTGGTCTCCTGATGGGAAAGCTCGCCTCCGGTCATCCCGGCTGCATAATTGGTGATCACCGAGGCTGCAGCGACCTTCATTCCAAGAAACCGCGCCAGTATCACCTCAGGAACCGTCGACATGCCGACCGCGTCCGCCCCGATGATACGGGCCATGCGGATCTCCGCCGGGGTCTCGAAGCTGGGGCCGGAAAACCACATATAGACACCCTCATGAAGAGGCGTTCCGGTGGCTTCAGCCGCTGCCTTCATCCTGGCGCCGAAGTCGACGTCATAGGCATTGGTCAGGCCGACGAAACGGCGGTCGCTGGGTTCGCCGAACAACGGGTTGGAGCCCGAGAAATTGATGTGATCGGTGATCCGCATCACCGATCCGGGCGGCATGTCCTCGCGAAGTGACCCGGCAGCATTGGTCAGGATCAGATTGGTAACGCCAATCCCCTGCAGCGCTTCAAGCGGGGGGCGCATCGCGTCAGCACGGGCATGTTCATAGTAGTGGGCACGGCCCGACAGCATCATCACCGGGGTGTTGCCGATCAACCCTGCCACCACTTCGCCAGCATGGCCGGAGACACCGCTCACCGGGAAACCGGGCAGATCGCCATAGGGAATGCGAACCGGGTCGGTCACGGTCTCGACCAGGGAACCCAGCCCGGATCCCAGAATCATTGCATGGCGTGGCAGCAGCCCGCGCAAACGGTCGGTCAGAATGTCTGTGACAGACTTCATCCAATGACCTCCGTCTTGAAGCCGAAGGGGAGCAATTCGTCCATTCGCAATGTCTGCTTCACACCCTGAGCATCGCAGAGATGAATCAGCGTATCGGGATCGGCGAATTCCGCCAGCCGCTGACGGCAACCCCCACAGGGCGGGCAGAGTTCGAGCTTTTCCGCGATCACCGCGACTTCGCGGATTCGCCGCGCGCCCGCCATGATCATGTGGCCAATGGCGGTCGTCTCGGCACACCAGCCTTCGGGGAAGGAAAGAACTTCAATGTTTGCACCGGCATAGATTGCCCCGTCTTCGGCGCGGATCGCCGCGCCAACAGGGAACTTCGAATAGGGCGCATGGCACAGCGCCATTGCATCGCGCGCGGCTTCGAACAGGTCCTGAGACATCTCAACGCTCCTTGACGTAAGGCACACCACCGGCTTTGGGCGGGATCGCCTTGCCGATAAAACCGGCGAGGAGGACAACGGTCAGAATGTAAGGCAAGGCCTGCATCAACTGCACCGGCACTTCGCCGATCAGCGGCAGCGCATTGCCCTGCATGCGGATCGACATGGCATCGAGAAAGCCGAACAGCAGGCAGGCGAACATGACGTTGACCGGCTTCCATTTGGCAAAGATCAGAGCCGCAAGCGCGATAAAGCCCTTGCCCGCCGTCATGCCTTTGACGAAGCCTGCGGTCATTGCCATCGACAGATAGGCGCCGGCGATGCCGCAGAGAATACCGCAGCAGATGACGGCGCGGTACCGCATCCACGTGACAGAGATCCCGGCGGTGTCGACCGCACCGGGGTTCTCGCCGACGGCACGCAGCCGCAAACCGAAGCGGGTGCGGTAAAGCACCCACCAGGTGAACGGCACAAGCGCAAAGGCGAGATAGGTCAGAAGGAAATGGCCTGACAGAAGGTTGGAATAGATCGACCCCAGGATCGGCACATTGGCAATTTCAGCGGCGAAGGGCAGCTCGACGGTCGAGAAGCGCGCGCCTTCGACCAGTTGCGGGGTGCGGCCGCCCTGCTGAAACCAGGCTTGCCCAAGGATCACGGTAGCGCCAAGCGCGATGAAGTTGATTGCCACGCCAGAGACGATCTGGTTGCCACGCTGGGTGATCGAGGCAAAGGCGTGAACCAGCGCCAGGCAGACCGAGACGAAAATTGCCGCGGCAAGGCCCATCAGCGCCGAAGCGGTGACTGCGGCGGCGGCACCACCGGCAAAGGCGGCCGCCAGCATCTTGCCCTCAAGGCCGATGTCGAAGATACCGGCCCGCTCCGAGTAGAGCCCGGCAAGTGCGGCCAGGATCAGCGGCACGGACACCCGCACCGTTGACTGGAGGATGACAATAAGTGTGTCGAAGGTTTCCATCATGATTTCACTCCGCCGCTGGCGCGGTTTTGGTCTCTCCGGCCGAACCCAATGTGGCAAAAAAGGTGGTGATGGCCGGGCGGAACATGTTTTCAAGCGCACCGGCAAACAGGATCACCAGACCCTGAATGATGGTGATCATGTCACGCGAAATCTGCGGCATCTCAAAGGAGATTTCCGCGCCGCCCTGGTAGAGCACACCGAACAGGATCGCCGCGGGCACGATACCGACGGGATGGGACCGGCCCATGAGCGCAACGGCGATGCCGACAAAGCCTGCACCGGTGACAAAATCAAGCTGCATGCGGTGCTGGTCACCCATGATCGGGTTGAGGGCCATCATGCCCGCAAGCGCGCCGGACATCATCATGGTGATGATGATGATCCGGCTTTCCTTGATCCCCGCATAACGTGCGGCTTTCGGGCTGTGCCCCATGGTGCGGATCTCATAACCGAGCCTGGTTCTCCAGATCACCACCCAGACCACGAAGGCTGCCACAAGCGCGAGCAGAAAGGACAGATTGAACGGAGCCCCGCCAATGTCCAATCCGAAGGGCGACAGCAGCCAATCGAGCCGGGGCAACTGTCCGCCCTCCTCAAAGGTACGGGTCTGCGGCGCCATAGAGCCGGCCGGCTTGAGAACATCGACGAGCACATAGACCATCAGGCTCGAAGCGATGAAGTTGAACATGATCGTGGTGATGACCACGTGGCTGCCGCGCTTGGCCTGCAGCCAGCCCGGGATGAAGGCCCAGGCCGCGCCAACCAGGGCCGAACCCAGAATGGCGGCGGGAAACACCACATACCAGGGCATGATCTGGTCGAGCCAGAGGATCGGCAGTGCCACACCGAGACCAGCCACATAGGCCTGCCCTTCACCGCCGATGTTGAACAGTCCACAATGGAATGCAACGGCGACGGCAAGCCCGGTGAAGATGAAGTTGGTGGCATAGTAAAGCGTGAAGCCGATGCCCTCGCCATACCCAAAGGCACCCTGAATCAGCAGGCTCGCAGCCCGTAGCGGGCTTTCACCCACTGCCAGAACCACAAGCCCCGCAACCATGAAGGCCACCACAAGATTGATCAGCGGGATCAGGCCATAGTCGACCCAGGCCGGCAATTTCGCATAGGGCGCACTCATTCTGCCGCCTCCTTGGTATCTTCCACACCGGCCATCAGCAGGCCCAGTTCGCCCTCGCTGGTCTCGGGCGACCTCTCACCAACGATCCGGCCATCGAACATCACCAGAATCCTGTCAGCCAGAGAGCGGATTTCATCAAGCTCGACAGAGACCAGCAGCACCGCTTTTCCGGCATCGCGCATCTCGATGATGCGCTTGTGAATGAATTCAATGGCCCCAACATCGACACCGCGGGTGGGTTGGCCGATGACCAGCACCGGTGGATCGCGCTCCATTTCACGGGCCAGAACGATCTTCTGCTGGTTGCCACCGGAAAAATTGGCCGTCTTCAGGCGCGGATTGGGAGGGCGGATATCGTATTTCTCAATCTTTGCAACGGCATCCTCGCGGATCGCATCGGTATTGAGAAACACGCCATTGAGATATTTCCCATCGTCATGATAGCCGAGAATAGAGTTTTCGCTCTCATCGAACTTGAGAACCAGGCCCATATGCTGGCGGTCCTCAGGCACATGCGCCAGTCCGCGGTGACGCAACTCTGCGGGGTCTGCTTCACCGGTGACATGGATCGGCTGGCCCTGAAGCAGCACCCGGCCACTGACCCCGCGACGGATACCAGTGATCGCCTCCAGCAGCTCCGACTGGCCGTTGCCGGCGACACCGGCGACGCCGACAATTTCCCCGGCGCGGACCTGAAGCGAGACATCCTTGACCATATCGACGCCGCGGGAATCGCGGACAGTCAGACCTTCAACCGACAACGCCACCTCACCTGGCGAGGCAGGGCCCTTGTCGACCTGGAGAAGCACCCGGCGGCCGACCATCAGCTCGGCCAGTTCTTCGACCGATGTATCAGCCGTAGTGCGGGTTGCGACCATCTCGCCTCGCCGCATCACCGACACCTCATCGGTCACGGCCATGATCTCCCGCAACTTGTGAGTGATCAGCATGATGGTTTTGCCTTCGGCCTTGAGCTGTTCAAGGATCCGGAACAGGTGATCGGCCTCAGCAGGGGTCAGAACGCCGGTCGGCTCATCCAGAATCAGGATTTCCGCGCCGCGGTACAGCGCCTTGAGGATTTCAACGCGCTGCTGGATGCCAACGGGCAGTTCCTCGATGATGGCATCGGGATCGACCTCGAGTTCATATTCCTCTTCGAGCCGCCTGAGCTCGTCACGCGCCTTTGAAATGCCGGCCGTCAGAATCTGGCTTTCCTCGGCTCCGAGCATGACATTCTCAAGAACGGTAAAATTCTCGACCAGCATGAAATGCTGGTGAACCATGCCGATCCCGGAGGCGATCGCCGCATTGGGATCCTTGATCACGGTCTTGCGGCCATCAATGAAGATGTCGCCCTTATCAGCCTGATAGAATCCATAGAGGATCGACATCAGAGTCGATTTGCCGGCACCATTTTCTCCGATAATGCCGTGAATGGTGCCTTTGCGGACAGTCAGATTGATGTTTTTGTTAGCTTGAACGAGCCCGAAGCTCTTGTCGATGCCCTTGAGTTCAATGGCAATATCGTTCATGTGCCCTCGTCATTTTTTTTATGGTTCGCCGTCGCCCGGCCCTGTCGCGGGTTCGACCTTTGTCCTAGTCTCGACAGTTCTGAAAGCAAAGTCCAGATTCAAATGAGGAGACGAGCTTGCAGCCTTTTGTTTTCAACACCACTGCACAAATTGTATGCAAAGCGGGTGCAACAGCCGAACTCGGACAGCACGCTGCAGCAATGCTGGGGGACAAGGTGATGTTTGTCACCGACCGGGGTCTGCGGGAGATCGGTCTGGAAAGGGCAGCAATAACCAGCCTGGTGAGGAGACAGTCATGAGCCGTCTACCGCCTTCAGGGCGCTCCCGGTTCGTTGCCTTCATGGAGCTGCAAACCCGCTGGGAAGACAATGACATTTACGGCCACATGAACAATGTGGTGCATTACAAGCTGTTCGACACGGCGGTCAATCAATGGCTGATCGAGGCAGGTCTGCTTGATCCGCTGAACGGGTCAATGATCGGGCTGGTGGTGGAAACCGGATGCCGCTATCACGCCGAAGCTGCGTTTCCGGACCGGATCAGCGCCGGGATTGCAGTGGAACGGCTGGGCGGCTCTTCGGTCACTTATGAAATCGGCCTTTATCGCAACGAGGCACAGAAAGCCTTTGCGGATGGCCGGTTTGTTCATGTCTATGTCGACAAGGCCACCCGGCGGCCGGTCGCCTTGCCAGAGCTCTGGCGTGAAAAACTTGCGGAGATTTGCCGATGAATGCGGATGACGAAGCCCGGCTGATGCGGCTGGAAGAGCTGGTGGCGCATCAGCAGGCGGCAATCGAAGACCTGTCACGCCAGCTCACTGAAGGCTGGAAGGAAAACGAGAAACTGCGGCGGGACCTTGCGCGGCTGGCCGACCGTTTTGAAGAGCTTGAAGATGGTGCCGAGGCACCCGCCGCCAACCAGAAGCCGCCCCATTGGTGAGCTGGCTGAGAGACTGACATGCGCCATTGACGGCCGGTTCTCGTCAATTGGCTTCGGCAGGCTGGTAGCGAACGAATGCGAAGCGAGAACCATCGGGCGACCAGCAAGGCACATTGATCGTCCCCTGGCCACCGAAGAGTGACAACAAGGTGCGGACCGACTGGTCGGCCAGATCGAGCAATCTGAGCTCGACATCGCGGTCGCGCGGGTGGCCCTCGGTCCGCGGCGCATAACTGAGATAAAGGACCGAACGGCCATCGGGTGCGGGATGCGGGAACCAGTTCGCCCGGTCGTCGCGGGTCATTTGTTGCGGCTCCCCGCCGGCTGCGGGGATGCGCCAGAGATCCATACTTCCGGTACGGTCGGAGTTGAACCAGATGAAGGCGCCATCGGGAGAGTAGTCCGGGCCGTCATAATGGCCGCCGCCGCTGATCAGATGCTCTTCATCACCCCCCGCAAGAGATATCGTGTAGATGCCAAACCCATCATCACGGCGGCCGACATAGGCCAGCGTGCTTCCGTCAGGCGACCACCCGTGCCACCAGGAGGGAACCTGGCCAGTGATCCGCTCGGGAATGCCTCCTGCAATCGGCAACACCCAAATGCAGGACTGGCCCGTATCGGTGGAATCACTGATGACCAACCTCTCGCCATCGGGCGAAACACCGTGATCATTGTTGCAGTTTATCGCGTGACTGGTGTCGATCGGCACAAGATCCGGCGCTTCCAGCGGCACCCGGAACATGCGGCCATCACCATTGACGATCAGCGCCACGCCGTCCGGCGTCCAGTTCGGAGCCTCAATCAGGCGGGGCGTTGCGAGCACCTCCTCGACCGTGCCGGTGGCAATCTCATAGATGCAGAGTGCGCTGCGCATCATCCCTCTTCCGGCATATAGGCAAATTGCTCGAAATCCGCGGCGATCGCACTGCCGGAGGTATCGAAAGCTGCCATGCCAACGAAGGCTCCGGTGAAGGAGGCATGCTCGCCACGCCCGCCCTCATCGGAAATCACACTGGCGTCGAGCATAGGGCCAATGCGCTGCCACTCACCGCCAGGTATCCGGTGGGAGAATACGATTTCCGCGCCATCGACATCCATAGCGAGATCGACCGGTCCGTCTCCCGGAAGCGCCACCGGGGTCTTGAGGGGAAACTCCATTCTGCTATCCGGCCAGTCTCCGGGGCAGCTCAGAATGGACAGCGACCGTCCAAGCTGCTCATGCCAGGTGACGGCAAGGAAATGAAATTTGTGCCGGTTGTAGTAGTGAACAAGGCCGGCTGCCTGCTGAAAATTCCCCGGTTCAAAGCGCAGTGTGGTCTCGGCACGGAACTTAAGGTGCTCCTGCCGCCTTGCCACCAGGGCCTGTTCGAACCAGCTCCCGATCGATTCGCGTGCATGCAAACGCAGGGCCGAACCGGTCAGAGTGAACAGGCGGTCCGGATGAGGTGTCCTGAGCCACTGGAATTCATCGGGAAGCCGCTCACCGGCGAATGTTCGACGGACTGCAACGGGTGGCGTTCTGCGGCTTTCGGGATCGGGCGATTCGACCGTCACGTCGGGCACAAGCCCTCTCTGGGCAAGCCGCAGCCAGCCATCCTCACCCCAGGTGCATTTCTGCAAAGCGGTTTCGCGGCCCAGCGGCGAACGCCGGAGTCCGGGCAGCGGGCGTGAGCACAGATGGGTATGATAGACCTCACCATCCGGGGTTTCGATCATCTGGCCATGGCCTGCGCGCTGCAGCGGCGCTTCGGGCGCGTCCTTGGAGGTCATCAGGAAGGTGTCGGGATGCAGCTCATAGGGCCCGGCAAGCGCACGTGACCGCGCCATGGTGACAGCGTGTTCGTAACCGGTCCCGCCCTCGGCGACGGTGAGATAGTACCACCCATCGCGCTTGAAGACGTGCGACCCCTCGACCAGACCGTGATCACTGCCGGCAAAGACGTTCTGAGGCTTGCCGATCAGCTTGCCGGCGTCCGCGTCATATTCCTGTAGCAGAATGCCTGCGAAGGCCGGGTGTTTGGGGCTCCCACCAACAGAATCCGTGCGGTGGTTCCAGACCATGTTGAGGAACCATTTGCGGCCGTCATCATCGTGGAACAGCGACGGATCGAAACCCGACGAATTGACATAGACCGGATCGGACCAGGGGCCGGTGATCGACGGCGCGGTTACGATGTAGTTGTGGGCGTCCTTGAAGTTGCCATCAAGCCGTTTGACATCGGTGTAGACAAGCCAGAAAAGACCGTCGGCGTAGGACAGGCAGGGCGCCCAGACGCCGCAGGAATCCGGGTTGCCGCGCATGTCGAGCTGGCTTTCGCGGTCGAGAGGGCGGCAAACCAGACGCCAGTTGACCAGATCCGTCGAGTGATGGATCTGAACGCCGGGGTACCATTCGAATGTGGATGTGGCGATGTAATAGTCCGCTCCTGCCCGGCAGATGGATGGGTCGGGATTGAAGCCGGGCAGAATCGGGTTGGTGATCATTTTCTCTTGGGTCCCTTACGCTCGGATGAAGCCGCCCACAGGTTGATGTCGGCATCGCGGGCGAAGGTATCGATCTCGCTCAACTCGGCCTCGGTGAAATCGAGATTGTCGAGCGCCCCGACACAATCGATGATCTGTTGCGGACGGCTGGCGCCGATCAGCGCCGTGGTCACCCGGCCGCCGCGCAGCACCCAGGCTATGGCCATTTGCGCCAGTGTCTGGCCACGACGTTTGGCGATCGCGTCAAGGCCGCGGATGTTGGCCAGATTGCGCTCGTTGAGGAAATCCGCATTGAGCGATTTTTCCTGCGCAGCGCGGCTGTCCTCGGGGATGCCACCAAGGTATTTGCTGGTCAGCATGCCCTGGGCCAGCGGCGAAAACACGATCGAACCGATGCCTTCCTCGTCCAGCGTGTCGAGCAGACCGTCATCCTCGACCCAGCGGTTGATCATCGAATAGCTTGGCTGATGGATCAGGCAGGGTGTGCCAAGATCCTTGAGGATTGCGGCGGCTTCCTTTGTCCGCTTGGAATTGTAGCTCGAAATCCCGGCATAGAGCGCACGGCCGGAACGGACGATGTAATCCAGCGCCTGCATGGTCTCTTCAAGCGGCGTGTCAGGATCAAAACGGTGGGAATAGAAGATATCGACGTAGTCGAGGCCCATGCGCTTGAGACTCTGATCGCAGCTGGCGATGAGATATTTGCGGCTGCCCCATTCGCCATAGGGACCAGGCCACATTCCATAGCCGGCTTTGGACGAAATGATCATCTCATCGCGCAGACCGTGGAAATCAGTTTTGAGGATCTCGCCAAATGCGGATTCCGCCGACCCTGGGGGCGGGCCGTAATTGTTGGCCAGATCGAAATGGGTGATGCCCAGATCAAAAGCGGTGCGGCACATCTCGCGCTTGATTTCATGGTGCGTATCACCACCGAAATTGTGCCAAAGGCCGAGCGAAAGCGCCGGCAATTTCAGGCCGGAGCGGCCGGTGCGGCGGTAAACCATCTTGTCGTATCGGCCGGGTGCGGGTGTCCACATGGTGATCTGCCTTTCTGTCTGGGGTCAGTTTTGCAGCAACGCTGCAGCCTCCACCACACCAAGTGGGTCGGGCTGCGCGCAGCTTGTGGTCAGGGTTTTGAACTGGCCATCCGCCCCGGAGTGCAGGATGGCCGTCATCACGTCAACCACGTGCAGAGCGAAATCCAATGAGCAGCGGTGCGCCCGGTTTTCCATGATGGCAATCGCCATATCGGCAAGGCCGACAGTCCTGTAGTTGGCCATCATGCCCTGGCCATGCTGCTGATTGGGAACGCCGAGCGGATGGCTCCAGTCGGGCAGATCCTTGGTCGCGCCGCCCTGAGCGATCAGTTGAACTTCGCCGCCAAAGAAATTGGGGTCTGGCACAATCAGGCTGGCTTCGGTGCCGTAGAGCTCCATCGGGCGATGGCCATGGGCCTTGACGTCCCAGCTGGCTCCCAGCGTGACCAGGGCGCCATTGGCAAACTCCAGCACCGCATGAATGGTGGTCGGGGTTTCGACGCTGATCATCTCGCCATGGCGTGGCTTTGAGGTGATCTTGCGCTCGGGAGTGGGGATGGATGACATCGCCACAACACGGCGGACGCGGCCGATAAGCTGGACCAGATTGGAAATGTAGTAGGGGCCGAGATCAAGCACCGGCCCGCCGCCGGGCTTGAAAAAGAAGTCCGGATTGGGGTGCCAATGCTCCATCCCCGGGCTCAGGACATGGCAGGTGCCGCCGATAATCCGGCCGACATCACCGTGGTCGACCAGATGCCGGGCAAGCTGATGCGCACCCCCCAGGAATGTGTCGGGGGCGGAACCAACCCTGAGGCCATGCTTTTCTGCGCGTGCCGCGAGATCGCGGCCTTCCTCGACGGACAGCACGAAGGGCTTTTCCGAGTAGACATGCTTGCCCGCATCCAGCGCCTTGGCCGACACTTCGTAGTGCACCGCGGGCACAGTGAGGTTGACGATGATGTCGATGTCATCGGCGGCGAGAAGGCCATCCACCGTTTCGGCGCGGATGCCATATTCGTCGGCACGCGCTTGCGCGGCTTGTGCATTGATGTCCGCGCAGGCGCGGATTTCAAAGCCCCTGAACATCGGAGCAAGGCCAAGATAGGAGGTCGAGATATTGCCGCATCCGATGATGCCAACGCCGAGTTTTCCAGTCATGCCTGCTGCTCCAAAGTGTTGCGCACCCATTCGATCGAGCGCGTTGCGAAGCGCGTTGCGTCCGCGGGGTTGTCATGTTCCATGATGAAGAGCCTTGCCGGTGTCTTGGCGCGAAGCTCGGTGAACAGCCGCGCCCAATCGACGGTGCCATGGCCGACATCCGCCCAACCGTCCTCGTCCATGGCTTCGCCCTGAGGCGCGATGTCCTTGACGTGGACAGCGGTGATGCGGTCACCATAACGGTTGATCCAGTCAAAGGGATCAGCGCCGCCGCGAATGATCCAGGCGATGTCAGCTTCCCATTCGATCTTTGGCGCCGTGTCGAGCAGGATCTGCATGGGAACCGTACCGTCATCAAGAGCCTGGAATTCGAAATCATGATTGTGCCAGCCAAAGCCAAGGCCTGCGGCGCTGATCTTCTCTCCCACTGCTTCCAGACGGGCAGCGAAGGCTTGCCAGCCGATGCGATTCGTGGGGCGTAAATCGGCGGCGATATGGGGGCAATAGACCCGTTCCATGCCTAGCGCCTTGGCGATCCTGATCACCTTTGCGGGATCGCTTTCAAGCATGTCCAGGCCAAAATGGGCCGTTTGCATGATCAGGCCATTGGCATCGAGATCGATCTTCAACGCCTCGACAGCTGCGTCATCGAGGTCCGCATAGATACCGCCATAGCCTTCGACGGAATCGTAGCCGGCGGCTGCCAGGACGGGATAAAACGCACTGAACGGCTGAAAATTGCGCGCGCTGTAGAGTTGGAAAGCTAGTTTGTTCATGGGTAGTCCTCCCGTGACCGGCCCGCGCCGCAGGACGGTCTGTTGTTAGGTTGTCCTAATCCGCCGACTGGCTGGAATAGAGATCGTGAAGGCGGAACGCCGGTGGCTGGTCCGATGAAACCGGCGTGCCGGGTGTGAATATGATCCGGCGGCTTTCACCGCGCGCCAGATCGAAGGCGTTGTCGGAGTAACGGCCCGGCATTTCGCTCTCGATCATGATGAAAAGCGCCAGTCCCGATGCGGTGACCGTCAGTTCGAAAGTACCGTCGGGCAAAGCCGAGATTTCAGTCTCGATGCCGGATGGGAACAGTTCGAGTGATTTGTAGGCCCCGTTGATAAAATGCCCTTCGCCCTTCATTCCGTTGGATGCAACAAAGCTCCAGGCGAGCAATCCGCCGGCGGGGATTTCCAGGCTGTCGAGATGCAGCAAGACCTCCGCACGATCAGGCGGGCAATCGCCCTGCACAGTCTTGATTGGCACGCGATCACCCGCTGTCGAGAGCGCGAAAAGGTTCACGTCGATTGTCACGGTTTCGGCCGTATCATTGACCATCGAAAGAATGATGTTCGTTGCGTCTTCGGACGGGATGGCCGCGACCGCCACGGGCTGGAAAAAGCGCCGCGCCATATAATGCAACGCCTTCCAGCTGCCGCCATAGTCGAGGCTTGACCAGGATGCGACCGGCCAGGTGTCGTTGAGCTGCCAAAAGAGCGTGCCCATGCAATGGGGCTTGAGCGAGCGCCAGTGGTCGACCGCTGTCCCGATCGCCAGCCCCTGCTGGATCTGGCTGAGATAGACGAAACTGGCAAAATCCTTGGGAAAGCGGAAATAGCGGAACATGGTGCCGGCAATGCGCTCATTGCCGCCGGCATTCTTCTGGTGCAGCTCGATCACCGGCGAGGAAATGTTCATGTCCGCCTTGCCGGCAAAGCTCTCGATCACCGGCAGGGAAGTGTAGGACTGGAAGCCGAACTCGGAGCAGAAGCGCGGCTTCACCGCGCGGTAATTGTCGAAGCTCTTGTTCTCGTGCCACACCGACCAGTAATGCATGTCACCCGAACCGTCGGCATGCCAGGCATCGCCATAATCAAGATAACCAGAGGCCGGGCTGGAGGGCCACCAGATCGCCTGTGGGCTTGCCTTCCTGACACCCTGCTCAATCTCCCGGTTCAACCGGTCATAGGCCACGAGATAGCGGTCGCGATTGTTGACCGATTCCTCGAACCAGGTCAGAGCCCCGACCAGCTCGTTGTCGCCGCACCAGAGCACGATCGAAGCGTGGGAGGCGAGCCTGCGGACCTGGTAATCGACTTCGGCGGCGACATTTTCCAGAAACTCGTCGGTGCAGGGGTAGAGGTTGCAGGCGAACATGAAATCCTGCCAGACCATCAGACCAAGCCGGTCACAAAGATCATAGAACCAGTCCGCCTCGTAGAACCCGCCGCCCCAGACGCGGATCATGTTCATGTTCGCAGCAACCGCGGAGGTCAGAAGATCCTCGGTTTTTTCAGGCGAGGTCCGGGAGAACAGCGCATCCGCGGGGATCCAGTTGGCGCCACGACAGAAGATCTCCCGGCCATTGAGCTTGAGCGCGAAGCGGCTGCCCGTCTCGTCCTTGTCGGTGATGAGCTCGACGGTGCGCAAGCCGATCTGCCGGGTGACGCTTTCACCCGCGATCTCGACTTTCAGCGTGTAAAGCGCCTGCTCGCCAGATCCGGACGGCCACCAGAGCCTCGGTTGTTCGATCTCGAACACATGGGTGACCCGCGTCTCGCCGGCCCGGGTCCCTATATCGAGACGAATGCGTTCGCCATCGAGATCCAAGTGCATTTGTATGGCGGCTGGATCGGCGGAATAGACGGTGACTGTGACCTTGAGGTCGACCAGTCCATCCCCATGATGGGTCTGCTCGGTTTCGACATGTTCGATGCGCGCGGGATCGAGACGCCGCAGCGCAATTGTCCCGTAAAGTCCAAGCGGGCCGATGGCAATGTTCCAGTCCCAACCGAAATGGCACTGCGGCTTGCGCAACATGTTGCCATTGGGCAGCGGCGAGTTCCCCTTGTGATAGGGGACATAGAATGGTTGCCGCGCCTGCCGGTCGGCGCCCGCGCTCAGACTCGAATGAAAGATGATGCGGATCGTGTTTTCGCCTTGCCGCAACGCGTGAATGACATCGGGCCTGAAGCGACGGAAGCAGTTGTCGGCGGAAAGCACCGGCACATCATTGACGAAAACGACGGCGACCGTATCGAGATGGTCAATGTCGAGATACCAGCTGCCGGAGGGATCGGGCAGCATGAACGTCCGTTCCACCACCCAGTCGCGCTCGACGACCCATTGAACCAGTTCTTCGTTGCGGCCGAAATAGGGATCGGGGATCACACCGGCATGTTCCAATGCCGAGTGCACATCGCCTGGCAGGGTGATCACCGCGCGATGTTCACCGTCGGCAGAATGGAGGCTCCATTCTCCCGCGAGATCAACGCCCATCGCGGCTTCATACTCGTACATTGTGTTCATCTCGCAAGATCATGTGACGCGCCGAAGACCCCGGATGAAAACCGGGGCTTCGAGCTGAGAAACTCTATCAGATCCGCAGCTCTGAGGTTGCGTCGAACAGAGAGGCGACGGACATATCGAAGCCAAGTCGAACCGATCCGCCATGACTGTAGCGCCCGGTTGCAGCAGTCCGCACCGACAAGGTCTGCCCCGCATATTTCAACCAGAGAAGATTGTCCGATCCCATCGGCTCTTCGATATCGAAGACCGCCTCGTGGGTTTCCCCACCATTCGCGTCCTCATCAACACGAATGTGCTCGGGTCTAACACCAAGGACAACCTTGCGGCCAGGCTCGAGTGCTGTCTCGGTCTCATAGCCGCGAAGCGAAAAGGTTACTCCGTTGGACAGGAACACGGTCTCTCCTGACTGCTCCGCCAGTTCGCCGTGAAGGAAGTTCATCGATGGCGAGCCCATGAAGCCGGCAACATAGAGATTGACCGGGCGATTGTAGATCTCGTGCGGACCGGCGAGCTGCTGAATGATGCCGTTGCGCATGATCGCGATCCGATCGGCCAGCGTCAGCGCCTCGATCTGGTCATGGGTGACGTAAATCATGGTGTTCTTGAGGCGTTGATGCAGCCGCTTGATCTCGACGCGCAACTCGGCGCGCAGCTTGGCATCGAGGTTGGACAGCGGCTCGTCGAACAGGAACACATCCACATCACGGACCAGTGCCCGGCCGATGGCGACGCGCTGCCGTTGACCACCTGAGAGCTGCGCCGGTTTGCGCTGAAGCAAAGGCTCGATCTGCAGGATCTCGGCGGCACGGGCGATACGCTTGGCGATCTCGTCCTTCGGCATCCTCGCATTTTTCAGGCCGAATGCCAGATTGCCTTCAACCGACATCTGCGGATAGAGCGCATAGGATTGGAACACCATACCGATGCCGCGGTCCTTGGGTTCCTCCCAGGTGACATTCTTGCCTTTGATGAAGATCTGGCCTTCGGAGGCGTCCAAAAGGCCGGCGATGCAATTGAGCAGGGTGGACTTGCCGCATCCCGAAGGTCCGAGGAGAACCAGGAACTCACCTTCATCGATGTCGATGTTGAGGTTCTTGAGAACTTTGACCGAGCCGAAGTTCAGGCACAGGTCCTTGATAGCAACACTTGTCATGGATCAGCCTTTCACCGCGCCGGCGGCTATGCCGCGGACAAACAGTTTGCCGGATATGAAGTAGACGGTTAGCGGCACCAGGCCGGTGAGAATTGTGGCGGCCATGTTGACGTTGTACTCCTTCACGCCCTGCACAGAATTCACGATGTTGTTGAGCTGAACCGTCATCGGGTAGATGTCGGGCTTGGTGTAGACCACGCCGAAAAGGAAATCGTTCCAGATTCCTGTGACCTGAAGGATGATGGCAACCACGAAGATCGGCAGGCTCATCGGCAGCATGATCTTGAAGAAGATGCCCCAGAAACCGGCACCGTCGACGCGCGCCGCCTTGAACAGCTCTTCAGGCAGCGAGGTGAAATAATTGCGGAACAGCAGCGTCAGAATCGGCATGCCGAAGATGGTGTGCACCACCACCAGGCCCCAGAGCGTGCCATAGATACCCATCTCCCTGAGCAGGATGACAATCGGATAAAGCATCACCTGGTAGGGAATGAAGGCTCCGAAAATCAGGATGGTGAAGAACACATCCGCGCCCTTGAAACGCCAGTTGGCGAGCGCATAGCCGTTCACGGAGGCTATGGCGATCGAGACAATCACCGACGGCACCGTGATTTGCACGGAGTTCCAGAAGCCACGCGACAGCCCATCACAATTGAGCCCGGTGCAAGCTTCCGACCAGGCCTTGACCCACGGTTCGAATGTGATTTCCACCGGCGGCGCGAAGATATTCCCAAGCCGGATTTCGGGCATGCCTTTCAGGGAGGTGACAACCATGATGTACAAAGGCAGCAGATAGTACATCGCCACCATGATCAGCGTGCCATAGAGAAAGATATTGCGACGCGAGAGCGTCTTGCGGGGCTTTCGCCCGCTTGGGCCGGGTTCAAGAACCGGCGAAACTGCAACAGCATCAACCATGCTTCTTGCCTCCGAACTCGAGATAGGCCCAGGGAATCAGAACGATGAGAACGGTCAGCAGCATCATGGTCGATGCGGCAAATCCCTGACCAAGGTTTTGCGCCTGGAACATGTAGTCATAGACATATTTGGCCGGCACTTCGGAGGCATTGCCAGGCCCACCGGAGGTTTGGGCAACGACCAGATCGTAGAGCTTGACGATGCCAGAGGCGATGATCACAAGCGTGGTGATGAACACCGGCCGCATCATGGGAATGATGATAAAGAGGTAGGTCTTCCACATCGGAATGCCGTCGACCCGCGCGGCCTTCCAGATATCTTCGTCAATGCCGCGCAGGCCCGCGAGCATGAGACACATGATAAAGCCGGTGCCTTGCCACAGCCCGGCGATCAGCAGGCCGAACATGACGATATCGGGATTGTAGAGCGGATCGAAGGTGAAGCTCTCCCAGCCCCAGCCGCGGACAATGGCCTGGACGCCAAATTGCGGATTGAGAAGCCACTGCCAGACAAGGCCGGTGACAATGAAGGAAAGGGCGAAGGGATAGAGCAGGATCGTTCGAAACGTGTCCTCAAATCGGATCTTCTGATCGAGCAGCGCGGCCAGACAAAATCCGATCACCAGTGAAAAGATCAAAGAGAACACGCCATAGAGCATCAGATTCTCGATCGAGATCACCCAACGGCTGGTCGACCAGAGACGCTCGTACTGATCAAAGCCGACAAATTTCTCGCGTGGCAGCAGCTTCGAGTTGGTGAATGAATAGAACACCGTCCAGAGCGTCCCGCCGACGAAGACGACAAGAGCGGTGAATATCATCGGCAATGCCGCGATCTTGCTGCTGAGATTGCGGAACAACTGCGTCGGACGCTGAACCTGCGACATGAAAATTGCCTCCCCCAAAGTCATTCGGGATTGCCCAGGCGATCAGGCCTGGGCAATCCGTGATCAGATGAGAGGCTCAGCTGCCGCTTTTGAGGTTGTTAACCCACTGGGCGTGCGCATCTTCCGGCGCCATGTCGGTCTTCCAGAACTCGACCATCAGGTCTTCATTCTGCTTGACGATATCCGGCGACCAGACCATGTCACCGGTCGGCACCAGATTGCCACTGGCAAGGATCTCGAGACCCTTTTTCATGCAGTCATTGGCCGCAGCAAGATCGACATCTCCGCGGATCGGGAGCGATCCTTTTTTCAGGTTGAAGGCCACCTGGACTTGCTTGGAGACCATCATAGCGGCGAGTTCCTTCTGTGCCTTCTCGATTTCCGGATCGTCGATCTTCGGGAAGTAGAAGGCATCGCCACCAGTCGAGAGATACGCGTTCACGCCGAGGCCCGGCAGGCAGGTGTAATCCTGGCCGGCAACCTTGCCAGCAACAGCGAATTCGCCCTGGGCCCAGTCGCCCATGATCTGACCGCCAGCCTGATCGGTGATGACGAGGTTTGTCGCCTGGTTCCAGTCCTGAACGGTCGATTTTGCTGCGAGCTTGCGCGCGTTGGCAGCCGCCTCGAAAACCTTTGCATATTCCGGCCCGGCGGCGACATCCATGTTCTTGTCGACGTTGACGGCCTTCCACGTATCAAGACCTGCGACAGCAATCTGCATCGCGCCGAAGGCGAGGTTGGACTGCCAGGGCTGGTTGCCGAGCGCCAACGGTATCTTGCCGGCAGCTTCAAGCGCGGGGGCGGCGGCGACGAACTCGCCCCAGTTGGTGGGCACCGGCACGCCTGCTTCCTCAAACGCCTTGTTGGACAGCCACAGCCACTCCGGCGAGTGGATGTTGACGGGCGCGCAGTAAATGCGGCCATCCACCGTGCAGGAGTCGAGAAGGGACTGCGGGAAGATCACATCTTTCCACCCCTCGGCTTCGGCCACATCGGTCAGGTCCAGCATCAGGCCAGCCTCGACCAGTTCCAGCGCCTGCTGGCCGTGGTTGAACTGCGTTGCAGCCATCGGATCACCGCCGGTGATGCGGCTGATCATGATCGGGCGTGCGGTGCCGCCGCCACCGGCGATGGCGCCGTCGACCCATTTGTTGCCCGTGGCATCAAACGCCTTGGCGAATTCGGCAACGGCCGCGGCTTCACCGCCGGACGTCCACCAATGCGTGACTTCAAGTTCTGTGGCCTGAGCCGAAGCAGTCAGCGCCAGCACCGAAGCACCAGCAAGAATTGTATTGTAAATATCCATCACTTTCCCTCCCAGGATTGTTCCTCCACCCGGGCTTCGCCTGCTTGGCGCAACGCTCCGGGAACCATTGTTCTTACAAAAACCAGACTGGATCCTCACAACAGCCAGACCGGCATTTGCAATCGATTACATTTTGCTGACATGTTGCGCTGCAATCGATTACATGAAGGTTGACCGCGATGGGTTTTGGAGTCAAGTGGTAATTCCCTCGGCGCGATCAGCGTCACACGGAATGATAAGGACTTGAACGCCACATGCAGAAGCGGGCGCCGAGAATCACCGATGTCGCAAAGCTTGCAGGTGTCTCGACCGCAACCGTGAGCCGCGCGCTCAGCAAGCCCGATACAGTAGCTGAATCAACACGCAACGCGGTTCTCGCGGCGGCGCAGGAAAGCGGCTACCGGGTCAATCTTTCTGCCCGCAATCTGAGGCGGCAGCGGACAGGGGCCATAGTCGTGATGGTGCCTGATCTGGGCAATCCGTTTTTCTCCCGGATCCTGTCAGGCATTGAGGAAGGGTTGTCGAAGTCCGATCTCAACATGTTGGTGGTCGACACACGGCAGGCGCATCTGAAGCCACAACTGCTCTTGAACTATCTGCATGCCACCCGTGCTGACGGTATTATCGCACTTGACGGCTCACTGCCCGACACCGTTCTCTCCGCAACACTGTCAGGCCCCGACGCCCCGCCGATCATCTTCGCTTGCGAATGGACGCCAGCCGACCGCTTTCCCTCTGTCCGGGTCAACAACGAGCGCGGCGCGCGGCTAGCGATCGCGCATCTGACCGATCTCGGCCACCGGTCTATCGGAATGATCAGCGGCCCCCGGGACAATGTCCTGACCGGGACGCGCAGCCAGGGAGTTGCTGCCGAGATGGCAGCACGCAATCTTGCGCTTGATCCTGCGCATGTGTTTGACGGTGATTTTTCCATTGAGGCCGGCGCCAAAGCGGCTGCCGCATGGCTGGGCCTGCCCAACCGGCCCAGCGCCATGTTCTGCCAGTCAGACCAGATGGCGTTCGGCTTCATCTCGGAGTTGACCCGCCTTGGCATCTCGACGCCGGAGGACGTTTCCGTCGTCGGATTCGATGACATCGATATTGCACGACGGTTCATCCCTGCCCTGACAACAGTCCATCAGCCGCGCACGGCGCTGGGACTTGCCGCTGCGGAAATCATCATCCGCCATATCGGGGCACCTGATGACCGCAGCTCCAAACCCAACATCCTGGATGTGGAGCTGATCGCGCGGGACAGCACCCGCAGGGTTATCGATTGAAAATACGTCCAAAATCATTTATATAAGAGTTTATTAATGTTTGCGAAAGGAACACGGATCAATGCCGGACGCCCTTGATATGCTCGAAATGGAGCCGCGCATGAACGAAGCGGCAAAGCTGATGGAGATGCTGTCACAACCGGTTCGCTTGCGCATTCTTTGCATTTTGCTCGATGGCGAGCAGAGTGTTTTGAAGCTTGCGGACATGGCCGGCCTTTCGCAACCGGCGATGTCGCATCATCTGCGTAAACTGCGTGACGCTGACCTGGTCAACACGAGGCGCGATGCACAAACCATCTACTACTCGCTCAAGGGCCAGGAAGTCTCGGCAGTGCTCGATGTGTTGCACGGGCTTTATTGCAGGCCCCGCGTCGCTGACGCTGATTGATCACATCCGGAAGTCAGATCGGCCGAGATCGGACCGGTGACGTCAGGTCAGGCGCACCCTGTATTCCTTCATGTGTGTCATTGTTCACGGAGATAAGCCAAGAGCGCCATGTGCTCACCCCTCTCCTTTCAGTAGCCATTGGCTGGCTTCAAACTGGCCTTAGAAGATGTCGAACTGGCGCTAGCTCCCAGCCTTGACATTTGTGGGGCCGCGGGGTCCGTTTGCAGAGGGTCACGGCTTTGTCTGCCGGATCGCCAGCAATGGCACACAAAGGCCGTGGCACAACCGTCAAGACGGGCGTCGCGGAGGCGGGGGAGCGCATGAACCATATCAGCCGGGCGGAGGATGCCGGCGACGGCAAAACCGAGATTCGCAAGACCACATGCTACATGTGCGCCTGCCGCTGCGGGATCAACGTCCACATGAAGGGCGAGAAGGTTCACTACATCGAGGGCAACCGGGACCACCCGATCAACAAGGGCGTGCTTTGCGCCAAGGGATCGGCCGGGATCATGCAACACTACTCTCCGGCACGGCTGAAAAAGCCGCTGTTGCGCACCGGAAAGCGCGGCGAGGGCAAATTCAAGGAAATCGAATGGGACGAGGCGCTGGGTCTGGCCACACAATGGCTTGGGAAGGTGCGCAGCACTGATCCGCGCAAGCTCGCCTTCTTCACCGGGCGTGACCAGAGCCAGTCGATGACCGGCTGGTGGGCGCAGCAATACGGGACTCCCAACTACGCTGCGCATGGCGGTTTCTGCTCGGTCAACATGGCTGCGGCCGGCATCTACACCATGGGCGGCGCGTTCTGGGAGTTCGGCGCGCCGGACTGGGAGCGCACCGAGCTGTTCATGATTTTCGGCGTTGCCGAAGACCATGATTCCAACCCGATCAAGATGGGACTGGGGCGTCTCAAGGCGCGCGGCGTCAAGGTCATTGGCGTCAATCCAGTTCGCACCGGCTACAACGCGATTGCCGATGAATGGCTCGGGATCACGCCGGGCACCGACGGTTTGCTGATCCTGGCCCTGGTGCATGAGCTGATGCGCACCGGGCAGATCGATGTCGACTACCTAATCCGCTACACCAATGCGCCCTGGCTGGTAATTGACGACCCCGATGCTTCCGACCACGGATTGTTTGCCCGTGACGAGCAGGGCGTGGCGCTGGTGGCTGATCGCAAGACCGGGGCGATCGTCACCTCCTCTGAAGCTGGCATAAAGCCGGCGATGAAGGGCCAGTTCACGTTGCCTGACGGTCGCAAGGCAACGCCGGTGTTCGAGTTGCTGGCGAAAGCCTATCTCGATCCGAAATATGCGCCTGCAGCCGTTGCGGAGCAGACAGGGATCGACGCTGACACCGTCACCCGGATTGCCAGCGAAATCGCCGATGCCGCGTTCAAGCGCGAAATTGTTATCGAGCGCCCGTGGACCGACATGAAGGGTGAGCGCCATGAGCGGATGATCGGCCGCCCGGTGGCGTTTCACGCCATGCGCGGGATCTCCGCTCATTCCAACGGCTTTCAGACCTGCAGGGCGCTTCATCTCCTGCAGATCCTGCTTGGCTCCGTCGATTGTCCCGGTGGTTTTCGTTTCAAGCCACCCTATCCGAGGCCGGTCGCCGGTCAGCCCCGGCCCCATGGCGGCGCCTGTGCTGACGCGGCGCTGGCAGGGCCGCATCTGGGCTATCCGCGGGGGCCGGAAGATCTGCTGCTCGAAGCCGATGGCGAGACTGCACAGCGCATCGACAAGGCGTTTTCCTGGGATGCGCCACTGTCGGCGCACGGGTTGATGCACATGGTAATCTCGAATGCCCATGCGCGCGATCCCTATGGCATAGACGTCCTGTTTCTCTACATGGCCAACATGGCCTGGAACTCGTCGATGAACACCACATCGGTGATGGACATGCTTACCGACACCGATGAGAATGGCGATTACGTGATCCCCAAGATCATCTATTCGGACGCCTATTCCTCAGAAATGGTGGCTTTCGCCGATCTGATTCTGCCTGACACCACCTATCTCGAGCGCCACGACTGCATCTCGCTGCTCGACCGTCCGATCAGTGAACCTGAAGCGCTGTGCGATTCGATCCGTTGGCCGGTTGTCGAGCCCGACCGCGACGTGCGCGGGTTTCAAAGCGTGCTGCTCGATCTTGGCGCGCGGCTGAAACTGCCCGGCATGGTCAATGAGGCGGGCGAAGCGATCTACAAGGACTACGCCGACTACATCGTCAATCACCAACGCAAGCCGGGGGTCGGACCCTTATCCGGATGGCGGGGTGAGAATGGCGACAAGACCGGACGTGGCGAACCCAATCCGGACCAGCTCAAACGCTACATCGAGAATGGCGGGTTTTCGATGGTGCATGTGCCGGAAGAGGCGCAATTCTTCAAGCACGCCAACCGGGCCTGGAGCGACTGGGCGATCGCAAACGGACTGCAGGACGGGCCGGTCGAAAACATCTTCCAGCTCTATCTCGAGCCGTTGCGCAAGTTTCAGCTGGCCGCCGAAGGCAAGATCAAGCCGTCGCCGCCCGAACATCATCGCGCACGAATCCAGCGCTGCTTTGATCCGTTGCCCTGCTGGTATCCGCCGTTCTACGAGGACGGGCTTGAGCCAGATGCCTATCCGCTACATGCGATCACCCAACGCCCTGCTGCGATGTACCATTCCTGGGGATCCCAGAATGCCTGGCTCAGGCAGATCCATGGCGAGAACGCGCTCTATGTGCCCGGCGATGTCTGTGACAGGGAGAAGCTAACCGATGGTGACTGGGCCCTGGTCAATTCACCATCCGGCGAAATCCGGGTTCAGGTGCGGCGCATGGATGCGGTCAACGGTTCGACGCTGTGGACCTGGAACGCAATCGGCAAACGTGCAGGCGCCTGGGCGCTCGGCAAGGATGCGCCGGAGACCACCCGAGGGTTTCTGCTCAACCATCTGATCGATGAGTTGCTGCCGCCAAAGGGTGACGGCCGTCGCTGGGCCAATTCCGATCCAATCACCGGCCAGGCCGCCTGGTTTGATTTGCGGGTTTCAATCCGCCGCGATCCGGATCAGTCGGGCATTCACAGCCAACCGTCACATGGTGCGCAAGGAAGCCCGGTTGGGTCTGGTCCCGGCCAGGTGGCCTTCGGGCGGGAGACTGCCGAATGACCACGCTTCCGCAGACAACCGAAAAACGCCTTGGACTGGTGATCGATCTCGACACCTGCGTCGGCTGCCATGCCTGCGCGGTCAATTGCAAGGAATGGAACACCGGCGCGGGTGCTTCACCGCTTGGTGATGTCGATGCCTATGGCGCGGATCCATCCGGGGCCTGGCTCAACCGGATCCATACATTCGAAGTCACACCTGCAGACGCGCCGGCGCAGATCGTTCATTTCCCCAAATCCTGCCTGCATTGCGATGATGCACCTTGCGTGACCGTCTGCCCGACGGGCGCCAGCCACAAGCGGTCCGAAGATGGCATTGTGCTGGTCACCGAAGACATGTGCATCGGCTGCGGTCTGTGCGCCTGGGCCTGTCCCTACGGCGCGCGCGAGATGGATCCGGTCGAAAACGTGATGAAGAAATGCACATTGTGCGTGGACCGGATCTACAGCGACACCTTGGCCGAGGAAGACAGAATTCCTGCCTGCGTGCGGACCTGCCCTTCCAACGCGCGGCATTTCGGGGATTTCAACGATCCCCAGTCGGACGTGTCCTTGCTGGTCGTGGAGCGCGGCGGCGTTGAACTGATGCCGGAGATGGGCACGAGCCCGGTCAACAGATATCTGCCGCCACGACCCAAGACACGCTCGCAAACTGCACCTTTGGCGGCAGTCGCCGCAGATTTGCCGAAAGCTGAAGGCGGCTTTCTTGGCTGGCTTGATGCCGCACTCGAGAAACTCGGATAATCCCATGCATCCTGCTGTCTCTGTCATTTTTTTCACGGTCGCCTCGGGTGCGGGATTCGGCCTGATTTTCCTTCTAGGCCTCGGCTTCCCGGTGAGTGGCGGAGCCGGCCGGGCGTTCCTGATCTCGCTTGCAGGCGGCGGTCTGGCTGTGGCCGGTCTTCTGTCTTCGACCTTTCACCTCGGCCACCCTGAACGGGCCTGGCGGGCGCTCAGCCAATGGCGTTCGAGCTGGCTGTCGCGCGAAGGGATCTGCGCGATCGCAACACTTGTCCTGTTTGGTATTTACGCCCTCTACTGGATGGTGATCGGGGTCCGGCTTGACGTGCTTGGGCTTGTCATTGCGGTGGGTGCGGCGGCAACCGTGTTCACCACCTCGATGATCTACGCCCAGTTGAAGACCGTGCCGCAATGGCAAAGCGCGCTCACGCCATTGGTCTATCTCGCCTTCGCACTGGGCTCGGGCTGGCTGCTTGCTTCGGCTTTCGGCAGTTTTCAATCGCCGGAACCCTGGGGCATCCTGCTGGTGGGGCTGGCCTGGGGCGCGAAGTGGCTCTGGTGGACACGGGCTGCCCGGACGCGGCTCGCGGACACCGGATCAACCCCGGAAACCGCCACCGGGCTGGGTTTCATCGGAAAGGTTAGGCTTCTCGAAAAGCCGCACAGCGGCGACAACTACCTGACCCGCGAAATGGTTCACAAGATCGGCCGCAAGCATGCCCGCTCGCTACGCCGGGTCGCTCTTGTGTTGGGCGGCGTCGTGCCGGTGGCGATCCTTGCCCTCGTGGCGCTGAGCGGCGCTCCGGCGATCCTCAACATACTTGCAGCGCTTTCGATGCTGGCCGGACTGCTGGCCGAACGCTGGCTGTTTTTCGCGGAAGCCGAGCACTCGGTGTCGCTTTATTATGGACACCGCTGAGCAACCGCGAAGACTTGCAATCAGTCTGGCAATCAGTCTGGCAATCAGTCCTCCAGTGCGCCCTCATAGCCAGCCACCAAGGCTTCATCACCGATGATCTTGAACAGGTTGTCGCCCATACGGATGAAGCGACGCGCCCGCCGGGTGAGGACAAATCCACCCTGGGGTGCCCGCACTTCAACGCAACCATCCTTGAAACCGGGATTGACCACAATCTCCGCAATGAGTTGACCGGCCTCGACCCGGTCGCCGGGTTTGGCATGAAACAGGATGGTGCCGCCTGCCGGCGCCTCGATCATGTCGACATGGCGGATCGGCTTGCCGACAAATCCGCCGCGCAGATCTGGCGCAGCAGCATCACCTGCAACCACGCCGCGGGCCTGCAAGAAACGATAAATCCCCTCGGCATCCTTCAACCCGGTCTGGGCATCGACATCAATCTGCCCGCGCAGTTCAACCGTTGTCACACAATGACCAGACAGATCACCGTCCGCAGCGCTCGCCCGCATCTGTTCGAACGCAGCCTCTTCAAAGGCACGGTCCGAGCCCTTGTCCCATAGCAGCGCGGCCTCGGCATCGAGACAGGCGGCGAGATCAGACATTTCCGGCCACAGAATTTCCGGTACATAGAGATATTGGACGCCCTCATCGTCGCAATGCAGATCAAGAACAATCGGGCATCCATCGGCAAGCTCAAGCAAGCGGCTCTTGAGGCGGCGCTCGGCGAAGGTGGCCGAGGACGCGTTATCCAGATGCCGGACGCCGTCCTTGCCGGGAACCGGAAAATCACGGTTGAAATTGACCCGGGTGGCGCCGGAAAACCGGCCCATATGATTGCTGAAGAGATGTTGTGCCGCGCCGATGGGATTGGCGTGCGGCACCAGGGTCAGTGATCCCAGAAGACGGCCTTCGGCTTCAGCATGTTCAAGCATAGGAATGAGATAGTGCATGACAGCAACGCCGGGGCGCTCGTCAGCATGGAGCGCGGACTGAATATAGACGCGCGGAGCAGCTGGATCGGAGCCGCTCAGGTGGTGGACGATCAGCTCATAGGCGATGCCGGGTGTTTCGCCGGGGATGGTTTCGATCTCAGTTTTCATGGCCCCTCACTTCTGCATGTGACCGTGCTGTCCTGCATAAGAGAAACAGCCCGTTGATTTGAACGGTTACACCCGGCACGCACAGATGTCGCTTGGAATTTCTCGTGGACACACTGTTGCCCGTATGCCGCATTGGTCGTCACAAGATATGCTGGCAGAACTTGACGGGCGGCGCTGCATGATGCCGAATCGGGCATGTCTTCGCTTCTTGATGATTCGCCAACAAATGCTGCCGAGTTTACGGTCAGCGAACTGTCAGGCTCGATCCGCCGCACGGTGGAGGATGCCTTCGGCAATGTCCGGGTGCGTGGCGAGATTTCAGGCTACCGTGGCCCGCATTCCTCGGGGCATGCCTATTTTTCACTGAAGGATGATCGCGCACGGATCGAAGCCGTAATCTGGAAGGGTGTTTTCTCCCGGCTCAAGCACCGGCCGGAAGAAGGGTTGGAGGTAATCGCCACCGGGAAGATCACCACCTATGCCGGGTCTTCGAAATATCAGATCGTGATCGAATCGATCGAACCTGCTGGCGCAGGCGCCCTGATGGCGCTGATCGAAGAACGCCGGTGCAAGCTCGCCGCCGAGGGGCTGTTTGACGAAGCGCGCAAGCAGCTGTTGCCATACATGCCGTTGGTGATCGGAGTCGTGACCTCACCCACAGGGGCGGTGATTCGCGATATCCTGCACCGGATCGAGGACCGGTTTCCGGTCCATGTGATCGTCTGGCCGGTGCGGGTTCAGGGCGACACATCGGGCAATGAGGTGGCGAACGCCATCACCGGCTTCAATGCGCTCGCGCCGGGTGGCCGAATCAAGCGTCCGGATCTGATCATTGTCGCACGCGGCGGCGGCAGCCTTGAGGACCTCTGGGGTTTCAATGATGAAGCAGTGGTTCGTGCCGCAGCGGAGTCGGACATTCCGCTGATCTCGGCTGTCGGGCACGAGACCGACTGGACATTGATCGATCACGCCAGCGACCGGCGCGCGCCGACGCCGACAGGAGCCGCGGAGATGGCGGTGCCGGTCAAGGCGGATCTTGAAGCGCATCTTGCAGGTCTCGCCGCGCGACTCAAATCGGCGCAATCACGCATGCTCGACAGGCGGCGCGAGGCGGTTCGCGGATTGACCCGTGCGCTCCCCACGCTCGACAGCGTTCTGGCCTTGCCGCGGCAAAGGCTTGACCGGTCCGGGCAGGGGCTTGGGCAGGCGCTTCAGCTCAACACCGCAAACCGCCGGCGCGGTTTCGAACGACAAGCGGCCCGCATCACACCGATTGCACTGGTCTCTGCCATTCGGGAAAAGCGTCAGGTGTTGCGCGACAGGGCGACACGTGCCGACCGGTCACTGGAGCGCCGTGTGGAGGTGCTCAGGACAGGCCTAGAGCGCCACGCTCTGGTCCTCTCGGCCGTCCCGCGGCGGATTACCGAAACCCAAACCCACGCACGCGAAAGGCTGACCGGACTGGGACGACGTGGTGAAACCGCGCTGACGCAGCTCATCGGGCAACACAAGCGAGCGCTGGGCGCGCAGGCCAGAATGCTCAAGTCGCTGTCCTATCAGAGCGTTCTTGGACGCGGCTATGCAGTGGTCCGCAATCAGGACCGGAAGCTGCTGTCACGTGCGGAGCAGGTCCAATCGGGCGAAATGATCGGCGTCGAATTCGCTGACGGCGAAGTCTCCGCTCTCGTCAATGGAACGGGGGCAGAAGCACCGTCATCCAAGCCGAAGAAGCAGACACGCACCAAAGCAAACAAGACGCCCGAACCCGGCCAGGGCAGCCTGTTCTGAGCGTCAAGCACAAAGATCGCATTCGTCACTCGGCGGGAAAACCAGCAAAGATAATTTTGCGGAGGCTGACTGCCCGCTAACCGGCAATCAACCTGGCGGCTTCCTGTCCCGACAGATAGGCGCCATGCACCGTTGCAGGATGTTCTTCATGGGTTGCTTCGCCGGCAAACAAAAGCCGCCCATCCCAATCCGCTCCAGCCAATGCTCGACGTGAGCCGCGGTCGCTTCCCACGGCTGTAAATGAGTATGAGCCCAGGGCGAAGGGGTCGGAATTCCAGCGGCTGATTTTCCATGTAACGGGATCCGGAATGCCGGAGCCAAAGATTGACCGCAGAACCTCCATCGCCCTTTCGACAGTCTCAAGGTCATCCAGTTTCTCGATCTCCCGGGCAGCGGTGCCGGCGTTGAAACCAAGCAGTGTTGGCTCTCCGGTCGCCCGGCTCAACGAAAACCATTCCGCCCAGTGCCCGTCAAGCTCTCCAACGAAGCCGAAGGCGTCGGTGTTGTGGGGCCAGAAGGTCCGCTCGAAGCGCAGCCAGCATTTGTTGAGGAGTCCCATGCCGATGGAATCAATAGCCTTGGTCCGGCTCCGCTCAAGGGGATGGCTGAATGCAATTCTGCCAGCCTTGAACACGCCAAGCGGGACGGTGAGAATGACATGGGATGCCTGGTACGTGGTATCCGACTGCGTGATGATCTTGACGGTGTCGCCACGGCGCTGGAGGCCCGTGACAATTTCCCCGGTGGTGATCGAAGGGCCCTTCGCAAGATAGGTTGCCAGGTCTCCGTAGCCATCGGGGAAGATGACATCGGGTCCATCATACGCGCCGCTGTCGTCATAGTACCAGGCTGACAGATCGTTCCAGTCCGCTGCAAATTCATGCTCGATGTCGCTGTTGGCGAAATGGCGCATCAGCCTCCGGTCGCCGGGCTTGAGCCCGCGCCAGCCAGCTGTTCCCTGTACCGCATCTGCGAGGGAAACATCATAGTCACGATCTTCGACGCGGTCACGGCCGGCTTCCAGCAGCTTTCCGGCAAGCTCGCTTGCATCATCGAGATCGATACGGACACCACCGGGTCCGAATGTCGGTCGCGGTTCCCAGCTGGTTTCAATCCGCGCAAGTCCACCCTGATCTGCAAGCCTTGTGAGCGGATTGCCGTCAATGCCGTGAATCCAGCTGGCGCCCATGTCCACCGGCCAGCCCGGCACGTCGCGGTTGGTGAAGACCCGCCCGCCAATACGGTCGCGCGCCTCGAGAATATGCACCGACATGCCCCGGGCCATGAGATCTCTGGCGGCAGCAAGCCCTGCCATACCGGCTCCAATGACAACAACATCTGGATTGCGATTGCCTCGAGCAAGGCGCGGGGCCGCGGCGGTCATGGCCAAACCGGCCACTATCTGACGGCGCGTGGGCATGAAGTGCTTTACTCCCGGTTCTTGAGCGACAGGCGCGCGGCGTTCACGCAGGCAGGTTCTAGGCAGATAACCGCGACTTCAACCAAAGAATTGAGCGTATAGCTCCGGCTTAAATCCGACAAGCACGCGATCACCCGCCTCGATCACCGGGCGCTTGATCATTGATGGCTGGGCCAGCATCAGACGGATCGCCTTGGTCTGATCGAGATCCTGCTTTTCGGCCTCATCGAGCTTGCGGAAAGTGGTGCCCGCACGGTTGAGAACCGTTTCCCAACCGGCCTCCACGCACCAGCGCTCAAGATGCGCCGCGTCAATACCGGCGCTCTTGTAGTCATGAAAGACGGCTTCGATGCCCTGATCGGCAAGCCATTTCCGCGCTTTCTTCATGGTGTCGCAATTCTTGATGCCGTAGATCGTGACGGTCATGTCTGGTCTTCTCCGCAGGTTTGGGGTCGCGCCTCAGCGCGCAATCAGAAGCTCAATGCCGCGCGCTTCGATAGACTTGGCATCCTTGTCCGAGATTCCGTCATCGGTGATGAAGGTCTGCACCAGATCCAGATCGCCCAAGCGGGTAAAGGAAGGCTTGTTGATCTTGGACGCATCGGCGACAAGATAGACATGTTGAGCCGCCCGGATCATCGCCTGCTTGAGCTGTAGGTCGGCAAAGCTTGGATAGGTAAGCCCGAGTTCGACATCCACGCCAGCCGTGGCGAGAAACAGTTTCCCCGCGAGGATGTCACGGAAATAATCGACCGACTTGTCCCCTGTGAGAGACAAGGTCGGCGGTTTGAACTCGCCGCCCGGCATGTGAACGGAAAACCCAGGAACCGAGCCGAGAACCATGGCGATGTTGAGCGCATTGGTGATGACGGTGAGATTCTTGCGAACGGTCAGCCGGGTGGCAACTTCCGTCGTCGTCGTGCCCGCATCGAGAATGATGGTTTCGTTGTCCGCAACCAGTGAGGCTGCGAGCGCACCAATCTTCTGCTTCCGGTCCATCTCGATACGGTGGTGGAGTGCATGAGAAGCGACCTGGCTGGGCACGGAATTCAGAAAGGCTCCGCCATGTTCACGGGTAACCTGGCCTGCCTTTTCCAGCCGTTCGAGGTCCTGCCGGATGGTGGCCTCGGTGACCTCGAAAGCAGCTGCGAGATCGCGCACCCGCGCAGACCCCTCTTCTTCGATCCAGTCAATGATCCTCTTGCGCCGCACAGTCGAGAGCATGCCTGTCAACGTTCCCGACGCCCCCTGATCCTTTACCGCTTTCTTCCGCGCATCTGCCAATCAGTCCAAGCCTCTTGCCTGCGGGCTAGCGCCCGCCTTCCGTTTCCTGAGCCAAAGCAATACGCGACTGGAGCCGACTTTGGAACTGGTCAATCACAACTGCGGCAATGATCACCAGGCCCTTGATCACCATCTGCCAGAATGACGACACGCCCATCATGATCAAACCGTCGGCGAGGATGCCGATGACGAAGGCGCCAACGATGGTTCCCCAGATCCGTCCGCGACCACCAGCCATCGATGTGCCGCCCAGGACTGCGGCTGCAATGGCATTGAGTTCGAAGAACTCACCCGTGGCCGGATGGCTGGCCTTGAGCTGGGAAGCGATGATGATTCCGACGATCGCGGCCATAAGCCCGGAAAACATGTAAACGAACAGCTTGGTGCGATCGACATTCACACCCGAGAGCGCGGCACTGCGTTCATTGCCGCCGGTGGCATAGATGTGGCGGCCGAGCGGCGTACGCCTGGAGATGTAGATTGCCAGCAGGGTGACGCCGATCAGCGCCCAGATCATCACCGGCAGGCCAAACACAGTGCCCGATCCGATCATCGGAAACGTATCGGATCCGTATTCCGGGTTGCCGTTGAGATTGGGGAAAGTGCGGCCGTCCGAGAGCAGCAGCGAGACGCCGCGGGCCACATAAAGCGTGCCGAGAGTGGCAATGAAAGGCGCGACTTTCAATCGCGTGATCAGGATCCCGTTGATCCAGCCAACGAAGATCCCCACACAGCAGACGATGGCAACGATCTCGATGGTGTTGAAATAGACCGTGTAGCCGCCACCAATGTAAATGCCGTTGAGCACCAGATAGCCCGCGACCATGCCGGTAAGGCCAACAACCGAGCCAACGGACAGATCGATCCCGCCGGTGATGATCACGAAGGTCATGCCGATCGCCAGGAAGGCATTGATGGCGACATGCTTGGAAATCAGCACCGCGTTGTCAACCGACAGGAAGTTCGGCGCCATGATCGCAAAATAGGCAAAGACGAGCAGCAAGGCGAGATAGGTGCGCATCTCCAGCACAAGCAGAAGAAAGTTGGGGCGCGCAGCCGGGCGCGGCGCAGCGGTGATCATCTCGCTCATGCGGCGGTGTCCTTTTGTTTTCTTGGCGTGGCAGCTGCAATGATGTCGGCGGCACGGGCTGTGTTGGGAAACTCCCCGGTCTTGCGCCCGTCAGCCATGACAGCGATCCGGTCGGCGAGCGCCATCACTTCTTCGAGGTCGGAGGTGACGAAGAGAATCGCCAGACCTTCTGAGGCAAGCTTGCGGATCAACCGGTAGATCTCCGCCTTGGCACCGATGTCGATGCCGCGGGACGGCTCATCCATCAGCAGAACGCGGGGTTCCGTCATGAGGGCCTTGCCAATGACGACCTTTTGCTGATTGCCGCCCGACAGTGACGAGACCGGATTTTCAGGGTTCGAGACCTTGATCGTCAGGCGCTTGATGTATTCAGCGGCCTTCTTGACCTCGCGGACCGGGTCAAGATGAAACAGGCGTGCAATCCGGCGGATCGAGGACAGTGTCAGGTTCTCGCGGATCGACATGATCTGCACCAGCCCATCGCGCTTGCGGTCCTCGGGGACCAGGGCAATCCCCTTGCTGATGCGTCCGGCGACACTGTGCGAGCGCAGCTCCTCTGCGTAGACGTAGTAACGTCCTGTCGAGCCATGGTGCTGGGCCATGACGCATTCGAGAAACTCGGTCCGGCCAGCCCCCATAAGACCGTAGAGCCCCAGAACCTCTCCGGCGCGAACGGAGAGCGACAGGTGGTCGACAATGAAGCCGCCGCCGGGCCGCGGCAGGCAGACATCTTCGGCGCGAAAGGCTTCAACGCCGAACTCGTGATTTGTGGCGGAGGCGAAATCCTTCGACTTGTCGCCGATCATGGCGTGAACGATCCAGGGGATGTCCACGCCCTGCATCGATCGCGCACCGGTGATTTCACCATCCCTGAGGACGGTGATGTAATCACCGACGCGGATCAGTTCCTCGAGCCTGTGTGAGATGTAGACGATCCCGACGCCCTGGCGCTTGAGGTCCTCGATAACCCGGAACAGGACATCAACTTCATGCGCGGACAGCGCCGATGTGGGCTCGTCGAGGATGAGAATGTTGACGTCCTGTGCCAGCGCCTTGGCAATCTCCACGATTTGCTGCTGGCCGATCCTGAGATGGCCCAGCACCGTATCGGGTGCAATTGTCTGCTCCAGGCGCTTCATCAGAAGCGACGTCTGCTCGGTTTCGGCGTCGCCATCGATGTCGATGCCCATGCGGGCCCGCTCCCGGCCGATGAAGACATTCTCGGCCACCGTCATCTCGGCGAAGAGATTGAGCTCCTGGAAAACAATTCCGATGCCCGCGCGGACCGCATCATCCTTGGAGCGGAAGGTGACTGCCTCTCCATTGAGCAGGATCTCGCCCTCGTTCAGTTCCTCAACGCCGGCGATGATTTTCATCAGGGTGGATTTGCCCGCGCCATTCTCGCCGACAAGCACGTTCACGGCGCCCATGCGGATATCGAAATCCACACCCTTGAGCGCGCGGGTGCCGGGATAGACCTTGACGGCCCCGCGGATAGACAGCCCGATTGGGTGATCTTCGCTCATTTCGCGAAACTCATCTCAACGGGCGTAACAACCATGGTCTCCTGAGGAGACTTGAGAGGCGTCACGCCGACAAAGGACATGGTCATGCCGACGAGATCGCCGTCCGGCACCTTGAGCAGCGGCTTGATCCGGTCATTGATGGCACGGGCCAGTTTGGCGAACTCGATCTGATCGCGGAAATCATCAAAATTGTAGAAAGGCGCGACATCCCGCAATGCAGTGCCGCGGATCACCGGCCCCAATTGCACGGTGACATCGCCCACCCCGTCTTTATCGACATCGACGGACACGGTGCGCGCGCTGGTGTCGAGTTTGGCTGCGACGATGATGCCGTCGCCCTGAACGGGGAAGTTCCAGGCTGCCCCCCGGCCGGATCCCTGGTTGCCATGGGCAGAGCCTGCGGCTTCGAGCCCGTCCGAGGCAAGTGCGGCGCGAAGCCCGGCAACATCGAGCGGTCCGGTCGTTATCAATGGCAGAAGCTGGCTGTCGAATGTCTCTTCGAGACGTGCCTGATTGCGAGCAGCATCACCCTCAGGCCCTACCGATACCACTTCCGTCTTTTCACTCTCATGAATGATCTTGCAGCCCGGAAGGGCCGCAAGGCACAAAATGAGAATGACAGGAATCGCCTGTTTCATGCACGCACGCCTTCAAGATCACCAGGGAGCCTGACGCCCAGGGCTCAGGCTCCCCGGGGAGGTTAGCTCAGCTGGAAATTGTCGAGCTGGCCCGCATTGTCGGCGGTGATGAGGACACAATCCATCAGCTGCTTTTCATCAAGCCCTGTCGATCCTGCGGTCAGGAACTTGTCGGCCTGCTCCACAGCAAGCTGGGCCTGCTGATAGGCTGGCTGAAGCACGGTGGCCTTTATGCCGCCGGCGAGGATCGAGTCCCGCACATCGTTGGAGCCATCGAAGCCGACGACAATCACATCGCTGCGGCCCGCGGCTTCCAGTGCGGCCATCGCGCCCATCGCCATGGTGTCGTTGCCAGAGATCACACCCTTTATGTCCGGGTTTGCCTGCAACATCGATTCCATCACCGAGAAAGCCTCGGTCTGCGACCAGTTGGCGGTCTGCTGAGCGACCATCTCAAGGTCCGTGAACTGATCGATCACATCGTGATAGCCCTGGCTGCGAATGCCGGCATTGGTGTCGGATTCCTTGCCCAGAAGCTCGGCATATTTGCCGCTTTCGCCCATCTGGACCACGAATTCCTCAGCACCGAGCTGGGCGCCCTGATAGTTGTTCGACACAATCTGCGACACGGCAACGCCGGTGGCGGTGATTTCACGGTCGATGAGGAACGACGGGATGCCCGCATCCTTGGCGCGTTGGACCGCCGCAACGGATGCGTCCGCACCGGCATTGTCGAGAATGATGGCGACAACGCCCTGGGCAATCACCGTGTCGAACTGCTGTGATTGCTTGTTCGGGTCATCATCGTGCACGAGAATTACGGTGTCGTAGCCAAGCTCCTTAGCCTTGGCGTCGGCACCATCGGCTTCTGCCTTGAAGAACGGATTGTCATGGCTTGGCGTGATGATTGCGATCGTGCCCTTTGATTGGGCCCAAGCCGGCTTGGCGGCAACAACGGCTGCAACCGCGACGCTCCCAAGGAACGTACGACGCTTCAAAGTCAGTTTCGACATTATGTCTCCTCCCAGATTGACAAGAACGCGCTCTCTCCCTGCGCGATCGCTTGAAATCGTCATATTTTGCTGCGGTTTGTCAACATATTTTTTTGTTTAATTTTGTTTATTTTCATTACAAAGCCCTAAATTAAGCATCAACTCCATGTATTGGGGTATCTCAGTCCATAAGAGCAGAGCTGGGGGTTGCCACAGATCGACAAACTATATATTCAAAAAATATCGAAAGTTTTCGCAATCTTTGGGGGGAGAAAACCATGGATCGCACAGTCAACCGGCCGGTATCACTCGGCGTCGTTATCGGCAGCCGGGCGTTCTTCAGTCCAGCGCCCTGCAAGCAGGCGCGCGATGCCGTTCTGGCGCAAATGGAGAGGCTCGGCATCAATGCCGTAACGCTCCCTTTTGAAGCAACGGACAATGGTGCAGTGCAGTCAATCTCCGACGCCAAGCTTTACGCGGACCATTTTGCGGCCAATCGGGACAAGATCGACGGGATTGTCATCTGCCTGCCCAATTTCGGCGACGAGATTGCCGTGGCCGAACTGGTGGGCCGGGCCAAACTCGATGTGCCCATCCTGCTCCAGGCCTGCAATGACGAGATCGACAAGGTCGACGTTCATTCGCGGCGGGATGCCTTCTGCGGCAAGATCTCGATCTCCAATAATTTCTGGCAGTATGGCGTCCCTTTCACCGAAACGACCAACCATACGGTCGATATCGAATCGGATGAATTCGCCGCGGACCTGGATCGTTTCGCGCGCATCTGCCGGACAGTTGGCGGACTAAAGGGGGCGCGGATCGGCGCCATCGGCGCCCGGACCGGACCGTTTCAGACCATGCGCTATTCAGAAAAGCTCCTGCAGACCAGTGGCGTAACGGTGGTTACGGTCGATCTGTCGGAAATGATGCATGCAGCCGGGCAGATCGCCGACGACGCCCCTGAATTGCTGGAGAAACTCCGCAAGATCGAGGCCTACGGCACGATCCCGACTTACATCAAATCCGAACAGGTGTTGACCCAGGCCAAATGGACGCTGGCAGTCAACCGCTGGATTGACGAGAACGAGTGTGACGCCTCGGCGATCCAGTGCTGGCGTTCGCTGCAGGACAATTTTGGCTGCGCGACCTGCCTGACCATGTCGATGATGGGCGAGGAGCTGATGCCGTCTGCCTGCGAAGTGGATGTGATGGGGGCCGTTTCGATGTATGCGCTCACACTCGCGTCCGGCGCGCCGGCGGCCATTCTCGACTGGAACAACAATTACGGCAATTCCCCCGACATGTGCGTGTGCACCCATTGCGGCAATTATCCCAAGAGCTTTATCGGCGACACACCTGAAATCTCCGAGCTCGATGTGCTTGGTGAGACCATCGGGCGCGGCAAGTGCTTTGGTGCAGTCAAGGGCAAGGTGAAAGCAGGCGACATGACCTATTTCCGCCTCTCCTCGGACGACAATGCAGGCCGGCTCAAATGCTATGTGGGCGAAGGTGAGTTCACCGATGACCCATTCGGCATGGATGGCGGGATTGCGGTCACACGGGTCAAGGATTTGCGCCGGCTGATGCGCTTTGTCACCCAGAATGGGTTCGAGCATCACGTGGCGATGGTCCGGGGCCAACATGCCGATGTCGTCAACGAGGCGGTCACGCGCTATCTCGGCTGGGCAACCTATCATCACGGCGGCGATCCCGAGCCGCAGCTTTTCATTCCAAACCGTTTCTGAGGGAACCGCATGGCGATGCCGCTTGAAGACGAAGACACGCGACTGCCGCAGATCCGGCAGAAAGCCAACTGGATGCGCCGCAGGGCGCTGGAGATGGTGCACGGCAAGAAGCTGGGGCACATCGGCGGTGATTTCTCAGCCACCGATATACTCGCGACGCTCTATTTCGGAGTGCTGCGCTATGACCCAGTAAAGCCGGACTGGCCGGAGCGGGATCGTTTCGTGATGTCGAAAGGACATGCAACAGGCGCACTTTACACTGTGCTGTGTGCTGCAGGCTATTTTCCCGAGGACTGGCTCAAAACCTATATGGGGCCGGGCTCGCGCCTGAACGGGCACCCCAACCGGAACTATCTTCCGGGCGTGGAAGCCAATACCGGGCCGCTTGGCCATGGCTTCCCAATCGCTTTGGGGATGGCCATTGCCGGCCAGATGTCCGGCTCCGCCCACCGCACCTTCGTGCTTACCGGAGACGGCGAGCAGCAGGAAGGATCGAACTGGGAAGCCGCGATGACAGCGGGCCACAAGCAACTTCAAGACCTGACGCTGATCATCGACCGCAACCGGCTGCAGCAGGGCGCCCGCACCGAGGACACCGTCTCGCTCGATCCGCTGGGTGAGAAGTACCGGTCATTCGGCTGGGACGTGATCGAGGTTGACGGGCACGACCATGCAAAGCTGCTCAACACGCTGGACGCGGCACCGGCACAAGGCCGTCCGCGCTGCATCATCGCCAACACGATCAAGGGCAAGGGCGTCTCCTTCATGGAAGACAAGGCCAAGTGGCACCATGGCGTGCCCAATGACGACGAATTCGAACTGGCGATGAAAGAGCTCAGCCGATGAACGCAGTGGAAAAAGTGGAAGGTCTGTTCGACTGCCGCAAGGCCTGGGCAACGACGCTTGAGACGCTGGCGGCTGACGACGAACGGATCGTGGCAGTGGTCAATGATTCGGTCGGTTCGTCCAATCTGGGCGGTTTTCAGAACGCTTTCGCCGACCGGCTGGTCAATGTCGGCATTGCCGAACAGAACATGGTTGGTGTCAGCGCCGGGCTGGCCAATGGCGGGCGCATTCCATTCGTGTCGGCCGCCTCCTGTTTTCTGACCGGCCGGGCGTTGGAACAGATCAAGGCCGACATTGCCTATTCCGGATACAATGTGAAGCTGGTCGGCCAGTCCTCCGGCATCGCCTATGGCGAACTTGGCGCGACCCATCATTCCATCGAGGATTTTGCCTGGCTTCGCGCGCTTGAGCCGCTGACGGTGATTGCACCAGCCGACCCGTGGGAAACGGAGATGGCGGTGCGGTGGGCGGCAGAGCATGAGGGCCCGGTCTATCTGCGTCTGTCGCGGATGCAGGTGCCTGATCTCGGACCGGATGCTCATGGCCGCCGCGATTTCACACCCGGCACGGCACGATTGATGCGAAAGGGAGATGATGTGACGATCCTTGCCTCGGGCACGATCGTGCATATTGCATTGGCCGCAGCTGATGCTCTGGCAAGTGACGGCATCTCGGCACGGGTTTTCTCGGTCCACACACTCAATCCGCTCGACGAGGCAGCCGTTCTGGCGGCTGCCGAGGAAACCGGCGCGATCGTGACCTGCGAGGAGGCGCTTGTGCGCGGCGGATTTGGTGGCGCCGTTGCGGAACTGACATCGTCGAACCGACCGGTGCCGGTAGAACGGGTCGGCTTCAAGACCTTCCAGACGACCGGTTCGGTGGACTGGCTGTTCGAACAGAACGGGCTGACCCCGATTGGCATCGCTGATGCTTCACGCCGAGCTCTCGCACGCAAGACGGGCTGACCATGTTTGTTCTGGCCATCGATCAGGGCACGACCAACACCAAGGCGCTGGTGTTTGCGCAGGATGGCGAGGTCGTACGAAGCGCTTCAGCATCCTGCCACACGGATTACCCGCATCCGGGATGGGCGGAGCAATCTGCCTCGGAGATCTGGGCCACCACGCGTCAAGTCATTGGCGACGCCTGTGCCGGTATCGAAACCGAAATCGCGGCCATCGGGATATCCAACCAGCGCGAGACCCTGGTGGTCTGGGACGCAACAACCGGCGAGCCAGTCGGGCCGGCGCCAATCTGGCAATGCCGGCGCACGGCTGATGAATGCGCCGCGCTGATTGAAGCCGGTCATTCCGATGAGGTCAGCACATTGACCGGGCTCGGCATCAACCCCCTGTTTCCTGCATCCAAACTTGCCTGGGTTCTCAAGAACCGCCCCGAGCCTGAAGATCTCCACCGGGTCGGGCGGCTGCGGGCCGGAACCGTCGATTCCTGGTTGCTCTGGAACCTCACCGGCCGGGCGGTGTTTGCCACGGACCACTCCAACGCCTCGCGCACGCTTCTGTTCGACACCGAAAGGCTCGCCTGGAGCCCCCGGCTCGGTGAGATTTTTGGTGCACCGATTGATTGTCTTGCCACACCCATGGCCTCCGATGCCCGGTTTGGCGAAACCGCGCAAGGCGCCACAACCCTGCCCGCCGGCGTCCCGATCCATGCGATGATGGGTGACAGCCATGCAGCGCTGTTCGGTCATGGTGTGCGCGGGCCTGGAAAGGTCAAAGCGACCTACGGAACAGGATCATCTCTGATGACCCTGACCCGGCAACGCACCCTCTCAAGCCACGGCCTCTCGGGCACCATCGCCTGGACGCAGGATGGCAACACTGCCCATGCGCTTGAAGGCAATATCACCGTGTCCGCACAGGCGGCAGCTTTCATGGCGGAGATGCTTGGGCTCAATGGACCCGCCGAGCTCTCGGATCTGGCCCTGCAGGTTTCCGACAATGGCGGGGTCTGTTTCGTGCCGGCACTCGCGGGGCTGGGGGCACCGCACTGGCAGGACGACGCCCGTGGTCTGGTCAGCGGGTTGTCGCTGGGATCACGCCCGGCGCATCTGGCGCGCGCAACCTTTGAGGCCATCGCGCACCAGGTGACCGATGTGTTGGAGGCAATGGAACAGGATCTCGGCCACCCGCTCAACGGGCTGAGCGCCGATGGCGGTGCCTCCGCCAATTCCTTCCTGATGCAGCTTCAGGCCGATTTCATCGGCAAACCGGTGGAGCGGCGCGAAATTGCCGAGATCGGCGCTTTCGGTGTTGCCAGCATGGCTGCCGAGGCGCTTGGAATGCCGATTGTGGCCGGAGCCAAAGAGATCCGAATCTTCGATCCCGCCACCGATGCGACGGCGCGGCGCGGCGCGCGCAACGAATGGAAGATCGCCATCGCACGCGCCTGCCGCTAATCCGGTTCAGAACACGATTGGGCGCCAGACGCACAACTCGCAACTCATCTGACCTGTTCGGATTCTTGCTTTTTTGATCAACTTGTAGCATCTGTTGATAAGTTGAGCTTTTGGCCAATCTGCGCCGAACGGAAAGCAGTTTGATATGAACAAAACCAATGCCGCAGACAGCAAGATTGTCCGTCTTAAACTGTCTGACCAGGTTTTTGAACGCCTTCGTGAGATGCTTGCGAGTGGAGAACTTGCAGCCGGAGACACCGTTCCCTCCGAACGCGATCTGATGGAGCTCTTCGGTGTCGGCCGTCCGGCAGTGCGCGAAGCATTGCAATCAATGCAGAGCAAGGGACTGATCACGATCACACATGGCGGGCGCAGCCGTGTAAACGCCCTCACCGCTGGCCTGGCTTTCAATCAGCTAGACGACATCGCAAAGCTGCTGCTTTCCAGCGAGCCGGCCAATATCGACTACCTCAAACAAGTCCGGCACATTCTTGAACTTGGCACGATCAAGATAGCAGCCCAGAAATGTACCTCCAAGGATGCTGCGGAACTGGCCAAGCTGATCGAAGATCAGCGCTCACAAATTAAAAGCCCGGAAGCGTTTATGAAGGCCGATATTGCCTTTCACACACGCATTGCATCCATCACCACAAATCCTCTCATCTATTCGATTACCGAGATGATGCTGACATGGCTGTTTGAGTATCACTCTTCGCTACTGATATGGCCTGGCCGCGAGGAAACGACACTCGGCGAGCATGCAACCATCTTGAGCTTTCTCAAATCCAATGATTCCGAAGGCGCCGTTCGGGCTATGGAAGCACATCTCAATCGTTCACAATCCAGCTTCATTTCAGCCGGCAAACGCTAAGCCTGTTTGATTTTTGCCTGCCATTCATAGGGTCCAAGCCCAGAACGCTCAACTCCGGTCAGGTTCACCACAAATTCTGCTTCTCCAACATGAAGCCGTGCCAAGCCGTTCTCTTGCCGGATTGAAAGCACCGGTTCCCCCGCGGCCAAGGCCAGCTGCTTCAAGGTGCCGACCAAAGGCCATGGCTGGCAAAATCCGATATCTCCGCTGGGGAACACTTTCGGTTGAACTCGGGAAAAAACTGACCATGCCAACCAAAATGTCCTCAAGCGCTTTCCAGATCTCGCTGTGCAGTTCCCTGCCACCGGCGCCCCTATCCTGGCTCGACGCGCCAAGCCTGCGAGCGCAGAAGCGACAAATGTCGAGGACACTCCACGGCCAGACATGAAAAGACTGTCCCGAGGCTTTGGGAACTGGTGTCTGAAACCTGCCAACATTGGCCATCCAAGCTGCAGCCCCCCATTGAGCTGCAAAAAGATACAGGGTCATCCGGTTTTGGAATTGAGCCATGCAGACAATTGGACCAGCCATTGTGGGACTTGCTGCGGCCGAACCCAAAATCAAATAAAGCCCCGGTCACAATGGGTACATAGTGAACCGCGCTTCAGGACTGACAATATGCGAAAAGAGTTGGCTCAGGTGATCCGATCGACGCTTGCTGCAATTTCGTCGTCGTCAAAACAGCGGATCCAGTCATCTTTCATCAGCACCGGAATTCCGAACTCGATTGCCTTGTTGGCGGCGTCAGAAAAGACACCTTGATGCTGGTCGAACATCACCGCACCCATGATGTTCATGTGACCAAGGAGGAAATCCCGGGCGCAATCGTAGGGCACGCCTTTCCTGACAACCTCATCCATGGCCATTCGCAGGACTTTCATCAGAGAGCCATTGACGGTTTCCGAGAGGCCCGGTTCCAGAAGTGCGAATTGCTGCAGCGTGACGCGATGGGAGCGCACAACCGGTGCATAAATGGTCTTGCCGACCCGTTCGCCCAATTCATAATCTTCTTCCGGACCCTGCACCAACACGTTGACGATGCCCTGGGCGGCAGCGATACCGCCGAAGTAATCGCGCTTGGCTTCCATCTCCGTTTCATCGTTCCAGATCGGCGGATGGCACGGATGAGATACGAAATATGTAATGTCGGCTCGCTCGGGCAGATGGCCGGCAAAGGGAGCAGCGCCATCAAGAACAAACACCATGGCGCCCGGCTTCACCCTGTCGATGATGGCGTGTGAAACCTTGCCGATCGCGGTATCAGGCACGGCCAGGACAATGATGTCTGCACCGTCGAGAGCAACATCGGTATCCACACAGTCAACGCCGTAAGCCTCGCGAACACGGGCACGCCCCTCGTCTGAGACTTCCACGTGCAATGTCTCGAAATCAGGTGCTTTTGCCAGGTTCGCACCCAGGCGCATGCCCATTTTTCCACCAGCGCCAAACAAGGCGAGCTTTGTCATTGTAATCCTCCCAAAGGCGCTTCGAAAGAAACAAGAGCCAATTGACAACTGGTATAATGAGGTACTAATTACACAATTGTGTCAACCCCCTACGGTTTGAAATTGGGCCAATTCACATGGACGCTCCCAGCAAAACGCTCCCTGATGGCCCACTGATTGCCTGGTATGGCGATGACTTCACCGGCGCATCTGCCGTTATGGAGGTTCTCGCCTTTGCCGGACTGCCTTCAATGCTGTTCCTTGAGGCCCCGACTGAAGAGCAGTTGGCACGCTTTCCTGATCTGAAAGGGATTGGCGTAGCTTCAACCGCACGGGCGCAATCACCCGGTTGGATGGCCACGGAACTTCCGGCAGTTTTTGCGAAGTTGAGCCGCCTCAAACCATTGTTGGTGCACTACAAGGTCTGTTCGACACTCGACTCCTCACCGGAGGTCGGATCGATCGGGCGCGCAATCGAGATCGGGCATGATCTGTTTTCGCCAACGACCGTTCCGCTTCTGGTCGCCGCGCCACAGATGCGCCGTTATCAGGCTTTCGGGCACCTGTTTGCGGGGATGGGCGACGAGATCTACCGGTTGGACCGGCATCCGGTGATGTCTCGCCATCCCGTGACACCGATGAATGAATCCGATGTTGCGCGGCATGTGGCAAAGCAGTCTGAGCGGCTCGATGTGCATTGTCTTTCGCTGGAGGCGTTGGCTAAACGTCCAGGCACCTATCCTTCGCTGCCTTCCGACGGAGACGATCGAATTACACTGATCACCCTGGATTGCATGGATGCATCATCCGAATCCGCAGCGGGACACCTGATCTGGAATGAACGGCACACCAATCCATTTGTCGTTGGCTCGCAGGGCGTGACATATGCCCTAGTGCGCCATTGGCAGGAAAGCGGACTGATACCTGTCGCTGAGGCTCCGGAAGGCATCGGCGAAGCAGAGCCCATGGTCGTGGTTTCCGGATCCGTGTCGCCAACGACCGCAGAGCAGATAGCCTGGTCCAAATCCAATGGCTTTGCCTCCATCGAGTTCGACGCCGCGGCCGCATGTGGCGGCACCGAAGCGGTGGAACGCGAAATCGACCGCGCTGTGGCTGCTGCACTGAATGCCATTGCAGCAAACAAGGATCCGCTCATTCACACGGCTGAAGGCCCCGATGATCCGGCAGTCGACGCCTTCAAATCGGCGGTTGCTCACTCAGCTCATGACATGTCATCAGCGAACCAGATGATTGGCGAAGCGCTGGGGCGGGTTCTTCACACCGTACTTCTTCGAACCGGCACAAGACGAGCCGTTGTGTCGGGCGGGGACACCTCGGGACACGCAACCCGCCAATTGGGAATTTTTGCGCTGACCGCCTTGGCACCGACCATACCGGGCGCCTCGATTTTCAGGGCGCATGCGAACGGCCCCATGGATGGACTGGAGCTCGCCTTGAAAGGCGGGCAAATGGGAAGCAAGGACTATTTCGGCTGGATCCGAAGTGGTGGAGGACGAAGATGAACCGGATTACAGCAACTTATGACATCGAGTCACCGTTGGGCGTGGACCACGCCGCGACGGTTCTGGCTGGTGAACAATCCACCGGCACCTTTACGCGATTGGCGGCTGAGACAGACGAGCTTCGCGAGCGCTCCGCAGCCCGCATTGAAAGCTTAACCATTACAGGTTCGTCACCAAACCCCTCGCTGCCCAGCCGCAAAAGTGGCCCCGCATATGAACGAGGGACGGTCACCATCAGCTGGTCGCTGGACAATTTTGGCGTCTCCCTCCCAAGCCTGTTTTCGACATTGGCCGGAAATCTGTTTGAACTGGCTGAGCTTTCTGCGATCCGCCTTTTGGACATAGGTTTGCCGAAGGAATTCGCCCTGGCCCATCCGGGGCCGCAGTTCGGCGCAGATGGAACACGGGAACTGATGGGAGGTCACGAAGGGCCAGTCATCGGCACCATCATCAAGCCCAGTGTCGGTTTGAGCCCAAGCGAGACGGCTGAGCTCGTACAAACGCTTATCGAAGCCGGGATTGATTTCATCAAGGACGATGAACTGCAGGCAAACGGCCCGCATTGCCCTTTCGAAGAACGGCTGAAACTCGTCTCCAGGGTCATCAATCTACATGCGGAAAAAACCGGCAAAAGGGTGATGTATGCGTTCAACATCACCGATGAAATTGACCAGATGTGGCGCAATCTGGATCTGTTGCAGGAACATGATGGCATATGCGCCATGGTCTGCATGAACTCCGTTGGCCTTACCGGTCTTCGCGCAGTGCGGGATCGCAGCCCGATGATTGTCCATGGGCACCGTGCAGGGTGGGGCCTTTTTTCCCGTTCTCCCGATATCGGCATCAGTTTCACCGCCTTTCAGAAACTCTGGCGGCTGGCGGGTGCAGACCATCTCCATGTCAACGGACTGGCGAGCAAGTTCACGGAAAGCGATGAGGTCGTCGCCCAATCGGCACGATCGGTTCAACAGCCGGTCTGCGAGGGCGACGGCCCTCAGCATCTCGCCATGCCGGTCTATTCATCCGGACAGACAGTCTGGCAGATAGACCCGGCAAGACGGTTGCTGGGAAATGACGATTTCATCTTCTGCGCAGGTGGCGGCATCATGAGCCATCCGTCCGGAATTGGTGCCGGCGTGATTGCGCTTAGACAAGCTGCAGCTGCAGCCAAAGAAGGCGTTGATATCGAAATGTATGCCGCCAATGCGCCGGAACTGAAAAGCGCATTGGAAACATTCAAAAAACCTTCAATAGACTTGTGAACTTGACCGGTGCCGTATCCGGCTCGGCATCAGTGGTGCATTTCGGTCGATTGATCGAAATGCAATGTCACGTCCGGGCTATTCCCACTCGATGGTGCCGGGGGGCTTGGAGGTGACGTCGTACACGACGCGGTTGATGCCCTTGACCTCATTGATGATCCGGGTCGCGGTCTTACCAAGGAAATCCATGTCATAGGGATAGAAATCCGCGGTCATGCCGTCGACCGAGGTCACAGCGCGCAGGGCGCAGACAAATTCATAGGTCCGGCCATCGCCCATCACGCCGACCGTCTGAACCGGCAACAGCACGGCAAAGGCCTGCCAGATGGTGTCGTAGAGTCCGGCCTTGCGGATCTCGTCGAGATAGATGGCGTCAGCCTGACGCAGGATATCGAGCTTTTCACGGGTGATGCCGCCGGGGCAGCGGATCGCCAGACCCGGGCCGGGGAAGGGATGACGGCCGATGAAGCTGTCGGGCAGGCCGAGTTCACGGCCGAGCACCCGGACCTCATCCTTGAACAGTTCGCGCAACGGTTCGACCAGCTGCATGTTCATGCGCTCGGGCAGACCGCCGACATTGTGGTGCGACTTGATGGTGACCGAAGGACCGCCAGAAAATGAAACGCTTTCGATGACATCGGGATAAAGCGTGCCCTGGGCGAGGAAATCCGCACCGCCAATCTTTTTCGCTTCTTCCTCGAAGACCTCGATGAACAGCCGGCCGATTGTCTTGCGCTTGGTTTCCGGGTCGGCTTCGCCCTCAAGCTGGGAAATGAAGCGGTCTGACGCATCCACCAGCTTGAGCGAGAGATTGTAATGCTCGCGGAACATCGCCACCACATCAGCGGCCTCGTTCATGCGCATCAACCCGTGATCGACCAGGATACAGCTGAGCTGATCGCCGATCGCCTCGTGGATCAGCAGGGCCGCAACGGAGGAATCGACCCCACCCGACAGCGCACAGATGACTTTTCCGGACCCGACCTGATCGCGGATCTTCTGGACCATCTCAGCGCGGTAGGCCGCCATCGACCAATCGGATTTCAGACCGACGATCTTGTGCACGAAATTCGACAGGAGTTTCGCGCCATCAGGCGTATGCACCACTTCCGGGTGAAACATGGTGGTGTAGTAGCGCTTGGCTTCATTGACGCAGATCGCAAAGGGCGCATTGGGCGATGTGCCGATCACCTCGAAACCTTCCGGCGCCACGGTGACACGGTCGCCATGGCTCATCCAGACCGGGTATTTCTTTCCGACCTCCCAGATCCCTTCAAACAGCGGACTGGATTTGAGGATTTCAACATCGGCTCGGCCGAATTCACGGTGATGACCGCCCTCAACCTGGCCACCGATCTGCAAACAAAGCGTCTGTTGCCCGTAGCAGATGGCAAGGATCGGCACGCCGGACTCGAAGACTGCCTGCGGTGCGCGCGGCGAGCCTTCGCGGGTGACCGAATCCGGTCCGCCGGAAAAGATAACACCTTTCGGCTTCATCCGGGCAAAGCCGTCATCGGCCAGCTGGAACGGCACAATCTCGCAATACACGCCGGCTTCGCGAACCCGGCGGGCAATAAGCTGTGTCACCTGACTGCCGAAATCGATAATCAGGATGGAATCAGGATGGGTGGTGTGGAGGATCTCGTTCATGGCGAGCGATTAAGCCAAAGCCGCGCCGGATGCAATCGCCGCCTCGACGCGATCCACCGCTTGCGCCAGTTTTTCGTCGATGATGTGCAGATATTCGGTCCAATCATCGATGTGATTGAGCTCGGACTTGCCATCCGAGATGCCGCGCAGCCCGAGGACGGGGACTGCGAAACGGCTTGCCGCGCGCAGCACGGCGAATGTTTCCATATCCACCATCTCGGCATCGATCCTATCATAGGCGGCACCCGAGACGATGTTGGCCCCAGTGGAAAGGCTGGCCGATGCGATATCATCGGCAATCACCGGCAGCGGCAGAACCGCAGGCAGATCCAGAAACGGGGTTCGCCCCTTCTCGAAACCGAGCGGTCTTGCATCCATGTCGCGATAGCTCACCGAAGACACCTGATAGATGCCGGCCTGCTCAAGAACGTTGGAGCCGGCGGAGCCGAGCGAGACGATGCAATCAGGCAGGTCCGGGCCACATTGCGCCAGGCGCGCGGACACCGCGACCGCCGCTTCCACCGGGCCCACGCCGGTGATCAGCGGCGCAAAACGGGCCCTCAAATGTTGGCCATATTCGGCTTCTGCCGCCATCACGTACAAGATGCGGCGGTCTCCCGCCGGTTTGATTTCGCCCGTCATCCTTCAATCCCCTCACGTCCGCGGACCACCATCATGCTGCCCGTCATCGATGCTATCAGTTTCGCCGGCCCGTCAGCCACGGCATAGGCACGGCCATCGGTGACAATGATGGTGCTGCCCGGCTTGGTCACTTCACCGCGAAACAGGAACCGGTCACCACGGCCAGGCGAGAGCAGATTGATCTTGAATTCGATGGTCAGCACTGCCGCATCATGGGGCATGACCGACAGGGCCGCATAGCCACAGGCCGAATCGAGCGCGGTGGACAGAATTCCGGCATGGAGAAATCCATGCTGTTGGGTGAGATCAGCGCGAAACGGCATTTCGATCTCGATGACACCGTAATCCACCTTGGTAAGCTCCGCCCCGATGGTGCGCATGACCTCCTGCCGGGCAAAGCTCGATGCCACGCGGTTGCGGAAATTCTCGTCCGGTTTGTCCATCATGCGCAACACCTCTTTTCGCAGTTGCGAAGGTGCCAAGCAGCGCGGCAAACCGCAAGCGCTTTGTGAAACAGGCGATCCCTGGCCCACAAACCGGTCAGCCCCGGTTGAGCCACCAGATCGCGCCATTCAAAAGTCCGGCAAAGCTGACCCAGGCGGCATAGGGGATAAACATCAGCGCCGCAGGGCGATCGCGGCGCCAGGCCAGCGCGATAAACGCCAGGATCGCGATCAACATGGCGATGAGCACCGGCAGCGCCAGATCAGGGCGCTGTGCCGTGAAGAACACCAGAGGCCAGGCAAAGTTCAGCGCCATCTGGGCAAACCACAGCTTTGGCAAGGGGCTTTGGCGGTGATTGAGCCAGACCCGGGCACCGGCTATGCCGATGAGGATGTAGAGCACGGTCCAGACCGGGCCGAAAATCCAGTTGGGCGGATTGAAGACCGGCTTGTTGAGGGCCGCATACCAGGCGCCGGGAATGGAAAAATAGCCAATGAAACTTCCACCGGCCACGGTGAACACCACAAACGCCAGCAAGATGAGTGCATTGGATTTGCTCATGATCCGGTTCTCCGATCCTTCATTCCCTGATGCTTGGTAAACGCCTACCAGAGTGCGGCGATGTTTTATGACTTCCGCCGGAAGCCGGCAAAATAGAAACCATCGGTTCCGGTGCGTCTGGGCGACAGCAGCAGGCCGAGATTCTGATCCGCATAGGGGACAGGGGCCTCCGAATCCGCGGCAACAGACCGCCAGCGCTGCTTGAGGCTGATGGTTTCAAATTCCGGATGCCGCTGCAGAAAGGCCTTTACCCGGTCGGTGTTTTCTTCCGGAAGCAGGGAGCAGGTGACATAGGCCAACTCGCCACCAGGCCTGACATAGGCACAGGCCGCATCGAGCACCTTGTCCTGATCGGCCATACGGTCCGTGATGTTCTTCTCTGAAATACGCCATTTGGCATCGGGCCGCCTGCGCCAGGTGCCGGTTCCGGTGCAGGGCGCGTCGATCAGCACCCGGTCCATCTTGCTCTCCAGGCCATTCAGGTCAGCGGCGCGTTCCCTGATGTCGATGATGTCCGCGCCGGCACGGCGCATGCGTTCAACCATCGGGGCGAGCCGGCGCCGGTCTGCGTCATAGGCAAAAATCCGACCCTCATTGTTCATCATCGCCGCAAAGGCCAAAGACTTGCCACCGCCGCCGGCGCAGTAATCGAGCACGTCCTCACCAGGCTGTGCGTCGACCAGTCCGGCCGCCAGTTGTGAACCTTCATCCTGGATCTCGAACCAGCCGCGGGCAAAGCTGACCTCGCTCGCGGCAGCGATCTGGCGCTGCGGTCCTTCGCCGGCTTCAAACCGGACACCGAACGGTGCCAGCCGGGTTGGCTTGGGATCCCGGTCGGAAAAAGCCTCGAGGACCTGATCGCGGTTGGAGAGAAGCGTGTTGACCCTGAGGTCCAGCGGCGGCCGGGATGTCAGCGCCTGGGCCTCTAGCTCCCATTCCGGGCCAAACGCCCGCTCGAACGAGCCCGCGAGCCATTCCGGGATGTCGGCGCGGACATGGGCAGGCGCTTGCGCCAGATCCCTAGCCAGGCAATCGGCGAGACTCTCCGCCGAGGGGATTTCGGGGGCGAAACGATCTCCTTCAAGCGTGGCGGTCAGTTCCTCTGGACTGATCCGCCATTGCCTGAGCAAGGTGGCAACCGCCAGATCGGCTGGCGCATCGCCGTTCATCATGAAACCATGAGACAGCTTCATTCTCAAAGCGTCATGAACCAGATTGGAAATCGCAGCACGATCTCCGGATCCTGCGAAGCGGTGCGAGAGGCCCCAATCCTTGAGCCCATCGGGAACCGGCCGGTGGCGGGTCTCGATCTCGGTCAGAACTTCAATGGCTGCTTGCAGGCGTCCGCCAAGGCGCATGATGATAACTCCAGGGTTGGCTTCTGCTACAGGCTTGGATGACGCATAGCAAGCGCGGGGCGGCTTGCCTCAGATGCAGCGTCCTCCATCCACCTCCATCGCCACGCCGGTGATCATCGCCGCTTCATCGGAACACAGGAAGCATGCGGCATTGCCCATATCCTCAGGCGTCGAGAACCGCCCCAGGGGAATGGTGGAGAGAAACTTGGTCCGGATTTCGGGCGTGTCTTCTCCCATGAAGGATTTGAGCAGCGGGGTTTCGCCCGCCACCGGGTTGATCGCGTTGACGCGAATGCCTGCAGGCGCCAACTCTACGGCCATGGTTTTGGTCGCCGTGATCATCCACCCCTTGGAGCAATTGTACCAGTTGAGCCGCGGCCGCGGGCTGACACCGGCGGTCGACGCAACATTGAGGATCGCGCCTGACCCATTTTGTTTCATGACCGGAACAAAATGTCGCGCAGTCAAGTAAACCGACTTCACATTGATTGCGAGCACACGGTCGAACTCTTCTTCGCTGACCTCTTCCAGCGCGGTGGGCAGATGGGTGACGCCGGCATTGTTGATGAGGATATCGAGGCCACCAAAGCGCTCCAGAACCAGTTCCGACATTGCAACGACGCTGTCATTTTTGGAAACGTCAACGCCTACCGCGAAGACCTGGTCGCCAAGCTCGGAGGCGAAGGCCTCTGCCGATTGCGCGTTGATGTCAGCAATGGCCACGCGGGCACCCTCGGTAACAAACTTGCGCACAATGCCGGCACCAAAGCCCGATGCCCCACCCGTCACCAGCGCGGTCTTGCCTTGAAGTCTCATCGAAAATTCCTCCTGAGATTACTTGCCATGCCAGACAGCAACGGTCTTTAGCGCCGAGAAACCGTAAAGCGCCTCGAAACCCTTTTCGCGGCCATGGCCGGATTTGCCAACACCGCCGAAGGGCAGCTCAACCCCGCCGCCGGCGCCATAGTTGTTGACAAACACCTGACCGGAGCGGATCGCTCGCGCGAGCCGCATCTGCCGGCCGCCATCCTGCGTCCAGACACCTGCGACTAGACCGTAGTCGGTGCCGTTGGCGATGGCGACCGCTTCATCCTCGTCGCGGAACGGAATGATCACCTGAACCGGGCCAAAGATCTCATCACGAGCCAATGCATGGCTCGGGTCGACGTCGCCATAAAGTGTCGGGCGCACATAATGGCCGCCCATGGGCGCCGATTTCGGCATCTGACCCTCGGCCACCGGGGCAAGTCCGTCTTCATCGGCGCGGGCCAGAAAGCCCTGGACGATGGTTTTCTGCCGCGCGGAGATCAGTGGGCCAACCGACTGGTCCTCTATGGCGGCGCCGACGGTGAGCGACCGGTAGCGCTCGCTCATCAAACGCACCACTTCGACATGCCGCGACGCTTCGACCAGAATGCGCGAGGAGGCGGAGCAGGTCTGGCCGCAATTCTGAATGCCCGCATTGACCAGAAACGGCAGGGCACGGTCGAGATCGGCGTCAGCAAAGACAATCTGCGGCGATTTTCCGCCCAGTTCCAGCGTTACCGGGACGACATTCTGCGCTGCGGCCTGTTGCACCTTGCGGCCGGTTTCAAGCGATCCGGTGAAGGAGAGATGATTGACATCGTGATGGGCACAGAGCGCGGCACCGGCTTCCTCGCCGAGGCCGGGCACGACATTGAGCGCGCCATCGGGCAAGCCGCAATCGGTGGCGATCCGGGCGAAAGCCAGGGCGGTCAGCGAGGCTTCCTCAGCCGGCTTCAGAACAGCGGCGTTGCCCATCGCCAATGCGGCTCCGACCGAGCGGCCAAGGATCTGCATCGGATAGTTCCAGGGAATGATGTGACCGGTCACGCCGTGGGGTTCGCGCAGGGTATAGACCGTGTAGTCGGTGAGGTAAGGAATGGTCTCGCCATGGATCTTGTCGCAAGCACCGCCGTAGAACTCGAGATAGCGGGCTAGAGCGCGCGCATCTGCACGGGCCTGGGTCAGTGGTTTGCCGACATCATGGGCCTCGAGATTGGCGAGCCATTCGATGTGTTCCTCCACCGCGCGGCCAATTTTGGCAAGCAGACGGCCGCGTTCGGCGGCTGTCATCAAGCCCCAGTCGCCTGACAGCGACATGCGCGCGGCGATCACGGCAGCCTCGATATCATCGGCAGCACCGCGGGCAATGCGGCCGATCTCCTGCCCGGTGGAAGGATCTTCCACCGGCAGGGTGAGTCCGCTGCGGGTGTTGATCCAGCGGCCACCAATCAGGCATTGGCGGGTGTCGAAGCCGGCATCAAGCGTGGCGGGCATGGCGAGTCCTTTCGGCAGTTTGAGGCCAGCAACATAAGCGATAGCCCGTCATCCGGCGGATTCCGCCAAAGCGGCTTCGAGTGAGGGCGTCGCGGCAACAAGGGTTTGTGTATAGGGGTGCTGCGGATTGTGAAACACGGTTTCGGTGTCGCCCTCCTCGACGATACGGCCATCTTTCATCACCAGAACCCGGTCGGTGATGGCCCGGACCACCGAGAGATCATGGGAAATGAAGAGATAGGACAGGTCCAGCCGATCCGACAGATCTGCCAGCAGGTCCAGCACTTGTGCGCGAATTGAGACATCAAGCGCGGAGACCGCTTCATCCAGAACAATCAAAGCCGGCTCAATAATAAGGGCCCGAGCAATGGCAATGCGCTGACGCTGGCCGCCGGAAAACTCATGGATGTATTTGTCCGCATCCGCGGAAGACAACCCGACCTCGGTCAGAGCGCGATCGATCCTACGCTCAAGATCAATGCCCTGAGGCCTGTCTTTCATGAGGTGGAACGGTTCCGTAACAAGCCGTTTTACCCTGTGACGCGGATTGAATGACCCGTAGGGATCCTGAAACACCACCTGCATGCGGGCACGGAGCTCCGGGTGTGGACCATCACCGGCGCTTGAGAAGACATGGCCATTGAGCTTGATTTCACCACCCTGAAGCGGATCCAGCGCAAGAATGGCGCGGGCCAGCGTTGACTTGCCGCAACCGGATTCGCCAACCAGCCCGACATTCTCACCGTGAAAAATCTCAAATCCCACATGGTCCACGGCACGGAAGGGTGGCGGGCGGACAAACAGGTTTCGGCGCGGTTGCTGGTAGTCGCGCACCACGTCACTGACCGAAAGCACCGGAACCTGTTGAGGTTCGGCCCGTCGGCGGCGTTCGGGCGCATGGGCCGAAGCCTCAAGCAATGCGCGCGTGTAAGGATGCTGCATGCCCTCGAAGATCTTGCGGGTTGGCCCCGCTTCAACCACGGCGCCATCCTTCATGATAGCAATCCTATCGGCCAGACCCGCCACCACTGCAAGATCATGGGTGATCAGCATCAGACCCATATCCTGCTCATGCACGAGTTCCCTGAGCAGGTCGAGGATCTGTGCCTGGGTGGTCACATCAAGGGCTGTGGTCGGCTCGTCGGCGATCAGAATTTTGGGGCGCAATGCGATAGCCTGAGCGATGACCACGCGCTGACGCTGGCCGCCGGAGAGATCATGCGGGAACCGATCAAGCGGGAACCGGTCTTCCGGCAGGCCGACACGGTCGAGCATGGTCCGGGCAATGGCCAAAGCCTCACGCCGGCCGGCCGCGGTATGCACCATCACCGTTTCAGCCACCTGGTCGCCAATGGTGCGTACCGGATTGAGCGCGGTCATAGGCTCCTGAAAGATCATCCCGACATCGCGGCCACGCATCTGGCACAGCGCCGGCTCATCCATAGTGGCAAGATCGTTTCCCGCGACCTCGAGCCGACCCGTCCACTGACTGCCGCGCGGCAGGAGCTGCATCACCGACAGCGCGGTCATGGATTTTCCTGAGCCGGATTCGCCGACGACCCCGAGGATCTTGCCCGGTTCAAGCTCGAGATCGATGTCGTGCAGCACGGTCTTGCCGTGGATGTCGACCCGTAAGTTGGAAATCGAGAGCCCGTTCATCCCCGCCCCCGCCTGAGCTTCGGATCGAAAAGATCACGCAGGCCGTCGCCCATCAGATTGAGCCCAAGCACGGTGATGATGATTGCAAAGCCGGGAAACAAAGCCATGTGCGGTGCCAGCGAAATCAGGGTCTGTGCATCGGCCAGCATCCGGCCCCAGCTTGGCAGCGGTGGCTGCGCGCCAAGCCCGACATAGGCCAGCGCCGCTTCTGCGAGAATGGCCAGCGAAAACTGGATGGTGCCCTGGACGATGAGCAGATTGGCTATGTTGGGCAGGATATGTTCGGCTGAAATTCGCGCCCGGCCCTTGCCCGCCACCCGGGCAGCGAGGATGTAATCCCGGGTCCAAAGCGAGAGAGCTGCGCCGCGCGCAAGCCTTGCAAACACCGGAATGTTGAAAATGCCGATGGCGATGATGGCGTTGACGGCGCCGGGGCCAAAGACGGCTGTGATCATGATCGCCAGGAGCAGCGATGGAAAGGCAAAGACCAGATCATTGCCGCGCATGATGAATTCGTCGATCAGGCTCCCGCGGTGCGCAGCAGCATAGAGCCCAAGTGGGACACCGAGCAGCATCCCAACGCCGACCGCAACAAAGGCCACGGCGATGGAAACACGCGCACCGACCATGATCATGGAAAACATATCGCGACCGAAATGATCTTTTCCAAACCAATGATCAAGCGACGGCGTTTTCAGTTTGGAGGCGATATCAAGCTTGGTTGGATCAAACGGTGTCCAGGCAAAGGAGACAAGCGCCAGGATCACGAAGAACGCCGAAAGCACGAAGCCGGTGACAAAAGCCGGGTGACCAAGTGCCATGCGCAGAAAGCTGCGGTCGGTCGGGTTCGCACTCATGCGCGCCGCCTCCTCAACCGCGGATCTGCCGCAGCATAGGCAAGATCAACCAGGAAGGTGACGACAATGACCGCAAACACCAGAAGGATTACCACCGAGCGCACCACAATGAGATCGCGTTGGGTGATCGCCTGAAACACCAGCCTGCCGAGGCCAGGCAGATAGAAGACATTCTCGATGATGATGCCGCCGGCCAGCAGAAATGAGAACTGAAGACCGATGATGGTCAACACCGGGATCAGCGCGTTGCGCAGCGCATGCCGCCTGAGCGCCTGACCCCGGCTCAGTCCTTTGGCGCGGGCGGTGCGCATGAAGTCCTCATCCAGCGTGTCGATCAGCGATGATCGCATCACCCGCGCAAGAATCGACGCCTGAGGCAGCGCCAGTGCGATTGCCGGCAGGGTGAGTGCTTTGATGGCAGGCCAGAAGCCGGCTTCCCAACCAGGAAATCCACCAGCGGAAAACCAGCGCAGATTGATCGCAAAGACCAGAACGAGGATCATTGCGAACCAGAAGTTGGGAATGGCCACGCCAAGCTGGGTGGCGCCCATCACCGAAACATCGGCCGCCGAATTGCGCTTTGCCGCGGCGAGAATGCCGGCGGGAAAGGCAATCAGCGTCGACAGTGCGAGGGCATAGAGTGTCAAGGGCAGCGAGATCGCCACCCGTTCTGAAATCAGTTCCGAAACCGGGACACGGTAGGTGTAGGAGACGCCGAAGTCGCCTTGCAGCAGGCCGGCAACCCAACTCAGATAACGCAACGGCAGCGGATCATCGAGCCCGAGCTGGGTGCGCAGGGCTACCACTGCCGCAGGATCGGCATTGATACCCATCATGAAGGACGCGGGATCTCCAGGCACCACCTCCATGACCAGGAAGATCACCAGGCTTGCCGCAACGAGACTGAGCGAAAGCGATAGGAAGCGCCGCAGGAGATAGGCGGTCATCAGACAGGATCCAACGCGAATAGGATCCGAAGGCCGGGTGCTTTTCCGGCCTTCGGGCAGATCTCGGGCTTCACTCTTCCCAGTAAACCCCGGTCATGTCATTGGCCTGGGTCGGCGAATTGGGCCAGAGGCCCTTGAGCTTGGCATCGGCGACGCCGGTGCGGGCAAGCTGGAAGAGGTAGCCGTTGACGTAGTCATCAGCGATCTTCTTCTGGGCTGCCTGCATCAACTCAGTGCGCTTGGCCGGGTCGGTGGCGTTGGCCAGGTCCGCCATGATCGCCTTGAAATCCGCATCCCCATACTGGAAGTAATAGTCCTCGCGGCCATAAATCCCGATGTCCATCGGTTCGGTGTGCGATACGATGGTCAGATCAAAATTCTTGGCCTTGAAGACGTCCTCGAGCCACTGCGCCCACTCGACATTTGTAATTTCGGTGGCAATGCCGACTTCGCGCAATTGCGCTGCGATGATTTCACCGCCGCGGCGGGCATAGCTCGGTGGCGGAAGCTTCAGCGTGAGCGTCAGATCGCTGACACCAGCTTCGGCGAGCAACGCCTTGGCCTGTTCCGGATCATAGGCAGATTGCGCTGTCAGATCGACATAGGCAGGATTGTGCGGGGCGAAATGGGTGCCGATCGGCGTGCCATAGCCGAACATCGCACCATCGATGATCGCCTGCCGGTCAATCGCGTGGGTGATCGCCTGGCGGACCTTGATGTTGTCGAGCGGGGCCTTCTTGTTGTTCATGGCGAGAATGGTTTCGCCTTCGGTTGACCCGATAATCACGGAAAAGCGCGGGTCGGCTTCAAACTGAACAAGGTTTTCCGGAGCCGGGAAAACAGGAAAGGCGTCAAGGTCACCAGCCATCATTGCGGCAAAGGCCGCAGTCGGGTCGGAAATGAACTTGAAGGTCACCTTGTCGAGCCTCACCGCCTCGCCCCAGTAATCGGGGTTGCGGACAAGATCGACGCGGTCGCCCTTGACCCATTCGCCAAAGCTGAAGGGTCCGGTGCCCACAGGCTTGGCGGCATTGTCGGCGGCGGTTTCCGGCGCGACGATAACCGCATCACCCCAGGCGGTGTTGAACAGGAAAGAACCGTTCGGCTTGGAAAGCGTCACCTTGACAGTGGCCGGATCGACCACATCGACCGAAGCGATGTCGGCAAACAGGGCCTTCTGGGCATTGGTGGAATCGTCGGCACGCGCGCGATCAAGCGAGAACTTCACATCATCGGCGTTGAAATCGGATCCGTCGTGAAACTTCACACCCTCGCGCAGGTTGAATGTGTAGGTCAGCCCGTCATCCGAAATCTCCCAGCTTTCCGCGAGTGCCGGAAGAATAGACCCGTCAGCACCGAATCGGGTCAGGCCCTCGAACACATTGGCGTAGACCACCTCGTCAATCGCGGCCGCAGCCCCCCCGGTCGGATCCAGATTCGGTGGCTCGAGCTGCATGCCGATGGTTGCGTCCATCTTGGCGGCCATGGCCGGGGCCACGCCCAGACCCAGGCTCAAAGCCAGGATCGAAACGGCTGCTGCCATAATCGGGTTGTTTGTCATTGCGATTCCTCACTCACGTTGAGATGCTGACCTGCCGGGCCCTGTCAGGTGCGCCCGTACAAAAGATCATCCAGGGCAAAGGCCATCACCTTCGCTGAATCCACCATGTCGTCGATCCCGACATATTCATCAGGCTGATGCGCCAGGTCGAGAATACCGGGTCCATAGGCAATACAGTATTTCAAGCGGCCAATACGGTCAATATGTTTCTGATCATAGGTGCCGGGCGAGACCACATGCACCGGTTCACAAGACAGTGCCGAACGGATCCCGCGTTCCACCGCCTTGACAACGGGCGCATCAACCGAGGTCATGGTCGGACTGACCTGCCAAAGCTCTTCAAAATCATAGCGGAAGCCTGCCCGTTCAGCCTTCACCCGCTCCAAGAGCGTTATGATTTCCTCACGCACCTCGTCGGCCTGTTCTTCGATGAGATAGCGCCGGTCGATGACCATACGCGCCTCATCAGGCACGCAGGCCGAGGGAAAGCCGGTGAAATCGGGGGCCGGTTCTGCCTGTCCGCCATGCAGGGAGTTGATGTTCATGGTCGATTGCCGCGCACCATCAGGCACCACCGGCATGGAGGTGTGCTTTTGTGCCAGCGCCGGGAAAAGCGACGATTCCATTTCGGAGATGACAGCACCCATGTGGCGCACGGCGCAATCGCCCAGAAACGGCATGGAGCCGTGGGCGATGCGGCCATGGGTCTTGATCTGCGCCCACATCACGCCTCGGTGGCCCAAACAGATCCTGTCCTTGTTGAGCGGTTCGGGAATAATCACATGCTGCACCCGTTCAGGCGAGAAATAACCCTGTTCGGCGAGCCAGGCGACGCCGCCGTAGCCGCCGGTCTCCTCGTCAGCCGTGCCGGAGATTTCGATCGCGCCAGGATATTCGGGCCACAACGCGATGAATGCCTCGGCCGCGATGATGGAGGCTGCCAGCCCGCCCTTCATGTCACAGGCGCCACGGCCATAGATCTTGCCGTCCGATACGGTTCCGCCGAAGGGATCGAAGGTCCAGCCGGCGCCAGCCTCGACCACATCGATGTGGGAGTTGAAGTGCACACAAGGGCCAACGCGTCCACCCTCCCGGCGGGCGACCACGTTCCAGCGCGGATATCGGGCGCTGTCTCCAGGCGTGCCTTCGGCGCGCAGTAACTTGATCTCGAATCCGGATGGCTTCAGACGCCGGGCCAGATAGTCACAGATATCGCGGTAGCACTCGCCAGGGGGATTGAGCGTGGGGATGCGGATCAGGTCCTGGGTCAGCGCGACGAGATCATCGCGCCGGGCGGCAATTTCTCGCGCCAAAGCGTTTTGCCGCGTCTCTATGTCCTGCCCCTCGATCATCACAACGGTCTCCTGGTAAACCGTGGTTCACCATAGCGGGATGGACGCAACTGACAAGCAGTTTGAGCAATTTTCAGGGAAAGTCGGAAGCTGCTAAGTATATGATATTTAGCACATTAACCGGAGCTCATAAAGGCCGTCGGCTCCGTCGCGGTGTCAGGACACCACCTTGTAGCAGACTTTCGCGACGCCGGACCGGATCATTCCCAACTCCCTGGCGGCGGCCTTGGACACGTCGATGATGCGGCCCTTGATGAAGGGGCCGCGGTCATTGATGCGAACGACCACGGATTTGCCGTTGCGCGGGTTGACCACCTCCACCATGGTTCCGAACCGGAGCCTGGGGTGCGCGGCGGTGAACTTGGCCGGATCCATGCGCTCACCGGATGCGGTCTTGGAGGTCAACGCATACCAGGAGGCACGGCCACAGGCTGCGCTGGCCGGTGCCACTGACAAAGCAACAAGTGCAGTGGCGAGAAGCAAGGCACCGAGCGGCTTGCTGGAAGTGATCAGGGTCATGTCTTGGTCCTTGATGAGCTGGACCCCCTGTTCGAACAACAAAAAGGCGCAACAATGGACGTCGGCATCACTTTTTATGGCCGAATGTTGCGCTGCGGTGGATCAGCCTTTCCAGCCGCCGTCCCGCCACAGCGCGCCAAGGCCTTCCATATAGTCGGGATAGGTGAACCGATAGCCCGCAGCCTTTATTCTTGAATTGGCGACGCGCTTGTTCTCGCCGTAAAATGACCGTGCCATGGGCGTAAGGTCGGCAGTTTCGAAATCTGTTTCCGGCGGCGGCGCCACGCCCATCAGGTCTGCGGCATGGGCGACCACATCCTGTGGCGGTGCAGGCATATCATCCGTAACATTGAAGACCCCGCCAAGATTGTTGCGCGCCAGCAATGTGGTCGCGCCACCGATATCAGCGACGTGGATGCGGTTGAACACCTGGCCCGGCTTTATAAGCCGTCGCGCCTTGCCGGCATCAAGGGTCTTGAGCGCATTGCGGCCTGGCCCGTAGATGCCTGACAGCCTGAGGACAGCCAGCGGTACATCTGCGGCGAGGGCAAGCTCCTGCCAACCCTGTTCGGCTTCCACCCGCGCGATGGAGCGTTTGGACACAGGCTTGCAGATGGTCTCCTCGTCAACCCAATCACCGCCATGGTCACCATAGACGCCGACTGTGGAGAGATATCCCGCCCACTCAAGCGCAGGAAGATGGTTCTTCAGACCGTCGGCAAAGGCGGCAAGCAAAGGGTCACCCTCAGCATCGGGTGCGATCGACATCACCAGATGGGTGATGCCAGCCATATGGGTGCGCAGATCTCCGTCCGGAGCACCGCCCTGGTAGATCAATGGAGTAAGGCCGGCAGCCTCGAGCTTGGCAAAACGTTCCATGCTGCGGGTGGTGCCGCCGGCAAAATCGCAATCGCCTGCCAGAGCACGGGCAATGGCAAGGCCGGAAAAACCAGCACCGAAGATCATCAATCGCATTGTTTCACCTGTTTTTCACGCATTTGGCCGATTGAGCGCGAGGTCCCATTCAGCTCGGACTTCCGGATCCGTTTCTCCCAATACAACCCCGTCCTGAACTCCGATTCGGCTCTGGGCCAATTCGCGCATTCGTGTGGGCAGTGTCAACTGCGACAATGCCCAGACAGAGGCGCCGCGTACCAGGGGTGACGGATCGCTCAGCAAGGTCTCGCAGGCGGGAACAAGCGTCTGATCACCACTGTTGCCAGCCGCAACCAGCACATTGCGCAGAAACCTGTTGCGGCCGATCCGCTTGATGGGCGAGCCGGAGAAGAAAGCGCGAAATCCGGCATCATCCAGCGCCAGAAATTCAGCAAGCCTTGGCGATTGCAGATCTTCGCGGGCGATCAACTTCATTTCGCTCGCGGATTGGGCGTATTTGTTCCAGGGGCACACGGCCAGGCAATCATCGCAACCATAGATCCGGTTGCCCATGGGGGCACGGAATTCATGGGGAATCGGCCCCTTGTTCTCGATGGTGAGATAGGAAATGCAGCGCCGCGCATCAATCTGATAGGGCGCCGGGAACGCGTCTGTCGGGCAGGCTGAAAGACAGGCCCGGCATGAACCGCAATGATCCGTCTCCGCCACATCCGGCATCAGTTCGACCGTGGTGAAGATCGAACCCAGAAACAACCAGGAGCCGTGGCTGCGGCTGACCAGATTGGTGTGCTTGCCGATCCAGCCCAGTCCGGCAGCCTCGGCCAGCGGTTTTTCCATGACTGGCGCCGTGTCGACAAACACCTTCACATCGCCACCAGCCCGCGCGGCAAACTTGCCGGCGAGCTGTTTGAGCCGGCCCTTGATGATGTCGTGATAATCCCGGTTGCGGGCATAGACCGAGATCGACGCGCGCGATTTTTGCGCAAGCCCCTCCAACGGACTGGTCGCCGGGCCGTAATTCATTGCCAGCATGATCACCGAACGGACCTCAGGCCAAAGGCTCTTGGGATTGGCGCGGCGGTCTCTTGTGTCTGCGAGCCATTCCATCGAGCCGTGGCGGCCCAGTTCGACAAATCGCGCCAGTCTGTCGGAAGCTTCGGCGCCGATATCGGAGGGGGCAATCGCAAGATCGGAGAAACCGAGTGCCGCAGCCTCTTTCTTCAGAAAGGATTTGAGATGGTCGGCAGCATCGGTCCTGGCGCTCCGGCCTTCGCTGTCCTGCGCGGGGGAGCCATCGGAAGCCACAGCGCTAGAAATCGAGGTCAGCGTAGTGGGAGACCGGCGGAATGTTGCGGACCCTGTCGCCCAGCAGCGGTCTGAACGAGGGACGCGATTTCACCCGCTGGTACCAATCCTTGGCCTGCGGGCTCTCATTCCAGTCAATTTCGCCGAGATAATCCATCACCGAAAGTGCAGCGGCGGCAGCGAGATCGGCATAGCTCAGACGGTCGCCGGCAAGCCAGGCACGTGACCCGGCGAGCCATGAGAGATACTTCATGTGCTGACGAATATTGGCGCGGCCCGCACGCAACATCTTCGGATCGGGGGATCCACCGCCGTCCTTGGCGGAAAGCTGAACCTTGAAAATGCGCTCACGCACAAGCGGCCGCACGACGTCCTGTTCGAACTTGATCAGGAACCACTCCATCAACCGCCTTGTTTCGGCGCGCTGAAACGGGTCTTCGGCCAGGAGACGCCGGTCACGCTTGAACACGCCGAATGATTCGTCGAGCCATTCGGCAATGATGTGTGGACCACAAAGTGCATAGTCGTTGTCGCAGACGCATACCGGCAGGGTCCCGGCGGGATTGATCTTGATGAACTCCGGGCGCTTTTCCCAGGGCAGTTCCTCAACCAGGTCGGCGGCATAATCGACTTCTCCAAAGCACAAGCGGATGAACCGTGACGCTGAAGAAACCGTGTGGTGATAGAGAACTGGCATGGTGACGCAAACAAGGATCGGGTTGGCGCTGGTGCGCAGGGCTGGTCAGATTCCGGAAAATAGAGCTATACGGATTGGCCCGCGGCAAGACAAGCGAATCACGAGCCATGTGCGGACCTTGTGTTTTTTTACGGATGCGGACATGACAAAGCTCTACATCAGCTCTCGGGCGAAACAAAGGCGTACCTGAATGGATGGAACAACACTTGTGGGAGCGGCCCTTTTGGGTCTGCTGGAAGGCCTGACCGAGTTCATTCCGGTCTCATCCACGGCCCATTTGTTGCTGGCGGGTCATTTCCTCGGGTTCAACTCTCCCGGCAACAGCTTCGAAGTGTTGATCCAGCTGGGTGCTATCCTGGCAATCCTGTCGGTTTATTTCGCACGGCTGTGGAAGCTCGCCATGGATTTGCCGACCAGCGCCGAAGCGCGGCGTTTTGTCGGCGCCATCCTGCTGGCATTTCTGCCCGCTGCGGTGATCGGGGTGATGGCGCATGGGTTTATCAAGACGGTGCTGTTCGAATCAACCGCATTGATTTGCTGGGTGCTGATCGGCGGCGGAATCGTGCTGCTGATCATCGACAGGATGCCGCTCAGGCCGAAATACACCAATGTGATGGACTATCCGCTGTCGCTTGCTTTCAAGATCGGGTTGGTCCAGTGCCTGGCGATGATACCGGGGACGTCGCGTTCGGGCGCAACCATAGCAGGGGCCTTGCTGCTGGGCGCAGACAAGCGGTCGGCGGCCGAGTTTTCGTTCTTTCTCGCCATGCCGACCATGGCCGGTGCCTTTGCCTATGATCTCTACAAGAATTACGACAAGCTCGGCATGGACGATGTTACGGCCATCATCATCGGTTTTGTCATGGCTTTCATCGCCGGCGTTATTGTGGTGCGCAGCCTGCTTGATTTTGTTTCAAAGCACGGGTTCGCGCCATTCGCCTGGTGGCGTATCGCGGTTGGGACACTCGGCCTGATTGGATTGTGGTTGTTCTGAGCGGGTTACTTGCCGACCTGCAGCGTGCACGGGTCCACCCCATAGGCGGGAGCACAGCCCTTGGAACCAGCCACGCTACCCGGCGAAAAAGCCGCAGCAGACAGAATCAAGACCGCCGCGAATGCGAATGCAGTTACAACAGTCTTGGCCATCTCAATCTTCCCTGCTTTTAACGGTCACAATACCCACCTCTCCAGATCAGAGATCTCCCGCACGTGACGAAGCTGGAGCGATCTAGCCGGACTGCCCGGCGCAATCAAGTGCCAGGCCGCTGATCGGCACATAAAAACCCATGATTCTTTACTGATAGTTAACCATGCGCCATTCCGGCAACACCCTGGCGGAAAAGATCGAGCGCCAGAAGCGTAAGGCATATCCTGAAGATCAACCTAAACCGTTTTTCGGGCGTTCGGCGCAGAACATTCGTGCCAACCCAGGTTCCGGCCAAACCGGTCAGAACCATAAGAGCGATCAGCGGCGCCCATGGCGCAAAGGCGAAACCAGCTAAGCCGAAAGCAAGGGTCTTGACCAGGTGCTGCAAGCTCATCACCGCTGCGGTGGTGGCCTGAAACCCCAGACGTTCAGGGAAAGTCTTGGACAGCACAACGGCGTTCAACGGACCGGTGGCACCAAACAGCATGGTCAGAAATGTGGTGATCATGCCAGTCAGCGTGAAACCCGGCAGGCTGATGGCGGCCAGTCTGGGCAAGCTTACCCAGGTGAGCACAAGAATGAACCCGCCCAATGCGGCCTTGAGCACAGTGTCAGGAAGAGCGCCGACAGCCTGTCCGCCGATCCAGCCACCGGGTATGGCGCCAGCCAGAAAAGCGGCAAGACAGCCCCAGGCGATATGATGGCGCAGAACAACGGAGCGACCGACATTGGACCCCAGTTGCACCACACCGTGGATCGGGATGATCGCAGCGACCGGGACCAGGTAGCCCATCAAGGCAAGCAGGGCCAAGCCGCCGCCGATTCCGGCCGAGGCGGTCAGCGCAGATGTGAAGAAACTTGCGAATATCAGCGCAAGGGCTGACCAGCTTTCCATTCCCTGCGGCGCCAGGGCCGCAAGAAAGGGCGCCAGGTCAGGACTCAGGCTTCACTCCCTGTCCCGCTGTACTGGCCATGCGGCCGAAAACGGCCAAGATAGGTGGGCAGGATCGCTTCAACCGTGGTCTGGCGGATACCGATGCCAGCGAGGGTGCGGTTCTCACGCGCGGCTTCATCAGAGACGACATTGTCGGATTTGAGCAGCTTGACCTGGTCGGCGGTCAATGGCGGATCGATGAAGGGGATCAGCGATGTGATTTTGCCCATGAGTGAAGCGACGCCCCAAGGCAGCGTGACCAGCGGGCGCTTGCGGTGGATGGTTTCAAGCATTTCCTCAAGGCACTGCCTGAAGGTCATCACCCGCGGGCCACCAAGTTCGTAAATTGCACCAGGCACGAGGGTGCCATCAACGCTGCGCGCCACAGCTTCGGCGACATCGCCAACATAGACCGGCTGGAATTTCGTTTCGCCGCCACCAACCAGCGGCAATGCCGGCGCGAGACGGGCCATTCCGGCGAATTTGTTGAAGAAGCCGTCCTCAGGCCCGAAAATGATCGAGGGGCGCATGATCCGGGCGTCCGGCATGACTTCGGCCACGGCCAATTCGGCATAACCCTTTGTCCGCGCATAATCAGAGTCAGAATCCGGGTCTGCGCCGATGGCGGAGATATGGGTGAGGCCGGCACCTTGGGCCCGGGCGGCTTCCGCCACTGCGCGGGCACCGAAAGCCTGCACCGAATCAAACTTGTTGCGGCCGGACTCAAACAGAATACCAACGCAGTTGATCACATGATCAGCGCCCCTGACCGCGCGGTCGACGGAATCCCGGTTGCGCAGATTGGCCTGAACGGCAACAATCTGGCCGACACCTCCCAGCGGCTGCAAATGACCGGCCAGATCAGGGCGACGGACCGCGACGCGGATGCTGTAGCCGCGCCGGGCGAGCGCCCGTACAACATGGCGGCCCACGAAACCTGACCCGCCAAAAACAGTGACGAGCTTGGGTTGGTTCAGCGTTGACATTGATGCACTCCCTGAAAGAATCCTGGTGCTGCCCGGCAAAGCTTGGCTTATTGCTCCGCGCGCGGAACTTACCAAGCTCTTAGTCAAAAACCACCGCGAGGTGAAGGCCCAAAAGCTCTTCCAAACCGCCCATGACGACTTCAGGCGTCAGACTTAACCCTCATAGCCTTCAACTATGATGATTTCGCCTTCCGAAACCTTCTGCCGAATTGCCCGGGCCTTCTGGTAGGTTTCTGAGTGGTAGCAGGATTTGGCAGCTTCAACGCTCGGGAACTCGATCACCACGTTGCGGGCGCGGCCTTGGCCCTCGACAGCGTCACAGGCACCACCGCGGACCAGAAACTGGGCTCCAAATTCCACAAAAGCCGGTTTCGCGGTTTCAACATATGCCTTGTAGCCCTCCGCATCATGAACGTCGACACGTGCGATCCAGTATGCTTTTGCCATAATCAAACCTTCTCCTGATATTGAGACATTTCCATGCGAATGGCGCGCGCGGCAGCGGCCGGGTCTTCAGCGGCAACGATGGGCCTCGCCACCACCAGATGGGTGGCGCCCGCCATGAGCGCATCCGCCGGGGTCATCACCCGTTTCTGATCGCCATGATCAGCACCGGCGGGCCGGATGCCCGGCGTGACAATTGCCATGTCCGGTCCGACCACCTCGCGCACGGCTCTGGCTTCGGTCGCCGCGCAGACAATTCCACCCATACCCGCAGTACGGGCCTGCGCTACGCGGCGCAGCACCAGCTCCTCGGGAGACAGCGCGTAACCCGCTTCTTTGAGGTCGGCAGCATCCATTGACGTTAGAACCGTTACGCCAAGCAGACAAAGATCGCTGCCTTTGGCAGCTTCCACCGCAGCCCTCATCGCCTTCGGATAGGCATGAAGTGTAAGCATGTCGACGCCCATCTTGACGATGTTCTCGACGCCCTTGGCCACCGTATTGTCGATATCGAGCAACTTCATGTCGAGAAAGACCTTGCGGCCCGAGGCCTTGAGATCGCGCGCCAGAGACAGGCCGCCTGCAAATGCGAGTTGATAGCCGATCTTGAAGAAAACGGCTTCATCGCCGATCTGCTCCACCTTGGCTACGGCCTCGGCGACTGTGGGGACATCGAGCCCCACGATCAGGCGCGGATCGGCCGTCTGCGGGGCAGAAGCATTCAAATCAAGCATGGCATCTGGCATGACTCATCCCTTCCGTTGATCCGGTCCTCGCATGATGATGGCTGGATCGCAAGCCCAGGACTGCCCCACGTATCAGATGATTGCCGCTATGCTGTCGATGCCAAGGCGCAATGGGTGATCAGTGAACGGCAGGCACCAACAAGCATGGTGTTGGTGCGTTCATCAATCAGACTGCCCGATTCATCAAACGCACTGGCGGCTCCGCCCACAGAACATTGCTGAGTAATCACCTGTGCGCCGACATTCATCATCACCGAGCGCACGTGATAGAGTCCACGAATGCCCGCAAACTTGCCGTTCGAAGCGGATCCGAGAGCCACGTAGCGGCCGGCCCAGGGCTTGAGCGGCTTGTCCCCATCCTTGGAAATCATGCTGACCCAGTCGATCATATTTTTCAACAGCGGCGGTATCGATGAATTGTACTCAGGACAACACAGGAAAACGCCATCATGAGCAGCGATCAACCGGCCGAGTTTCATGGCGTTTTCAGGAACCCCGGATTCGTTCTTGAGATCCTCGTCAACCAAAGGCAGCGGATAGTCGATCAGCGAAATCCGGGTAACGTCGGCACCTTGCCGCGCCAGCTCGACGGAAGCGGCTGCGGCCAAGGCAGCATTGAAAGAGCCGGACCGGTTGGAACCGGGAAGAACAAGGATTCTTGAGGTCATGGGATCTCCGATTTGGGGACGGCCTGGCAGTCGGGAAAAAGGGCTTGTTTGCCTATATAGGCGTCAAGGTTAAGCCGTAAACAGATGGGCGGGCCATGCTGATCCAACGTGCCTGACATCATCGTCCATACCCCGGGTTTGGAAGGGCGACGCTACGCTCCTCTGCGATAGAGCCAGATCCGCGCCGGGGGGACGTTGCGCATGACGAAGTCATGATGGATGACCTCAAAGCTACCGCTTTGCGCAGGCACCGGTGAGGCCAGCCCGTAGGAGAACTGCACCACCGGCCGGCCGGCGGGCAGGCGATCAAGCAGATCCTCAAGCAGCATCAGCCGGTCAGAGACCGGAAAATTGAGCAGCGGAATGCCGGAAATGACGCAATCAAATTCGAGCTTGCGATTTTCACCAAGTGTCGTGTCCAGGTCAAATGCATTGCCGTGGATAAAGTTGACCCGAGGCAGGTCCAGCATCAGACGCGCATGAAACTCCGCACAAAATTCAACCGACATAAGGTTGGAAGGCTCTACACCGCGATCAAGAATGGCCCGCGTAATCACACCTGTACCGGGACCAAGCTCGAGGACAGGCAAGCCGGAAGCCGGCTCTACAAGAGATGCCATGGAGCGGGCGGCAATGGTGGATGTGGGAAGGATGGCGCCAGTGTTTCTGGGCCCGTTCATCCAGGTTCTGAAAAACCGGATTTCCTCATCAAAGTGTTCTGCAAAACGCCGGGGAAAGTTCATGGTCACGCGAGGTGCCCTCCAAGGTGGCCCCAATACAGCACCGGAAAACCTGTTTCCGGCACCCCAACCCACCCAGTGCATAAGATGTGCTCTGGGGCAGCTGTGTCAATCCGTCAGCGTGTCAAAGAACCCTTTCATCCGCGAAAAGAAGCCGGCCGATTCGGGGCTGTTCTCCTTGGAGGACAGTTCCTGGAACTCTTCCAGCAGCTCACGCTGGCGCTTGGACAGTTTCTGCGGTGTCTCGATTGTGATCCGGATGTAGAGATCTCCGAACTGCGCCGATCGCAACACCGGCATCCCTTTGCCACGCAACCTGAGCTCCTTGCCAGGCTGGGTGCCCTCAGGAACGGTGACACGCGAGCGGGCCCCGTCCATTGTGGTGATGTCGAACTTGCCGCCGAGTGCCGCCGTCGTCATCGAGATCGGGACTGTGCAAAACAGATCAGCGCCTTCGCGCTGGAAAACTGCATGCGGCCGCACCGAGAGGAAAATATACAGGTCTCCGGTCGGCCCGCCGCGCATGCCGGCTTCACCTTCGCCTGCGAGCCGGATCCGGGTTCCGTCCTCGATTCCGGCTGGAATGTTGACCGACAACGAGCGCTCTTCGGTCACCCGCCCCTGACCGGAGCATTTGGTGCACGGGTCGGTGATGGTCTGGCCACGTCCGTGGCACGTTGGACAGGTACGCTCGATGGAGAAGAAGCCTTGCGCAGCACGAACACGTCCCGATCCACCGCAGGTGGAACAGGTCGAAGGCTGGGTGCCGGGCTTCGCGCCCGATCCGGTGCACGTATCGCAAGTGATTGAGGTCGGAACACGGATCTGCGCTGTCTTGCCGGCATAGGCCTCTTCCAGAGAGATCTCCATGTTGTAGCGCAGATCTGCTCCACGCTCGCGCCCGCCGGATGAACGACGGCCGCGGCCACCCCCCATCATCTCGCCGAAGATGTCCTCGAAGATATCGGAGAATCCGCCGCCACCGCCGGCACCGAACCCACCTCCGCCCATGCCGCCGGGGCCACCCTGCTCGAAGGCAGCATGGCCAAAACGGTCATAGGCCGCGCGCTTCTGGGGGTCCTTCAAGAACTCGTAAGCCTCGTTGATCTCCTTGAACTTGCGTTCGGCATCAGCGTCGTCCGGATTCTTGTCCGGATGGTATTTCATGGCAAGCTTGCGGAAAGCGCTCTTGAGCTCTTTCTCGTCGGCGCCGCGCGCCACACCAAGCGTTTCATAGAAGTCTGGCTTGGCCATTGTATCCGTTATCTCTTTTCCGGGGCGTCCAGCAGATGAACCGTGAGGCAACCGGGACGCAGAAGACTCTTGTTGTTTGAAGCCGCGAACAAGCGGGCAGGACTTTTGCTTTGAGCGAGATGTAGTCATTGACTGGAAAAATTTCCAGCCCCGGCAATGAAAGGATGGAAGATATTGCCGTGTTTCAGGCTGTTTTCCGCTCCAGGACACGCTCTGACCAAGCTTTCGTCAGGGATCTCTCAATCCATTTGCCAGCCGGCCGCTCAAGGTAACGGGCTGAGTACAATGCAACCATGATTGTTGCCAGTGCAGGAATCGGCATGAACAGCCAGAAAAGGAGCGGGTCGTCGATACCAAGAATGCGGTTCCAGATCAGCGAATAGGCGAAGAGTTCAATCACAGGATGCCAAAGGTAGATCCCGAAGGACACAGCCATCACGGACGCGGCAGGATTCAACCAGGCGGTTTCATCGCCACCTGTTTTATCCGCAAGAGCGGCCAGAACGATGGCAACGCCAAAGAGCCCGAGGATAAGATAGATGTTCGCATCTGAGAACATGGCGACGAAAACCAGGCCCAAAATACTCCATGCCAAGAGCTGGCTATGGCGCGGCACGTCCAATTGCCGTGCAATGGCGCACAGCATTGCTCCAAACACAAAGTCTGCGGCAATACGATAGGCAGCCCAAAGCTTGGTGTTGAACCAGAAGTCGTATTTTTCCGTCGCCCCCCGATCGAGGAATTCGAGGATCGCGACGAAGAATGCCAACAGCAAGGCAAGCCCCCAAACCCGTCCCGACGAGAAAGCGAACAGCACCAGTGGGAACAGAAGATAGGCAAACCATTCCCCGGACAAAGACCAGGACACATAATTGAAGGTCAGCTCCGAATTGACGCCCCACGCCTGTAGCAAAAGCAGATTCGAGGGCAGCGCCATCAGATTGTAGCGGCTGTCCGCACCCTGTGACGACAGCAGTCCCGCATGGATGGCAATGGCAAACAGGACAAAGACGGACAATGTCGCTAAATGCAGCGGATACAGCCGCGCCAGACGCTTGATCAGAAAGCGGACGTAGTGGTCCCGGTCGTTCCTCATGGCTCCGTAATGCTCGAAGATCAGGAACCCTGACATTATGAAGAACATGTCGAGCAAAGGAAGCATATGCTCGAACCAGTCCGTAATCGGATCAGGGTTGGGGGCATGATGGGCGAAATGATAAGCCATCACGAGCAACGCAGCCAGCAAGCGCCATGCGCCAAACAACCGATAGTTCTGTTTCATCCCGCCCGCCTCACCAATCATTCTATGAGCAAACCGGGTCTGTAGATCAGAAAAGGATCACAAAACAAGCAACCGCTGCGAACTTTCGTCTGTTAGTATTAACGCGAAAAGGGTGCCCTTCCGGGCACCCTCTGACTGTTTTCTGCGCTTATTGATACTTAGGCCGACTTCTTCTGATCGTCGTCGTCCTTGACCTCTTCGAAGTCTGCGTCGACGACCTTGTCGTCGGAGCCACCCTCGGCACCGTCCTCGGCTTCAGCTTCGGCCTGGTTTTGCTCGTACATCGCCTGGCCAAGCTTCATCGACACTTCCATCAGTGTCTGGCTCTTGGCCTGAATGTCCTCTGCGTCCGGCTCTTCAGCTTCCACTGCAGCCTTCAATGCGGCAATGGCATTGGCAATCGCAGTGCGATCTTCTTCGGAGACCTTGTCGCCATAGTCCTTGAGCGACTGCTCCGAGGAATGGACCAGACTTTCGCCCTGGTTCTTGGCTTCCACCACAGCGCGACGCTTCTTATCGGCCTCGGCGTTGGTTTCAGCTTCCTTGATCATCGCCTCGATGTCGCTGTCGGACAGGCCGCCAGAGGCCTGAATGCGGATCTGGTGCTCCTTGCCGGTGCCCTTGTCCTTGGCCGACACGTTGACGATGCCATTGGCATCGATGTCGAAGGTGACCTCGATCTGCGGCACGCCACGCGGTGCGGGCGGGATACCGACCAGATCGAACTGACCCAGCATCTTGTTGTCGGCAGCCATTTCACGCTCGCCCTGGAAGACCCGGATCGTCACCGCATTCTGGTTGTCTTCAGCGGTGGAGAAAACCTGGGACTTCTTGGTCGGGATCGTGGTGTTGCGGTCGATCAGGCGGGTGAAGACACCGCCAAGCGTTTCGATTCCGAGCGACAGCGGGGTCACATCGAGAAGCAGCACGTCCTTGACGTCACCCTGGAGAACGCCGGCCTGGATGGCAGCACCCATGGCAACAACTTCATCCGGGTTCACGCCCTTATGCGGATCCTTGCCGAAGAACTGCTTCACCACTTCCTGGATCTTGGGCATGCGGGTCATGCCGCCAACCAGCACCACTTCGTCGATTTCTGCAGCCTGCAGACCGGCGTCCTTGAGCGCGGCCTTGCACGGCGCGATGGTGCGCTGGACAAAATCGTCGACAAGGCTTTCGAACTTCGACCGGGTCAGCTTCAATGTCAGGTGCTTCGGACCGGACGCATCAGCGGTGATGAAGGGCAGGTTGATTTCGGTCTGCGATGCCGAAGACAGCTCGATCTTGGCTTTTTCGGCAGCTTCCTTGAGGCGCTGCAGCGCGAGCTTGTCCTTCTTCAGATCAATGCCCTGATCCTTCTTGAATTCGTCGGCCAGATAGCCGACCAGGCGCATGTCGAAGTCTTCACCGCCCAGGAAGGTGTCGCCATTGGTCGACTTCACTTCAAAGACGCCATCGCCGATTTCGAGAATGGAGACGTCGAAGGTGCCGCCGCCAAGGTCGTAGACTGCAATCGTCTTGCCTTCGGTCTTGTCCAGACCATAGGCCAGTGCAGCAGCTGTCGGCTCGTTGATGATGCGGAGCACTTCAAGTCCGGCAATCTTGCCGGCGTCCTTGGTGGCCTGCCGCTGGGCGTCGTTGAAGTAGGCAGGAACGGTGATAACGGCCTTGTCGACGCTCTCACCAAGATAGGATTCGGCGGTTTCCTTCATCTTCTGAAGGATCATGGCCGAGATCTGTGCAGGCGAATAGCTCTCGCCATTTGCTTCGACCCAGGCATCGCCATTGTCGCCACGGCTGATCTTGAAGGGGACAAGTTCCTTGTCCTTGGTCACGGCCTTGTCTTCGTAGCGGCGGCCGATAAGGCGCTTGACTGCAAAAAGGGTGTTTTCCGGGTTGGTGACCGCCTGTCGTTTGGCCGGCTGGCCGACCAGACGCTCACCATCTTCACTAAATGCCACCATCGAGGGCGTGGTACGGGAGCCTTCCGCGTTTTCGATCACGCGGGCATCCTTGCCATCCATCACTGCGACGCACGAATTGGTGGTTCCGAGGTCGATTCCGATTACTTTCGCCATGTTACTTTCTCCTTGAAGCGAGCTGCCGGGACCCGGTCAGGCGTTCCATTCGACAGCCCCTAACGGGACAATACTAAGAAGCGGACGGCATGATTTTCCATGTCTTGTCCGTTTGCGCTGCCTGGGCACAGTCTGTTTCCATAACACTGATGCCGGAAGCGTTGGGGGGTATATAAGAATGTCACTTCCAGACTGCAAGCGCCCGCAACAGGTCTGATTATTGATGACGGCCTGTTTTTTGGATCAAACCGCACTTTTTTGAAGCGCGGTAGACCGCTTCTCCGGGATTGGAGGACAATGCGCCCGCTGTCCCGGCCCTAGTTCCCCATAAGGATATCGAGAAGGGTTGTGCGGGGAGCATTGCCACCGGGTTGCGGCGAGACCCCCACATCAGCCGGCGGGACCAGCGGGCTGTCTCCGGTCGCTCCAGTCGAATCACGCGACAAGGGGATGGGAATCAGATCGCGCATCAGGCCTGCCACCGGATCATCCTCAGCTATCGATGAGCCTCCAATCGATACCGGTGGAACCGGACCGGCAAGCGGCAAGCGCACTGCCGGCAAACCCTTGTGAGCGGCCTGCATGAAGGTTTTCCAGGTTTGGGCCGGAAGCGCGCCACCGGTAACCTTTTTCATCGGCGCACCATTATCGTTTCCGAACCACACCCCTGTTGCCAGGTTTGCCGTGTATCCGACGAACAGGGCATCGCGGAATGACTGGCTGGTGCCGGTCTTGCCTGCTGCCATCCAGCCATCCAGTCCGGCCTTCTTGCCTGTGCCTTCACTGACGACACGAACCAGCATCTGGTTCATCATTGCGGCAACCAGTGGATCAATCACCCGAGGCGGATTGTCATAGGTGTTCTCGTAAAGCACCTTTCCATCCTGGGTGGAGACGCGGCGGATCACGTGCGGTGTGGCCTTGTAGCCGCCATTCATGAATGGGGCATAGGCCGCCGTGAGCTCCATCAGGGTAACTTCGGAGGTTCCCAGCGCGATCGAGGCGTTGGCTTTCATATCGGCTTCGATGCCCAGCCGCCGGGCTGTCTGCACCACCGTTTTGGGTCCGACCTCCATCGCCAGTTGCGCCGCCACAGTGTTGAGCGAAAAGGTCAGCGCATCCGACAGCGTGACCGCGCCGCGGTACTTGCCATCGTAGTTTTCCGGCGTCCATTTGCCGATCCTGACCGGCGCATCATTGCGCACCGAGAGGGGCGTCCGGCCTTGTTCGAGCGCCGCGGCGTAGACGAAAGGCTTGAAGGCCGAACCCGGCTGCCGTTTGGCCTCGGTGGCACGGTCAAACTGGCTGGTCGCATATTCACGGCCTCCAATCAGCGCCCGCACCGCACCGGTTCCATCAACCGAAACCAGCGCACCCTGGCTGACTGCAAGCTTCGCACCATTGGCCTCAAGGCTCGCACGCAAGGCTTTTTCGGCCTCGCGCTGTAGGTGGAAATCAATGGTGGTGTCGACCACCAGATCCTCAGTCACGGGTCCCACCAGATCGGGCAGCCGTTTCATGACCATATCAGCCACATAATTTTCTGATCCGGTCCAATAGCTTTTGGCCCGGATTTGCGGACTGGTCAGTGCGGTGGCAATTTCACGGTCGGAGACGACGCCATGTTCGCGCATGGCTGCAAGAACCACCTGCGCGCGCTCTTCCGCACCTTTCGGATTCCGCGCCGGCGACAGCCGGGACGGCGCCTTGAGAAGACCGGCAAGCAGCGCTGCCTCGGCCAGCGTCACATCACGGGCCGGTTTGCGGAAATAGCGACGCGACGCTGCTTCGACACCATAGGCGCCGGAACCGAAGAAGACCCGGTTGAGATACATTTCAAGGATCTGATCCTTGGCGAACTTATGCTCGAGCCAAAGCGACAAAAGCACTTCCTGAACTTTTCGCTCAATTGTGCGCTCGGGCGACAGGAACAGGTTCTTGGCCAATTGCTGAGTCAGCGTCGAACCGCCCTGGACCATTCGACCAGCGCTCACATTGGCCACCATGGCGCGGGCCAGTCCGATCGGATCAACGCCGAAATGCGAGTAGAAGCGGCGGTCCTCGATGGCAATCACCGCTTGCGGAATGTAGGGCGACATGTCGCCCAGAAGCACCGCCTCACCACCGGTTGCGCCGCGATTTGCCATGACCTCGCCACGAACCGAAACGATCTTGACGTTGGGTGGGCGATCAGGGATCGACCAGGTGGCCGCACTTGGCATGCGGGCACCGTAATAGGCCACCACACCGGCAATGGCGATGCCGCCCCAGATGGCCAGCACGAAACTCCAATAGATCAAGCTACGAAACGCGCGGCCCAGGCGGCTTCGACCATTACGAGCCTTGGGCTTGCGCGCTTTGGAAGCCGGTTTCTTGCGGCGTTTGGCCGGTGCAGATTTGCCGGCGACACGCTCGTCAGCGACGGTCCGCTTTGCCGATTTCGATCTGGTCTTTTCAAAAGACGGTTCGATGCGGCTTTGTGGGGTGATCTTGCGCGGCATGAAAGGTCCGGGTTCCGTTTCGGGCGGGTCTCGACCCGGATCGTTTGCGCAGCAAGTGGCAACCGCGCGCAACATCCGGTGTTTGACATCGCCGCAATGCCGGAACCGGAGGCCTGTCCCGTTCTGGCACCGCAAGGCGACTGCAAAACACCCTAAATGCGACGATTTAAGGGGTGGTTAAGGAATTTCATATGATGGCGCCGCAAACCAAAGCAGCGTCATACGCTCCGGTCACTTCCGCGAGAGCGCATCCAGAATGCGCACCCAGGACCGTATTCCGCCTGCAAATGAAGTCAGATCATATTTCTCGTTGGGTGAGTGAATCCGGTCATCTGTCAGGCCGAAGCCACACAGCATGGACTGAAGTCCCAGAATGTTCTGGAAATCCCCGACAATCGGAATGGAACCGCCCATGCCGATCATCACAGCCGGGTTCGGCCACTCGTCGGTGAGCGCGTTGCGCGCTTTGGTGACAACCGGAGAATCAAACGGCAGCTGGATCGCCGGCGAACCGCCATGCGGGGCAAAGCTGGCGCTGCAATCGGCTGGGAGCCGCGCCTCGACATGGGCGCGGAATGCGGCACGGATCTGGTCAGGATCCTGCTTCCCGACAAGCCGGAAGGAAACCTTTGCCGAGGCCTCGGCGGCGATCACGGTCTTGAAGCCCTCACCGGTGTAGCCGCCCCACATGCCGTTGACTTCCGCAGTGGGCCGCGCCCAGGTCTGCTCGAGCACCGACCGCCCGGTCTCGCCTGCGGGAACCGACAGACCAACCTCTCCCAGAAAGCTTTCGGCCGTCTTGCCGAGACTCTCCCAGCTCGCGAGAATCTGTGCAGGGGTGTCCGTTACGCCATCATAAAAACCTTCAAGCGTCACCCGGCCGGTTTCGCCATGAAGATCGGCGAGGATCTTCGACAAGATATGCAGTGGATTGGCCGCAGCACCGCCAAACAGACCCGAATGCAGGTCACGGTCTGCGGCATGGATGGTGACTTGCTCGCCGACCAGTCCGCGAAGCCCGACCGAGATCGCCGGTGTTTTCGCGTCCCACATCCCGGTGTCGCAGACCAGTGCGCATTCCGCTTTCAGCTCCTCCGCATTGGCCTTGAGGAACGGCCTGAGCGAGGGGGAACCGGACTCTTCCTCGCCCTCAAACAGGATGGTGATTCGGCAGGGCAACGCTCCCGAGACGGCCTTCCAGGCGCGGCAGGCCTCGACAAATGTCATCAGCTGACCCTTGTCATCGGCCGCACCCCGGCCGGTGATTGCCTTGCGGCCCGGTTCGATTTGCTTGATTGCAGGCTCGAACGGCGGGTCGGTCCACAGATCCAGCGGATCGACCGGCTGCACATCATAATGGCCATAGAAAAGATAATGCGGTGCATCGGGCGTGGCGCCATCGTGATGGGCGACGACCATCGGATGGCCGGGGGTGTCACGCAGGCTGGCATCAAAGCCCAGACCATTGAGTTCATCGACAAGCCATTGCCCGGCGCGGCGGCATTCAGGAGCATAGGCGGGGTCGGTTGAAATCGACTGGATGCGCAACAGCCCGAACAGTCTCTCGAGACTCGCGTCGAGATTGGCATCGGCTGCGGAAAGGACGGCATTGAGGTCTGTCATGGAAGGATCCAAGCTCCGGGATGGGGAATCAGAAGCGGTGATCTTAGAACCCTGCTGCGGCAAAAGAAAAGCCGCCATGGCCGGAGGGGAAGGGCCATGGCGGCATATTGGCAGGACAAGGACCATAAGAGGGGGCGGGGAGGCCCTTGTCCTTCGTCTGGAAGCGGCGGGGGACGAGCCGAAAAATCCAGACAACGGCTTGTTAGTGCGCCGATGATTGGGAGTTGGCGTTCAGATTATGGCTTTTCAAGGACACGAAGTGTTTCCAAAGATTACAATTTGGTAACCATTTCGTGAGCAGCGGCCTGCACCAATCGGCATCGCAACCCAAAACCATGATGGACCTTGCGCCAGCTGCGCGCTAATCCTTGCGCCATGAAAAAAGGTGATCATCTCTTTCTCGTCGACGGTTCGGGCTATATTTTCCGTGCTTATCATGCGCTTCCACCGCTGACACGCAAGTCTGACGGCCTGCCGGTTGGCGCGGTGTCTGGCTTTTGCAACATGCTTTGGAAGCTGGTGTCAGAGGCACGCGACACGTCCGTGGGCGTGACACCAACCCATTTCGCGGTGATTTTCGACCATTCGTCAAAAACCTTCCGCAACGAGCTTTATCCGGAATACAAGGCCAACCGCTCGGCGCCGCCCGAGGATCTGGTGCCGCAATTCGCCGTGATTCGCGAGGCAACCCGTGCCTTTGACCTGCCCTGCATCGAGATGGAGGGTTTCGAGGCCGACGATCTGATCGCCACCTATGCACGGCTCGCGCGTGAAGCTGGCGCAGATGTGACCGTGATCTCGTCGGACAAGGATCTGATGCAGCTCGTCGGCCCGCAGGTGTCGATGTATGACAGCATGAAGGACCGGCAGATCGGTGTCCCGGAGGTCATCGAGAAATGGGGCGTGCCGCCCGAAAAGATGATCGACCTGCAGGCGCTGACCGGTGATTCGGTCGACAACGTGCCAGGCATCCCGGGGATCGGGCCAAAAACCGCCGCACAGCTGATCGAGCAATTCGGCGATCTGGACACGCTGCTCGAGCGTGCCGGTGAGATCAAGCAGAACAAGCGGCGCGAGAACATTGTCGAGTTCGCCGACAAGGCACGGATTTCGCGTGAACTGGTTCGATTAAGAGATGACGTCGAGGTTTCCGAGAAGCTTGGAGAGCTGGTGCTCAACCCGCTTAACGGACCGAAGCTGGTTGCCTTCCTCAAGGGCATGGAATTCACCTCGCTGACACGGCGGGTGGCTGACGCGACCGACACCGATGCCAGTGCGGTGGATGCCGCGGACGTGGCCGTTGACGCGGCCGCCGAGATGCGCGGGCCCGATCTTGATCCCGGCGATGCGGCGAATGCGGCAGTCACCGCAACCGGCCAGAATGACGATACGCCTCAGGGCCTCGCCAAGCGGCGCGCGGCAGAAGCGGGTTCAGCCAAGATCGACACAACGGCTTACGAGACCCTGAGCGACATTGAGCAACTCAAGGCCTGGTGCGCCATGGCACGCGAGACCGGTGTCGTCGCTTTCGACACTGAAACCACCTCGCTTGATGCGATGCAGGCCGAACTTGTGGGTTTTTCATTGGCCGTTCCGGAGGCTGCACCCGATACCGGTGAGCTGAAGGTGCGCGCCTGCTACGCGCCGCTGGCCCACTCCAACGGGGTTGGCGATCTGCTTGGCGGCGGCGGCCTGCAGCCGGGCCAGATGCCGGTGCGAGCCGCACTTGATGAACTCAAGGCGCTGCTCGAGGAGCCCGCGGTTCTCAAGATCGGACAGAACCTTAAATACGACATGCTGGTGATGGCGCAGCACAACATCGAAATAAAGAGTTTCGATGACACCATGCTTTTGTCCTATGTGCTCGATGCGGGCCAGGGTGGCCATGGCATGGATGCTCTTTCGGAGCGCTGGCTGGGCCACAAGACAATCGGCTACAAAGACGTGACCGGCTCGGGCAAAAGCGCGATTCCGTTTGCGCAAGTGGCCATCGACAAGGCAACCGCTTATGCGGCCGAGGACGCCGAGGTAACCCTCAGGCTGTGGCATGCCCTGAAAGTACGGCTGGTTTCTGAAGGCATGACAAGCGTCTACGAGCGGCTTGAGCGCCCGCTGGCGCCGGTTCTGATGCGTATGGAGCAACGCGGCATTAGAGTTGACCGGCAGATCCTGTCGCGGCTGTCGGGCGAACTGGCCCAGGGCGCAGCAGCTCTCGAAGCGGAAATTCAGGAGCTGGCAGGGGAAAACTTCAATGTCGGATCGCCCAAACAGCTGGGCGAGATCCTGTTTGACAAGATGAGCCTGCCGGGTGGCTCGAAAACCAAGACCGGGCAGTGGTCGACATCCGCCCAGGCGCTTGAGGACCTGGCGGCCGCCGGACATGAGCTGCCGCGCAAGATCGTCGACTGGCGGCAGCTGACCAAGCTTAAATCCACCTACACCGATGCGCTTCCGGGCTTCATCAACCCCGAGACCAAGCGGGTGCATACGTCCTTTGCGATGGCGGCGACAACAACCGGTCGGCTGTCCTCATCCGACCCCAACATTCAGAACATTCCGGTACGCACGGCGGAAGGGCGCAAGATCCGAACCGCGTTCGTTGCCGAACCGGGCAATGTGTTGATTTCGGCTGACTACAGCCAGATCGAACTGCGGGTGCTTGCCCATGTCGCCAACATTCCACAGCTCACACAGGCCTTCGCCGACGGGGTGGACATCCACGCGATGACCGCCTCGGAAATGTTTGGCGTGCCGATCGAGGGCATGCCTTCAGAGGTTCGTCGCAGGGCCAAGGCGATCAATTTCGGCATTATTTACGGGATCTCCGCCTTTGGCCTCGCCAACCAGCTCAGCATCGAGCGTTCCGAGGCCGGAGACTACATCCGCAAGTATTTCGAGCGGTTCCCGGGCATCAAGGACTACATGGACGCCACCAAGGCAGAGGCCAAGGAGAATGGCTATGTGACGACCATATTTGGCCGCCGCGCCCATTACCCGGAAATCCGATCCTCCAACCCGCAGGTCCGTGCCTTCAATGAGCGGGCAGCAATCAATGCGCCGATCCAGGGCTCTGCTGCCGACATCATCCGCCGCGCGATGGTGCGCATGGAACCAGCGCTTGAAGCGGCCGGAATGCAGGCGCGCATGCTGTTGCAGGTTCATGATGAACTGATCTTCGAGACCGCGGAAGCGGATGCGGACAAGATCATTCCTGTGATAGTCGAGGTGATGGAGAACGCCGCCATGCCAGCCATCGACATGGCGGTGCCACTGCAGGTCGACGCGCGTGCGGCCAAGAACTGGGACCAAGCGCACTGATGACGTTGGGAACCGCCGCGCGCGCTGGCGGCCGTTTTGCAAGGTGTTTGTCCAACCGGATCCCGACCGTCATCACGGCGCTTGCAGCCCACAGCAGCCTTCACACATGCGAATCACCAAATTGTGACGCTGTTGAAAGGCCGCGACAATTGACGGAAATCTGCCCCTGTGGTGTTTGGCCCTGCAGTTTGCTTTTTGGTGAGGACTTTCATGATCAAGATTTCGACCTTCTTTGCTGGCGTTTTGACCGCCGCCATGGCGTTGTCCCAACCAGCTCTGGCCGCTGATCCGGATCCGCGGAACTGGGATGCCGTGCTAGAGGAAGCGCGCGGCCAGACCGTTTATTTCAATGCCTGGGGCGGCTCGGAAAACATCAACAGCTATATCGACTGGGCCGGCAGCACGCTCAAGGAGCGCTACGGGGTCAATGTGGTTCACGTAAAGCTCGATGACACGGCGAATGCCGTGGCAAAGGTTCTGGCGGAAAAGGCGACCGGGAAGAACGAAGGCGGATCGGTCGATCTCATCTGGATCAATGGCGAGAATTTCGCCTCGATGAAACGGCAGGAATTGCTGATGTCGCCGGACTGGACCACCGGCCTGCCCAACTGGGCCTATGTCGACCATGAGAACAAGCCGACAATTCTGACTGATTTCACCATTCCCACCGACGGACTCGAGAGCCCGTGGGGCGGTGCCAAGCTGGTGTTCTTCCATGACACCGCGCGCACACCCGCTGACAGTGTTCCCCAGTCCTCGGCCGATCTTCTGAAATGGGCCCAGGAAAATCCAGGACGCTTTTCCTATCCGCAACCGCCGGATTTCATCGGCTCGTCATTTCTCAAGCAGGTGCTTTCGGAAGTCATCGTCGACAAATCCAAACTCTCAAAGCCGGTTGATGATGCAAGTTTTGCAGAAGACGCCGCGCCGCTGTTTGCCTATCTTGATGCGTTGCACCCAAATCTTTGGCGCAGCGGCAAGGCCTATCCGCAGAATTATCCCGACATGAAGCAGAAGCTGGCCGATGGCGAGCTCGACATCATCTTCGCCTTCAACCCTTCCGAGGCTTCGGCGGGTATCGCAGCGGGCGAACTGCCCGATACCGTGCGTTCCTTCACCTATCCCGCAGGTACACTCGGCAACACGCATTTTGTCGCCATCCCGTACAATGCAGCAGCCAAGGCAGGCGCGCTGGTGCTGGCTGATTTCCTGATTTCGCCGGAAGCGCAGGCACGCAAGCAGGATCCGGCAATCTGGGGCGACCCGACCGTGCTGTCCATGGACAAGCTTTCGGATGAAGACCGCGCCGCGTTCGACGCGCTGGATCTGGGCATCGCCACCCTCAAGCCCGACGAACTCGGCCCGGCACTTGATGAGCCCCATCCCGATTGGATGGAGCGGATCGAGGGTGAGTGGGTTCGCCGCTATGGTGCGGCCAACTGAGACCGGCGCGCTGGCACGGCGACCGTCATGACAGCCAAAGGATGCCGCGGCATCCCGGGCCTTGCGCCATATAATCCGACCCGCCGCTTCTGGTTTGGTTATGTGGTGTATGCTGACCTCATGGCACATGACGGAGCACCCAGGAGATGAAGGTGGGCGGTGTCCGCCTGGCGCGAGTGGCGCCGCCGCTCACGCTCGCCGTCCTTCTGGGGCCGTTGGTCTTCGGGCTCGCGGGAACCGCGCTTCCCGCGTTTGGCTACCTGCCGGAGCTGGGCGGCGAGCATTTCACCACAGAGCATTTCGGCGTGCTTGGCGCACAGCCTGGAATCGCCCGCTCGGCGCTGCTGTCGATCCTGATCGGGCTGGTCACCACGCTGATTTCGCTCGGCACCGTGGCGGCCTTTGTCGCCAGCGATCTGGGAACAACGACCTTCTCGCGGGTGCGCCGGCTGATCTCGCCATTGCTGTCGGTGCCCCACGCCGCGGCGGCTTTCGGGCTGGCCTTCATGATTGCACCGTCAGGCATGATCATGCGGCTGATCTCACCATGGGCCACCGGGCTTGACCGGCCCCCCGACCTGCTGATCGTCAACGACCCGATGGCACTGTCGATGATGGCCGGGTTGATCGTCAAGGAAATCCCGTTCCTGTTTCTGGTGACACTGGCAGCTCTGCCACAGACCCGGCACTCCGAGACCATGCGGCTGGGACGTTCGCTCGGCTATGGCCGGATCGCCAGCTTTACATTCCTCCTGTGGCCGCCACTCTACCGGCAGATCCGGCTCGCAGTGTTCGCCGTGGTGGCCTATGCGACATCGGTGGTTGATGTGGCACTGATCCTGGGGCCGCACCTGCCGCCCACCCTGCCGGTCCGGTTGATTGACTGGATGAACGATCCCAATCTTGAAACCCGGTTTCTGGCATCGGCCGGCGCGGTGATGCAATTGAGCGTCACCCTTGCCGCACTGCTGATCTGGGTTGTGATCGAACGCATCGGCGCTCTGGCTGTGTGCCTTGTCCGCGACAGAGGGGCGCGCATGCGCCGGGACCTGATTGTTCGAATCCTGGCACGGCTAATGATGTCGAGCTCGGCGCTTGTGGTGTTTGGCGGAATTGCGATCCTGGCGCTTTGGTCTGTTTCCGGGCTTTGGCAGTTCCCCGATGCCTTGCCTGCGAACTTCAGTATGCGATCGTGGATGCAGGCCATGCCAAGGATGAGTGGACCGCTTGCAACCACGCTGGCCGTGGCCGGTCTGTCGACGTTGATCGCCCTGGTTCTGACCATCCTGTGCCTGGAACGTGAATATGAAACCGGGCGCGGGCGCGACGCTCTGCTGCTGATCTATCTTCCCCTGATCGTGCCGCAGATCTCCTTCATGTTCGGGCTGCAGGTGCTTTCAATCTGGCTCGGTGTCGACGCGAGCTTCGGCGCGCTGGTGCTGGCCCATCTGGTGTTTGTCCTTCCATATGTCTTCCTTTCGCTCAGCGACCCGTGGCGCGCCCATGACCGGCGGCACGACCAGATCGCGGCCGGGCTCGGCATAAGCCGGGGCCGGGCGCTTCTGCACATCAGACTGCCGATGCTCACACGCGCGATCTTGACCGCAGCCGCGGTCGGGTTTTCGGTTTCAGTGGGCCAGTATCTGCCAACCCTGCTGATCGGCGCCGGCCGTCTGACCACGGTTACGACGGAGGCCGTGGCGCTGGCTGCGGGCGGCAACCGCAGGGTGATTGGCGTTTATGCCTTCATGCAGACACTGCTGCCATTTATCGCCTTCGCCATTGCAATGGGGCTGCCAGGCTTGATATTCCGCAACCGGCGCGGTTTGCGGGTGTAATGATGAACAGCATGACAGACAATCAGGGACTGGTTCTGGACCATGTGCGCATCGCGCTTGAAGGCCGGGAGCTCGTTTCGATCAGTGCCCGGATAAGGTGCGGCGAAACGCTGACGGTAATGGGACCCTCCGGATCAGGCAAATCGACGCTTCTGGCTTATCTCGGCGGTTTTCTCGACCCGGCTTTTACCGCAAGCGGTGGTGTTTATGTTGATGGTATCGATCTGATTGCCCTTGAGGCAGAGAAGCGTCATGCCGGCATCCTGTTTCAGGACCCGCTGCTGTTTCCCCATCTCAGTGTCGCCGACAACATTGCGATTGCAATCCCGGACACGGTGCGCGGACGCAAGCAACGCCGGGCCATGGCCGAGGCGGCGCTTGAGGATGCAGGCCTTGCGGGGTTCGGAAACAGCGATCCGGACACCCTTTCAGGCGGGCAGAAGGCAAGGGTGGCGCTGCAACGGGTCTTGCTGTCGCAACCCAGACTGCTGCTGCTCGACGAGCCGTTTTCCAAGCTTGATGCCCATCTGCGTGACCAGACCCGGCAGATGGTGTTCTCCAAGGCGCGCTGCGCAGGCCTGCCGGTTGTGCTGGTCACCCATGATGAGGCCGACGCGGGCGCTGCGGGCGGAGAAGTCCACAGGGTTGGCCAATCGTGAACGGGATTGCCGCGCGTTTCGCCAGCCTGCCGGTCTGTGACGTCCTGCCGGCGCTGTGCGAGGCGCTGACACATCACTCGCGCGCTGTTCTCGCTGCCCCGCCGGGAGCCGGCAAGACGACTCTCGCTCCGCTGGTCTTTCGCGAACAAGGCTGGCTTGAAGGCAAGATCATCCTGATCGAACCCCGCAGGCTCGCCGCGCGCGCCGCCGCACGGCGGATGGCTGCAATGCTCGGCGAAGAGGTCGGCGCGACGGTGGGCTACCGTATGCGGCTCGACACCAGGGTCTCACGCAACACCCGCATCGAAGTGGTCACCGAAGGCGTGTTCACCCGCATGGCGCTGGAATCGCCGGATCTTGAAGGCATAGGATGCGTGATCTTTGACGAGTTCCACGAACGCGCCCTGGAGGCCGATTTCGGCCTGGCGCTGGCGCTCGATATCCAGTCCGGACTGCGCGAGGATCTGCGCATTGTGGTGATGTCTGCAACGCTTGATACGACCCGGGTTGCGACCCTGCTTGAAAATTGCCCGGTGATAGAGAGCCAGGGCCGGAGCCATCCGGTCGAGATCCGGCATCTGGACCGCACTGCAGGTGAACGCATAGAGCTCAGCATGACCCGTGCGATCGAGACCCTGCACCGTGCAGAGAGCGGTTCGATTCTCGCATTTCTGCCGGGCCAGGGCGAAATCAAGCGGGTGGAACAGGCGCTTGAGAGCCGATTGGGGCCTGAGACAGATGTGCAGCCGCTTTATGGCGGGCTTGGATCGGGCGAACAGGATGCCGCGATCCGCCCGGCGCCGAAGGGGCGGCGCAAGGTGGTGCTGGCGACCACAGTCGCGGAAAGTTCGATCACGATTGATGGTGTGCGCATCGTCATCGACAGCGGCCTTGTGCGGCAACCGGTCTATGAGCCATCGACCGGCATCACAAGGCTCGAAACCGTGCGCGCGTCGCGCGCGTCCGCTGATCAACGGGCAGGCCGTGCCGGACGCACCGAACCAGGCATTGCCGTCAGGCTCTGGAGGGAAGAGCAGGGCAAGGCGCTGCCTGCCTTTGCAACACCTCAGATCCTGGCGAGCGATCTTGCCTCGATGGTGCTCGATTGCATAGCCTGGGGTGTCTCCGACCCGCGTGAACTACGCTTTATCGATGGGCCGCCCGGCCCGGCGATCGAGGAGGCCCGCAGCCTTCTCACCGGTCTTGGGGCAATTGATGCGAAAGGTGTGCTGACACCACGTGGCCAGCAGATGCGGGCGCTGGCGCTGCCGCCACGACTGGCCGCCATGGTGGTTGCCGGGCGCGAGCAGGGCGTTGGGCAGGCCGCAGCAGAACTGGCGGTTCTGCTCACAGAACAGGGGCTTGGCGGCACCGCAACGGACCTCGACGTCCGCTGGCAGCGCTTTCGCAGTGACCGCAGTCCGCGGGCATCGGCGGCGCGCTCGCTGGCCGGGCGCCTGGCCGGAGCCGGACGCAAAGCGGAGCGTTCCGAAATGCCGGGGGCCGCAGGACTGCTCGCCACCGCCTTTCCGGACCGGGTCGCGAAACAGCGGGGCGGGCGCGGGCAATTCGTGCTTGCCAATGGGCGTGGTGCGGTGATTGACGAAACAGATCGGCTGGCCGGCGCAGGTTACATCGTGGTGGCCGATCTGAGCGGCAAGGCCCAGGCGGCGCGGGTTCTCGCCGCAGCCGAACTGGCAGGGTCTGAACTCGACGAGCTTCTGGCCGATCGGGCAGAAACAAAGCAGGAATGCGTCTTTGACGAGGCGAGCGGCGCAGTTCGGGCGCGGCGTGTCACCCGGCTTGGTGCAATCACGCTTGCCGAAGCGCCGCTGCCAAAGCCCGAAACTTCTGAGGCAATGGCCGCACTTTGTGCCGGGATTCGCAAGCTGGGGCTCAGGTGCCTGCCTTTTTCGGCTGCTGGGCAGCAATTGCGAGATCGAATCGGCTTTCTGCACCAAAGCCTTGGTGACCCATGGCCGGATGTATCAGATGCAGCCTTGCTGGACAGTCTCGAAACCTGGTTCGCGCCGTTTCAGCCGGGAATTACGGCGCTGAAGACCATTGACCGAGACGGACTTCATCAGGGCTTGCTGTCACTTTGCGCACCTGGCGCCCAAACGGAGATCAACCGTCTGGCGCCGACTCACTACGAGGCACCCACCGGATCACGGCTTCCGGTCCGTTATGGTGAGGAAGGACCGGTGGTGGCGATCCGGGTGCAGGAGTTGTTCGGTCTGTCTGGGCATCCCTCAATCGGTGGCGGGCGGTTGCCGCTGACGCTGGAATTGCTGTCGCCGGCGCAGCGCCCGATCCAGACCACGCGAGATCTTCCCGGTTTCTGGAAGGGGTCATGGGCTGATGTCCGCAGCGAGATGCGCGGCCGGTATCCACGCCATCCCTGGCCCGAAAACCCAGGCGAGGCGGAGCCGACACGGCGGGCCAAACCGCGCACCCGGTGAAAAACCATTGCCGCGCCTTGCAACAGCAGAGTAAATCAGGCGCATGACAGTTTTTCCGCCCTTTCTTGAAGACCAATCGCTTCGCCACCGCCTGCGGCTGCAAACGCTGACCCGGCTGCGCTGGCTGGCAGTTGCAGGCCAGAGCCTCGCAGTTGTCATTATCGCTCATGGCTACGGTTTCGAGTTTCCCGAGGCGCTGTGTTTTGCGTTGATCGCCTGTTCGGCCTGGCTCAATGTGTTTTTGTCGGTACGGTTTCCCGCGGCCCACCGGCTGCCGCCGCTTGGGGCCATGGCGGTGCTGTCCTTCGACGTTCTGCAGCTTTCAGGCCTGCTGTTCATGACCGGAGGCCTTGCCAATCCCTTCTCGGTTCTGCTGTGCGTCCCGGTGATCATCTCGTCAGCATCTCAACCGGTGCGGCATACGGTCGGCCTGGGTGCGCTTTCGGTGGCAGCGGTGACGCTGCTTGCCTTCTATTCACTGCCGCTGCCCTGGTATCCCGACAGTGATTTCGAGGTTCCGTTTCTGCTGATCGTCGGAGCCTGGATTGCCATCGTTTCAACGACGGTTTTTGCGGCTGTCTATGCCTATCAGGTTTCTGCAGAGGCCACTCAGCTCGCAGATGCGCTGGTTGCAACTGAGCTGGTGCTGCAGCGTGAGCAACATCTTTCTGCACTCGACGGCCTGGCGGCAGCGGCGGCACATGAACTGGGAACGCCGCTTGCCACGATCTCAGTGGTGGCACGGGAAATGGAAAAGGCTTTGGCGAGTGACCCGCGATTCGCTGATGACATAATGCTGTTGCGCAGCCAGAGCGAACGCTGCCGCGATATCCTGCGGCGCCTGACCACTCTTTCGACCCAGGACGAGGTCCATATGGCGCGGTTGCCACTTGGATCATTGATCGAAGAGATCATTGCACCACACCGGGAGTTCGGCATCGCGATCGAGGTGGTGAGTGGCGACAGTGATTTGAAGGAGCCTGTGGGCCGGCGCAATCCCGGCATCATTTTCGGCCTTGGCAATCTGATCGAAAACGCTGTCGATTTCGCAGACAGTCAGGTCACGGTGACCGTGTCGCATGATGCAGACCGGGTCAGCATCACTATTGATGATGACGGCCCCGGATTTGCGCCCGATGTGCTGACCCAGATCGGTGTCCCGTTCATGAACAGGCGCAGCCGGCTGGACAGGGAGAAAGCCGGGGGGTTGGGCCTCGGCCTGTTCATCGCCAAGACCCTGCTCGAGCGTTCGGGGGCGACCCTTTCTTTTGCGAATCGGCCGCTCCCGGCCACCGGCGCACATGTACAAGTCAGATGGCCAAGAGAGAAAATGGACGTCCTGGGTGCGGATTCCAGCCGGATTGCACCGACTGGAACTGGATAAATCGCACGAACGCATTAAATCGAGTAGGAGAGAATGCGTTTTAGCGCCCTTGAGGTGAAATATGACCAGCGACACTGCCAATCTGACAGAAACCCAGTCCATCGGACCGGATGCATCGCTCCTGCTTGTCGATGATGACGGACCGTTTCTGCGACGACTTGCCCGCGCTATGGAAGCGCGTGGCTTTGCAGTCGACATTGCCGAGACCGTCGCTGAAGGCCTCGCCAAGGCACGCCATCATCCACCCAAATATGCAGTGGTCGACATGCGGCTGCAGGATGGAAACGGGCTCGATGTCATCGAAGCGATCCGTGAGCGGCGCGACGACACCCGGATCATCGTGCTGACCGGTTATGGCAATATTGCGACCGCGGTGACTGCGGTAAAGTTGGGGGCAATCGACTACCTTGCAAAGCCCGCCGATGCCGACGAGGTGTTTGCTGCCCTGACCCGCAAACCCGGTGAGCGGGCTGAGGTGCCCGAAAATCCGATGTCCGCAGACCGGGTTCGCTGGGAGCATATCCAGCGGGTTTATGAAATGTGCGAACGCAATGTGTCCGAGACCGCGCGGCGGCTGAACATGCATCGACGCACGCTGCAACGCATACTCGCCAAGCGTGCACCTCGCTGAGGATCCCCGCCGTTCAAGCATGGATCGCGCATCTCTGACAGAGATGCCCTTCAGATCGGGTTGGCTGACAATTCGGCTTGAAGCAGACGGTCTGCCGCAGCGCGAGCAAAACGCAGCAGCACCGCTTTTCTTGAAGCCGCCGCCAGCCGATGCTCAGGCGCCTCGCGCAACAGATCCGCGGACCAGCCATCGGATACGATCAAACCGCAGTCTTCGGGAAACAGCTCTGGCGGAACGCCGGAGTGGGTGGCGAAGAACAACCGGTCGCAATGCGCCCGATAGTCGGGCCATTTCCGGTCTGATCTAAAATCCTCGACCGAGGACTTGATCTCAACGATCCAGATTTCACCCTTATCGTTGAGCGCCATGAGGTCGGCCCGGCGCCCCGAGGCAAGTGCAATCTCCGGCACCATCGAGAGCCGCAGATCCGAAAAAAATCGCTGCACCCCGCGACGCACCATCATTGCCCGGTCCGATTGACGTCCGTCGATCAGCGGATTGTCGTTGTGTGGCGAGACGATTGGCATTACCAATAGGTGGCACGGCAGTCGGCTGATCGCAACGCACGGCGGCTTCTTTGTTGCACAAAAGCAATGCGTGATGACAAAGCGGGACCCTTGGCCATGTTTTTCGAAAAAGCCGATTGCATGGTTAAGATTTGTTTAAAATAAAACGGGTCAAGGTGCGCGCGAATCAAATGGCGCAATTTCCTTCGCTTCGGAAGAGACCATCTATGACACCTCGTTTTCTGCTTACCCTCGTTGGCATGATCGCTGCGCTTGCGCTTGCAGGCTGCTCAAGCTCTCAGGACGGTGTTTCAGGCACCACGACGCAAATCTTCACGTCCGAATATGGCAGTGTGAAGGATGCCGGATACAGGATTCCGGCAGTCCCGATCAGCAAGGTCAAAGATCGTTATCATCGTCAGATTGTGAGCTACCGCACGCTGGAAAAGCCGGGAACGATCATTGTCGATACACCCAACCGCTATCTCTATTTCGTTTTGCCGGGCCGGAAAGCCGTCCGCTACGGAATCGGCGTCGGCAAAGCTGGATTTGCCTGGGAAGGCGAAGCCTATATCGCATGGAAACAGGCCTGGCCGAAATGGACACCGCCAAAGGAGATGATTGAGCGCAAGCCGGAACTGGCGCGCTATGGCAAGGATGGCATGAAGCCAGGTCTGAGCAATCCGCTCGGCGCCCGCGCCCTCTATCTCTTCAACGAAGATGGCGAGGATACGCTGTTCCGCTTGCATGGCACACCGGAGTGGAACTCGATCGGAACGGCAGCCTCATCAGGCTGCATCCGGTTGATGAACCAGGACATCATCGACCTTTATGACCGGGTTCGTCCAGGCAGAGGCGCCAAGGTTGTCGTCAAGCAGTAAGCGTCTGCGATACTCATGTAAAAAACCGCCCGATGCGAACCGGGCGGTTTTTTTGTGGAGACGATGCAATCAGCCAGGAGCGGCTCAGGCAATATTCGCCTTGAACTCAAGGCGGCGGCGGTGAAGCACAGGCTCGGTGTAGCCATTGGGCTGTTCACGGCCTGCCAACACAAGTTCGAGTGCTGCCTGGAACGCCACTGAGCCGTCAAAATCAGCCGCCATCGGCCGGTAAGCCGGATCACCGACATTCTGGCCGTCCACCACCTCGGCCATGCGCTTCATGGTCTCAACAATCTGCTCACGGCTGACAATGCCATGGTGCATCCAGTTGGCCATGTGCTGGGCCGAGATCCTGAGCGTGGCACGGTCTTCCATAAGGCCGACATTGTTGATGTCGGGGACCTTTGAGCAACCGACACCCTGATCGATCCAGCGCACCACATATCCGAGAATGCCCTGGGCATTGTTGTCGATCTCAAGCTGGATCTCTTCCTGGGTCCAGTTCGGTTTGCGCGCCACTGGGATGGACAGGATGTCATCGAGGCTGGCGCGTTTGCGCGACCGCAGTCCGGCCTGAACATCGGCGACATTGACCTTGTGGTAATGCGTGGCGTGCAGCGTGGCTGCGGTCGGTGAGGGAACCCATGCGGTGTTGGCCCCGGCCTTGGGATGGCCAATCTTCTGTTCAAGCATGGCCTCCATCATATCCGGCATGGCCCACATGCCCTTGCCGATCTGGGCGTGGCCGGCAAGACCACATTCAAGACCAATGTCCACATTCCAGTTTTCATAGGCTGCGATCCATGCCGCCTGCTTCATGTCGCCCTTGCGAATCATCGGCCCGGCTTCCATGGAGGTGTGGATCTCGTCGCCAGTACGGTCGAGGAAGCCGGTGTTGATGAACACCACCCGTTGACTTGCAGCCCGGATGCATTCCTTGAGGTTGACGGTGGTGCGGCGCTCCTCGTCCATGATGCCCATCTTGATGGTGTTGGGCTTCATGCCGAGTGCAGCTTCGACGCGGCCGAAAATCTCGACGGCAAAAGCCACTTCTTCCGGACCGTGCATCTTCGGTTTGACCACATACATCGATCCGGTGGCGGAGTTTGCGCGACGACCATTGGGACCGATGTCATGAAGCGCAATCAAACCGGTCATGAAGGCATCCATGATGCCCTCGGGAACCTCATTTCCGTCAGCATCATGGATGGCCGGGTTGGTCATCAGATGGCCGACATTGCGGATCAGCATCAAGGAACGGCCCTTGAGGGTCGCAGGCTTGCCGTCACGGGCTGTGAAATCGATGTCGCCATTGAGGCGGCGAACAAAACTCTTGCCGCCTTTGTGCACTTCCTCTTCGAGATCACCCTTCATAAGGCCAAGCCAGTTGCGGTAAACCAGCACCTTGTCCTCGGCATCGACGGCTGCAATCGAATCCTCGCAGTCCATGATGGCGGTGACAGCAGATTCCAGAGAAATGTCGCCGATGCCGGCGGGATCGGTCTTGCCGATCACGCTGCCGGGGTCCACGAACACAACCGCATGCAGGCCGTTCTTGAGGAAATAGAGCCGGTAGGCGTTGTCGCTCTCGCGCTTGAAGCCGGTGTATTGAGCCGGGTCAGCCAGAGCCGTCTCACCTGCTGCGGTCTTGATTTTCAGTTCGCCGCTTTCGAAGTCGAAACCGGTCACATCGGCCCATTTGGCGTTGCCGAGCGGAACGCTGTCGTCGAGGAAGGACTTGGACCATGCAATCACGCGTGCGCCACGTGCCTGGTCATATCCACCCGCCTGAGGCAGGTCGCCGAGTGCATCGGTGCCGTAAAGCGCATCATAGAGCGAGCCCCAGCGGGCGTTTGCAGCGTTGAGCGCAAAGCGCGCGTTCATAACAGGCACGACAAGCTGCGGACCGGCAATCGATGCGATTTCAGGATCGACATTCTCGGTAGAAACCCGGACTTCGCCACCCTCTGGCAGCAGATAGCCAATCGATGTGAGGAAGTCCTTGTAGACATCCAGATCCACCGGCGCACCGTGTTCGCGGTGCCAGGCGTCGATCTTCTCCTGCAACTCATCGCGCTTGGCGAGCAGCGCGCGGTTTTTCGGCGCCAGTTCAGCGATGGCAGTGCCAAGTGCCTCAAAGAACCGGGCTGCCTCGACACCCGTGCCGGGCAAGGCCTCATTGACGATGAATTCATGCAAGTCGGCGCTGATTTTCAGGCCATTTGTCTCAATTCTGTTCACGCTCGGTCTCCGTTTGTCGGGCGAAATCCAGTCCGCCAAAATGTGGCCGGAACCTGACGTGCCCTTGATTGCCTGTCAATTCATCTAAGGTGCAAATGATTTGTTCCAGTTTGGAATAGGTGATTTGCCGTTGGTTCATTTTCCGGCAATACGGGGCCTGCCCGAAGCAATGGCCGTGAACCGGGCCTCCACCAGTTTTTCAAGCCCTTCAATGAGCGGCATGTCGATGTGCTCAAAACTCTCGATGACGGGGTTTTCCGCACCACTGCGGATGGCGGCATCGCACGCCTGGTTCCGTGCCAGCTCGCGGGCCAGGGCAAAAGCCTCATCGAGATTCTTGACAATCCGGGCATCACCAGCACCATTGACGGCAAAGCGGCCCTCTTCGGGTTCTGTGACAAAGGCAATGACGGTTTCACGCACCTGGCCGACGACTGCACCAACGGCATTGGCAACGCCGGCATGAACGGGAACGAAGCTTTCTGCATCAAGCATGGCCGCGATCGCCGGATAGTGGACCGGCGCAGAAGCACCAAGAGCCACCAATGGGCGATCAAGACCGAGGCCGAAACGGACGAAGCCCGGTGCCCGGTTGAGTGCACGGTCAATCAACACGGAGCGATTCGGATCGATGCCGTGAACCCCTTGATCGGCAAACAGCGCAGTGAGGATGGCTTCGGCGCTTTGCCGGGTCAACCGCTCTGACACCATGTTCGCCAGTTCGGCTGGTGATTGGGCAAGCGCCTTGCCGGAGCCAGCCTTCCGTCGGGTGAACAGCTCCGCACCCAAACGCGCTGCCTCGGCGTTCCACTGGTCCTGCCGTCCGAGTACATGCATCGCATCAGAGGGGGTAAAGCCTGCAATCATCACCAGCCCCCGGGCGACAAGCCGATCCAGCGTTGCGCGTTGCGAGGTTCCGGTAAGTACGGTTTCAAGCGGCTGGGGCTCAGCTTCGATTCTGCTGTAAAGCGCGCTTTCCTGAGCGGCCAGGCCAGCGGCAAGCGCATCGGGAAGACCGGTGCGCAGCGCGAAACGACCATCCAGACGGCCGGGAAAAGAAGCACGCAACTGCCGTTCCAAGGCAGGCACAACGGTGTCCGGCCAGAGCTGCCCAGCCAGGCTCAACGGCATCAAACGGCGCGGTCCCAGGATCAACCCGGCTTCAAGGCCTGCCTCCTCGGTCCGCACTTCGGAATCTCCGCCCAGACCGAATGTGTGCATGGCCACCGCTTCGACCATGGTACGATAACGCCCGACAGTTGCGCCTTCGGTGTCCAGCCTCGGCCGGCCATTCTCAAGCACGGCTACATCGGTGGTGGTGCCGCCAATGTCTGAAACCACCGCGTCGGACAGCCCGGTGAGGTGGCGGGCGCCGACAAGACTTGCCGCGGGGCCGGACAGAATGGTTTCGATTGGCCGCAGCAAGGCCTCCTGGGCGGAAATCAGGGCGCCGTCGCCGCGCACGACCATCAGCGGCGCGTCGATGCCACGCTTTTCGAGGTAACCACTGGTGGCATCGATCAGCCGCGCCACCATGGAGATCAGCCGGGCGTTGAGCAAGGTGGTCAAGGCCCGGCGCGGGCCGCCAAGCTTGGACGACAAATCGTGGCTGCAGGTGACCGGCAATGCAGTGCGGGCGCGGATCAGATCCCGCGCTGCGATTTCATGGGCGGGATTGCGCACCGCGAAATATCCGGCGATCGCCACTGCAGAGACCTCATCTGGCAGCGATGCCAGCCGCTCTTCCAGCAAGGTCAGATCGAGCGGGGTTTCGCGTCCGTGGACATCATGTCCACCAGGAAGTTGGATCACCGGATCATTGCCCAGTGCATCTGCAAGACCATCACGTCCCAAATCTTCCGGCGAAAAGCCGATCATCACCAGCGCAGCACGCCCACCCTGACCTTCGACCAGTGCATTGGTGGCAAGTGTGGTAGACAGGGAAACCAGCGAGATGCGCGCGGCCGCTCCACTTAGATCCGAAAGCACTGTTTCCACTGCGCCGGCCACGCCGACAGCCAGATCATGACGGGTGGTCAGCGCCTTGGCGGAGGCGAGAATGCCTTCACTTTCGCTGTAGAGCACAGCATCGGTGTATGTGCCGCCGGTGTCGATCCCGAGAAAAAGCGGTAATGTCATTAGGCCCTCAATTCCCGCACAATCCGGGTCATGCCCGGTTCAACCGATGTCATACCGGTGTTTGAGCGGCGGCGCTATCGGCTTGCGTTGCCCTGTCGACGGCTGACACGCATCGGCAGGCCACCTTCGGGCTGGGTGGTAAGCTTCTGCACCGGCCAGGGCTTGGTTTCCGCGACACAGTCGAAGCGAAACTCCGACAAAAGCGCGCCCAGCGCGATCACCGCTTCCTGCAGCGCGAAGGTCGCGCCGATGCAGATCCGCGGGCCGACGCCGAAGGGCAGATACTGATAGCGATCAATTGATCCCCGGTTTTCCGGCAGGAACCGCGAAGGAATGAAGGCTTCGGGACGATCCCACAACAGCGTGTGGCGATGCAGGGTCCAGGGCATGACCAGCACAGTCGTGCCAGCCTCGATGGTCACCGTCTCACCCTTTTCATCCTGCCATGAATCATCGGTGATAGCGGCTCGGTTGATGGATGGTGCGGGTGGATAAAGCCGCATCGCTTCTTCGAACACAGCGCGGGTCCAGGGCATCTGGTCCAACCATTTCACCGGATCAGGCTCACGCGCAATCACCTCATCGATTTCCGCCTCAACCTTCTCGCGGTCCGCCGGCGAATTGGCCAGACAGTAGAGTGTCCAGCCAAGCGCCCGGGCTGTGGTCTCATGGCCAGCACCGATGAAGGTGATGATGTTGTCCTCGATCTCGTCCAATGTCAGCCCGGCCGGATGATGCAACCGGATCAGCAGCGTGAGAAAATCCTCCGGCACCGCGTCAGGTTCATCGCGCATCATTTTCTGCCGGTCGTCCATAGTCTGCTTGACGATGGCACGGAACTTGTCGAGCACCTTCTGACCGAACATCCGGCGGATCCGGGGTATCCATCGCGGCGCCTTGAGCAGATCCATCGGATCAACCTGGCCCATCGTCGACAGCAGCCGTTCGATGTCGCCGGCAAATTCCTCCTCGGACCCGGCGACATGACCGGAAAACAGTGTCGCGGACAGGATGTCGAAGGTCAGTTCGGTCATGTCTACGGCAATGTCGCGGACGTCACCAGTGCCGGAATTGCTGTCCACAGCCGCCACATAGCGATCCTTGAAGGCCTGTGATTGCGCCAGCATCTGCTCGGCGAAACCTCGTGCGTGGCGCGGCGTAAACACCGGTGCCATCGCCTTGCGCGAGCGTTTCCAGGTCTCTCCCTCGGCTGTAAGAAGACCGTCGCGCAGGATCGGACGAAGAATAAGCTGCCGGATCGTAGCCATCCGGTAGTTCTGCGCATTGTCGACCAACACATGGCGGACCAGACCGGGGTGGTTGGCGATCAGTGTGCGTTCATTGAAGAACTTGGTTTTCATCCATTTCAGCCGGAATGAGGGCTCGCCCCACAGTTCCAGCGGATTGCGCATGACCGTGCGAATGATCTCAAACCGCGAGGGCGGTTTGGTGCGCGGAACAGGCGCCGGCGGTACAAATGGGCTTGCAGATGCGAGCATGGTTATTCCCTCAGAGGACGATCACTTGGAAGGCGACCTGTTCATACCCATATATGCACTCAAATACCCACAATTCCATGGCTGCGGCGATTTGGTTTTCACCGGCCAGACGCCTATAGTGCAGCATTCAAACTGCGGTGATTCGCCACCGTGTTTTCCTGATTTTCCGCCCGGCTAGGCCGATTTGGACTGAAAGACCCTGCATGATGACAGATACGCCTGAGACAGACCCGACCGTAGAGGCCGAATATGGCGCCGATTCGATCAAGGTTCTCAAGGGCCTGGATGCCGTTCGCAAACGGCCCGGCATGTATATTGGCGACACCGATGACGGCTCCGGACTGCACCACATGGTCTATGAGGTCGTCGACAACGCCATCGATGAAGCGCTGGCCGGGCATGCCGACCGCGTTACGGTAACGCTCAATCCCGATGGTTCGGTCACAGTCACCGACAATGGCCGCGGCATTCCGACTGATATGCACCAGGGCGAAGGCATTTCGGCCGCCGAAGTGATCATGACCCAATTGCACGCGGGCGGTAAGTTCGACCAGAATTCCTACAAGGTTTCGGGCGGTCTGCATGGCGTTGGCGTTTCCGTGGTGAATGCCCTTTCGGTCTGGCTGAAGCTGGTTGTCCGGCGCAAGGGCAAGATCCATGAAATCCGGTTTACGCACGGTGTCGCGGATGCTCCGCTGCAGGTGCTGGGTGATTGCGGTGACGAGACCGGCACAGAAGTGACGTTCATGCCAAGCAGCGAAACCTTCACGATGATCGATTTCGACTTCGGCACGCTCGAGCATCGCCTGCGGGAACTGGCATTCCTGAATTCCGGGGTCCGGATTCTGCTGGCTGACCGTCGTCATTCCGACGCCAAAGAGCTCGAATTGTACTATGAAGGCGGGCTGGAAGCCTTCGTGCGTTATCTCGACCGCTCCAAAAAGCCGCTGGTCAATGATCCGGTGACACTGATCGGCGAAAAGGACGGCATCACCGTTGAACTGGCGATGTGGTGGAACGACAGCTACCACGAGAATGTGCTCTGCTTCACAAACAACATCCCCCAGCGGGATGGCGGAACCCATATGGCTGGCTTCCGGGCCGCGCTGACACGCCAGATGGTGTCCTATGCCGATGTTTCCGGCATGACCAAGAAGGAAAAGGTATCGCTGACCGGCGACGATTGCCGCGAAGGATTGACCGCCGTTCTTTCGGTCAAGGTGCCGGATCCCAAGTTCTCCTCGCAGACCAAGGACAAGCTGGTTTCGTCGGAAGTCCGTCCGGTGGTGGAAAACCTGGTGAACTCGACGCTGAGCAGCTGGCTCGAAGAGCACCCCACAGAAGCCAAGACCCTGGTGGGCAAGGTGATCGAAGCCGCTGCCGCACGCGAAGCGGCGCGCAAGGCGCGTGAATTGACCCGCCGCAAGGGTGCCCTCGATATTGCCTCGCTTCCCGGAAAGCTTGCCGATTGCTCCGAACGCGATCCCGCCAAGTCCGAACTGTTCCTGGTGGAGGGCGATTCCGCTGGCGGGTCGGCCAAACAGGGCCGCTCGCGCGAAAACCAGGCCATCCTGCCACTCCGTGGCAAGATCCTGAACGTCGAGCGGGCGCGGTTCGACAAGATGCTCTCGAGCCAGGAAATCGGAACGCTGATCACGGCGCTGGGCACCGGTATCGGCAAGGACGAGTTCAACGCCGACAAGCTGCGCTACCACAAGATCATCATCATGACCGATGCTGATGTCGATGGCGCACATATTCGCACCCTGCTGCTCACTTTCTTCTTCCGGCAGATGCCGGTGCTGATCGAGCGCGGGCACCTCTACATTGCCCAACCGCCGCTCTATAAGGTGTCGCGCGGCAAATCGAGCCAGTATCTCAAGGACGAGAAGGCTATGGAGGAGTACCTGGTCAGCTCCGGTCTCGAGGAAGCGGCGCTCGAACTCTCCACCGGCGAAGTGCGGACCGGCGCGGATCTCAAGGACACTATCACAGATGCATTGCGCATGCGCATGCTGCTCGAAAGCCTGCACTCGCGCTACGACCACACCGTGGTCGAGCAGGCGGCGATTGCCGGTGCACTCAATCCAGAGCGAACCACTGATCCCGCGTCATCGGACGACATGGCAGCGGAAGTGGCACGGCGGCTTGATATGGTGTCTGAAGAATCCGAACGCGGATGGACCGGTGCTGCCACCGAGAATGGTGGCTTGCGTTTCGAGCGCATGGTGCGCGGGGTCAAGGAATCGGTGCATCTCGATGCCGGCCTGATCGGCAGCCAGGACGCACGGATGATCGACCAGATGAACGCCAAGCTGCGTGATGTCTATACCGAACCTCCGGTGCTGAGACGCAAGGAAGGCGGCCTGCAGATCTCGGGACCGCGCGAGTTGCTCGATGCGGTGTTCAGCGTGGGCCGCAAGGGCCTGGCGCTGCAGCGCTACAAGGGTCTTGGCGAAATGAATGCGGAGCAATTGTGGGAAACCACGCTTGATCCGAATGCACGCTCGCTGCTGCAGGTCCGGGTCAATGATGCGGTGGATGCCGACAGCCTGTTCTCCCGGCTTATGGGTGACGAGGTGGAGCCACGGCGCGAGTTCATCCAGGACAACGCATTGTCAGTGGCCAATCTCGACATCTAGAGCGCCGTGCGTCCAATTGGACGCTCAAAGGTCGCTCTAACACTTTGATTTGATGCATGTACGTTATCACTCAATTGAATCCAATTGAGTGATAACGTACATGCATTAGACCGGTTGAGAGCAGCAAGATCTGCCAATTGAAAAGCCGCCGATTCTCAAGAATCGGCGGCTTTTTCGTTTTGGTATGATCAATTCTGAAACAATCAGCCGCGGCCCTTCCAGGGCACCAGCCATTTCTCGGCCATGCGCATCAGGATATCGATGCCGTAACCGATAATGCCGATCAGTATGATGCCGAGAATGACGATGTCGGTAAGCTGGAATTTTGATGCGTTGACGATCATCATACCGGCACCGCGGTCGGCTGCGACCAGTTCGGCGGCCACAACTGTGCCCCAACACACGCCCATCGCCACCCTTGCACCGGTGAAAATCTCCGGTAGCGAATTGGGCAGGATCACATGTCTGAGGATCTGCCATTTGGAGGCACCCAGCGAGTAAGCCGCATGCACCTTTGATATTCGAACCCCCGAAACGCCGGCACGCGCAGCAATCGTCATGATCCAGAGTGCCGCCAAGAACAGCAGGATGACCTTGCCTTCCTCACCAATGCCGAACCAGATGATGATCAGCGGGATCAGTGCCAGAGGCGGGACCGGGCGCATGAACTCGACAATCGGGTCGAACCAGCCCCGGAACCAGTTCGACAGGCCCATGGCATAGCCCAGCGGAATACCGATGATAGAGCCAAGCAGGAAGCCGGCGATCACGCGACCCAACGAATATCCCAGATGCTCCCAGAGCGAGACATTCTTGTAACCTTCGGTGGCGATCTCCCCCAGCCGGTACACCACGGCTTCGGGAGAGGGCAGCCAGATTGGTTCCATCTGCCAGCCCTTGTCGGGCTTGACCGAAAGACTGCCCTTGGCGGTCATGGTGATCTCACCGTCGCTAAATCGAACCGTATCACCCGGTGCGATCGGCTGACCGTCGATTGCAATGACGGCATAACCGTCTTCCTCGCCACCGATGTCATTGTCAAAGGGACGGCTCAGGCTGGATCGCCAGGCGCCAATCTTGACCGCGTCATCGACAGCAAAACCATCACTGCTGGTGGCAACCTCAGGCAGGGGCACTTCTTCGCCAACCTTATGAACCCGAACAGCAACAACACCGTCATCGGTTTCGCCTTGCGCATTGCGTGCGGTGTAGGTGAAGCTGGTGTCGCCAACAAAGGGGCCGGGCACATGCAGGGGAGTGATCACCGATCCCGTAAAGGCGCCCCAGATTGCGAACAGCGCGACAATGGAAACCACTGAAGCAAACCGGTTGGCGCTGACTGCGCTTTCATCGCCGAACGTCACGGTTTTCAAACTGACGAAATCATGCCGGTGTTCTTGCGAGCGATCCCAGGCCCGGTAGGCGATGTAGGCCAGCGCGAAAAGCGCAACGTAAATAAAGAGAACGATCATGCCGGCTCCTCCTGCCGGCCCATGATTTCCTCTTCCATGTCCCAGATCATGCCGAGAATTTCCTCACGGCGTTCGCCAAACGCCGGATCTTTCTTGACCATGCGCAGATCCTGCCCGACGCCCATTTCGGCAAAGGGAAGGCGATACTCCTTGTGAATACGGCCGGGCCGCGGCGCCATCACCAGAAGTCTTTCACCAAGCAGCAAGGCCTCTTCCACCGAGTGGGTGATCAGAATGATGGTCTTGCCGGTTTCCTTCCAGAGCTTGAGCACGAGACCCTGCATTTTCTCGCGGGTCAGTGCATCGAGCGCGCCAAGCGGTTCATCCATAAGAATGACATCGGGATCATTGGCGAGACAGCGGGCAAGCGCCACGCGCTGTTGCATGCCACCCGACAATTCGTAGATCATCTTGTTGCCGAAATCCTGAAGGCCCACGGTGCGCAAGAGATGATCGACAACGGGCTGCGTTTCCGAATCAGGTTTCCCCGCCATGTCCGGCCCGAAGGAGATATTGCGCCTGACGTTCATCCATTCGAAGAGTGCGCCCTGCTGAAACACCATGCCACGCTCCGGGCCCGGACCTGTGACCGTTGCCCCATTGAGCGAAACCGTACCGTCTGTTGGCGCCAGAAACCCGGCAACAATATTGAGAAGAGTGGTCTTGCCGCAGCCGGACGGGCCAAGAACCGAGAGCAGTTCACCTTTTGCAAGTTTTAAAGATACGTCTTGAAGTGCCTGCACCGAACCGCCGTCAGGCAGATCAAAGCGCATGGATAATTTGTCGATAACCAGGTCGCCCATGGTTGCTCCAATCGCACGGAAGAGGAATTGCCGTGGCCGGATGTCCCGGCCGATTGGCCGGGACATCCATGGATCATTGTTTTGACTTACATCTGCGACGCAGAAGAAAGGGCATCCGTGGTCACGGCACCATCATAGGTGTCACGGGAGGCGGGGATGTTGCCCTGGGCCTTGAAGAAGTCGCCAACGCCCTTGAGGAACGTTTGGGTCGCGCCACCAAGCCATTTGTCGGAAAGCTGATCCTCAACCGTGGGGAACTGGAACCCGGCAAGTGTCGCTGCGGTGTCCTCTTCGGACATGCCTGCATCCTTGGCGATCACCGGCAGCATTTCGGCTGAATCGGTGAGCCATTTGGCGTTCATGTCAGCGGTCACCTTGAGGAACTTGGCCAGAACATCGCTGTTTTCTGCGGCAAAGGAAGCAGGAACCGACGTCACGTCATAGACGGAGATACCGATTTCGTCCTTCTCCGCGCCGGTCAGCAGCACGTTGCCATGTTCGACCATGCGGCGCAGCGAACCGCCCCAGCCGCAGACCATGTCGAGGCTGCCCTGAGCGAAAGCAGCGGCACCATCTGGCGGAGCCATGTCGACAACTTCCATGGTCGACACGTCAACGCCGAAATATTCCATCTGCTTGAGGAAGCCGTAATGCGCTGCGGTGCCGATCGGCACGCCAGCCTTCTTGCCTTCCAGTTCCTTCGCATTTTCCTTGGTGATTTCCAGCTCTTCCTTGACCACGCAATTGTCGTTGTCGTTGTAGACCACGGCAATATCGGCGATCTGCAGATCCTGGCCGGCTGAGGTCGCGACCACGAAAGGCGGCACGCCCTGGCTCACCGAGATCTGCACGTCACCGGAGGCCATGGCGGCCGACATAGCGGTTCCCGCATCGAAGGATTTCCAGTTGACCTTCATGCCAAGCGCTTCGTCATAAAGACCCGTGGCTTTGGCGAACTGAAACGGCATTGGCCATTCCAGGAAGTAACCGACGGTGATCTCCTCGGCCTTGGCAGCCGAGGCTACCGCGACCATGGCGATACCAGCCAGCAATGAGGACATTCTTGAAGCAATTTTCATAAGGACACTCCCTTGTCGTCGCCGGACCACCCCGACGGACTCTGCACATGTACGCCGTCATCGCTTGCACGACCGGCACTGTTCCCGTTTTCTTTGACGATCTTAGACTTTGTTTTTGGCGTCAAGAGCTCAAAGTCGATCAACCAAAGGACGAAAGCCATAGCGCCAATTCCGCACCTTCCACTGTACCAGTTCAGAAAATTCATCTAGTTCGCTGGTTTTGCTGGCCTTATTGGCTGGCTCTATGGGTCGGGATTCACTGGCCCTATCGAAACGCCGGAAACCAAAGCGATTGTTCTCTTCAGGTGAGGTTTTTCGCCAGCCTCGCGAGCAAAAGGGTCCGACCATGAACATGCCCATTCAATCCGGAATTCAGCCCAATGACATTCAGGCGGTCATTGATGCCGACAAGAACCATGTTTGGCATCACCTGATCCAGCACAAGCCGTTCGAGACGGTCGATCCGAGGATCATGGTCGAAGGCCGCGGCATGCGTGTTTGGGATGCGACCGGCAAGGAGCATCTCGATGCCGTCTCCGGTGGTGTCTGGACGGTCAATGTCGGCTACGGGCGCGAGAGCATTGCCAATGCAGTGCGCGACCAGCTTGTGAAGATGAACTATTTCGCCAACAGCGCCGGTTCGATCCCCGGTGCGCTTTTCGCGCAGAAGCTGATCGAGAAGATGCCGGGAATGAGCCGGGTTTACTATTCAAACTCCGGGTCAGAGGCAAATGAGAAGGCGTTCAAGATGATCCGCCAGATCTCGCACCGCCACCACGGCGGCAGGAAGTACAAGATTCTCTATCGCGACCGCGATTATCACGGCACCACGCTCGCCACACTGTCAGCCGGTGGACAGCCGCAGCGGGCGGAGCAGTATGGTCCGATGGCGCCGGGCTTCGTGAAGGTTCCGCATTGCCTCGAATACCGCAATCAGTTTCCGGACGCCGAGAGCTATGGCGAAGCGGCGGCCAACGCCATCGAAGAGGTGATTCTGCGCGAAGGCCCGGACACGGTCGGCGGTTTGTGCCTAGAACCGATCACCGCAGGCGGCGGCGTCATCACACCGCCGGAAGGATATTGGCCGCGGGTCCAGGAAATCTGCCGCAAATACGACATTTTGCTTCATATCGACGAAGTGGTCTGCGGTGTTGGCCGGACGGGTGAATGGTTCGGCTATCAGCACTACGGTGTAAAGCCGGATTTTGTCACCATGGCCAAGGGCGTGGCGTCCGGCTATGCGGCCATTTCCTGCACCGTTACCACCGAGGCGGTGTTCGAACAGTTCAAGGATGATCCGTCAGATCCAATGTCCTATTTCCGGGATATCTCCACCTTTGGCGGTTGCGCGGCCGGCCCGGCAGCAGCGCTTGAGAACATGCGGATCATCGAGGATGAGAACCTGATCGAAAACACCCAGGCCATGGGTGCACGAATGCTGGACAATCTTCGTGCGCTCCAGGACAAGCACGCCGTGATCGGCGATGTTCGCGGCAAGGGGCTGTTCCTGGGTGCCGAATTGGTCTCCGACCGCACCAGCCGAGAGCCTGCCGAAGAAAAGAAGGTTCAGGCAGTCGTTGCCGATTGCATGGGCCAGGGCATCATCATCGGTGCGACCAACCGCTCGCTTCCCGGCTTTAACAATACGCTGTGTTTCAGCCCGGCCCTGATTGCCACCGCCGACGACATCGACAGGATCACCGACAGTGTCGACCAGGCGTTGACGCGGGTGTTCGGCTGACCAGAGGACACGCGGATCTGACCACCGGAATTTCAAAGCCGCGCGCCACGCAGACGCGTGTTTTGCGTGCGCCCCTTCCTAAGCGCCAAGTGGCGGGATATGCTGGCCAAAACCGGCTGGATGTCTGTATGTCGATCCCGATAGATACGTTTTTTCTCGACCCTAAATTCGAAGGCACGCTGCAACAGAAGATCCAGCGGATGATCAGCGAAGGCGTGCTGTCGGGACGATTCAACCCCGGCTCCAAATTGCCCTCGAGCCGCAAGCTCGCCGCCCATCTCGGCATCAGCCGGATCACTGTGACGCTTGCCTATAGCGAGCTGGTTTCCGATGATTACCTGATCGCCAAGGGCCGCTCGGGCTATTATGTGTCGCCGACGGCCCCGCAACGCACCCGTTTTGAATCGCTGACGGGTGTAACATCGGATTCGGTCGACTGGGGCCGGGCCATCGCCCAACGCTATTCGGGCCAGGTGCTGGTGGAAAAGCCGGTCGACTGGCGCAGCTATCCCTATCCCTTTATCTACGGCCAGGCTGACGAGAAGATCTTCGATCACAGCAACTGGCGGCAATGCGCACTCCAGGCGCTGGGCAAACGTGAATTTGAAACGGTGACTGCCGACAGCTATGAGCGTGACGACCCCGAGCTGGTCAAATACATCGCTCTCAACACCCTACCGCGGCGCGGCATTCAGGCAAAGCCCGAACAGATTCTAATCACCATGGGAGGCCAGAACGCGCTGTGGATGGCCGCCAAGGTGCTGCTCAACCAACGGCGTACGGCAGTGATGGAAAATCCCGGCTATCCGGGCTTGCGGGCAGCGCTCAATCTGGCGCGCTGCAATGTCGTCAATGTGCCGGTCGATCACGCCGGCATGTGTCTTGATTCGGTTCCACCGGAAACCGATGTTGTGTTCACCACACCAAGTCATCATTGCCCGACAAGTGTGACAATGCCGCTCGAGCGACGGCAGGCGCTTCTGGAAATGGCCGCGCGGAACGACTTTATCGTGGTTGAAGATGACTACGAGTTCGAAATGTCGTTTCTCAACCCGCCTGCCCCGGCGCTTAAATCACTCGATGAAGAAGGCCGGGTGATCTATGTCGGTTCCTTCTCCAAATCCCTGTTTCCCGGACTGCGGCTCGGATACATCGTTGGCTCGGAGACGTTCATCCGCGAAGCGCGGGCACTGCGCATGGTGGTCGTCCGGCATCCGCCGGGCCATCTCCAACGCACGGTGGCGAACTTCCTTTCGCTTGGTCATTTTGATGCGCTTGTGGCACGCATGGGCCAGACCTACAGGCGGCGGCGTGATGTGATGCAGGAGGCTATTGACCGGCGAGGGCTGCAGATCGCGGGCGCGGATGTATCCGGGGGCTCCAGTTTCTGGATGAAAACGCCGGATCGTATCGATGCGAGGGCGCTTGCCGAGGCCGTGAAACAGCGCGGCGTGCTGATCGAGCCGGGCCACTTCTTCTTCGCAAATCCTGAAGATGGCAACCGGTTCTACCGCATTGCCTATTCCTCGATCGACAGCGCCCGGATCCCGGGCGGGATCGATATTATCGCCGATACGATCGCCAGTCTCTGAAGACTTCGCCACTGTTGAAACGAAAAGAGACCCCGCCTTGGCGGGATCCCGGTTGGTCTCACTCGCTGTGGATCATACAGCGCCCTGCTGCGGGCGCATGTCATCGCGGCTTATGCCCGCGACCACGACCGGCTTCTTCATGGCATCGCGACGGAACGGTTCGCCAAGCTCCTGATTGAGGATTACCTCGATGAAGGTGGTCTCTCCATCCTTCATCTGCCGCTCAACCGCCTTGGCCAGCTCCTCGGTGAGGCTTTGCTGACTGTTGACAACCACACCCTTGGCGCCACAGGCCTCGGCAATTGCCGCATAGGAGGTGTCTCGATCGAGCTCCGTGCCGACGAAATTGTTATCATACCAGAGCGTCGTGTTGCGCTTTTCCGCACCCCATTGGTAGTTGCGGAAGATCACCATGGTGATGGCAGGCCATTCGTCACGGCCGCAAGCGGTCATCTCGTTCATGGAAATCCCGAAGGCGCCATCACCGGAGAACCCGATCACCGGCACATCAGGCTGCCCGATCTTTGCGCCGAGAATCGAGGGGAAACCATATCCGCAAGGACCGAACAGGCCCGGAGCAAGATATTTGCGGCCCTGCTCAAAGCTTGGATAGGCGTTGCCGATCGCGCAGTTGTTGCCAATGTCCGATGAAATGATCGCGTCCTTGGGGAGCGATGACTGGATCGCCCGCCAGGCCTGACGCGGTGACATAAGATCGGCGTCGCGCTTGCGGGATTCCTCGTTCCAGGAGGTGCCCGGATCGTCTTCCTCATGGTCGAGCGATGAGAGTTCCTGAGCCCAGCGGGATTTGGTCAGCGACACCAGGTTGCGGCGGTCTTCCCGTCCGGCGTCGCCGGCATCATCGGAAAGCTGGGCAAGGATGGCGCGCGCCACCTTTGTCGCATCACCTTCGATGCCCACTGTGACCTTCTTGGTCAGCCCGATGCGATCGGCATTGATGTCGACCTGAATGACCTCCGCATCCTTCGGCCAATAGTCGATGCCATAGCCCGGCAGGGTGGAGAACGGATTGAGCCTGGTTCCGAGCGCCAGCACGACATCGGCCTTGGCGATCAGTTCCATCGCCGCCTTCGAGCCGTTGTAGCCCAGCGGACCTACGGCAAGGCGGTGCGAGCCGGGGAAGCTGTCATTGTGCTGATAGTTCGAGCAGACCGGGGCGTCGAGCCGCTCGGCCAGCTTGACCAGATCAGGGATCGCGCCCGAAAGCACCACGCCGGCACCGGAGAGGATCACCGGGAACTGCGCCTTGGACAGCAGCGCGGCCGCATCCGAAATGGCCTGATCGCCACCAGCAGGCCGCTCGAAGCGCACTACCTGCGGCAATTCGACATCAATCACCTGGGTCCACATATCCCGCGGAATGTTCATCTGTGCAGGCGCCGATCCGCGCCACGCCTTCATGATGACACGGTTGAGCACTTCGGGAATGCGGGAAGCATCACGCACTTCTTCCTGATAGCAGACGCAATCGGCAAACAGGCGCATCTGCTCCATTTCCTGAAATCCGCCCTGGCCGATGGTCTTGTTGGCCGCCTGCGGCGTGATTAGGAGCATCGGTGTGTGATTCCAGTAGGCCGTCTTGACCGGAGTGACGAAGCCGGTGACGCCGGGGCCGTTCTGGGCGATGGCCATGGCCATCTTGCCGGTGGAACGGATAAACCCGTCACACATGAGGCCTGCATTGGTTTCATGGGCGCAGTCCCAGAACGCAATTCCGGCACTGGGAAACAGATCGGAGACCGGCATCATGGCCGAACCGATGATGCCGAAAGCATGCTCGATTCCGTGCATCTGAAGCACTTTCACGAATGCTTCTTCGGTGGTCATTTTAGGCATAGGACACTCCTCTTGATGACGAGTTAAAAACCACATCTGGCATGGTAGTCTCTAGGGCCAGTTTGGCCGCGTCGCTACGCCAGTTTTCCGGGCCGACCAGCTCGGTTCAGGGCGCGCGCTTCAGGAGGCCTGGGCCATAGCCCAGGGAGCGGCACAGTGAGCGATGATCGCGGCAACATGACGGCAATCCTCGAGCGAGAAGGTCAACGGCAACCGCATGTCGAACAGGCCCGCAAGGACCCGGTCAGTACCGGGAAGAGGCTGCGCCTCGACATAGCGCCAGCTGTGGTGGTTCGAGGTGAAGCCGACCGGATCATCATTGCCAAACCACTTGAGCTCCACACCGAGCGCCTTGGCATCCGCGACGAAGGTGCGCGCTGCGGCAGCATCGATTCCAGGCAGTCGGAACTGAATCGAGCTGCCGACAAAACTTTCCTGATCGGGCCGGTGCCGAAGCAAAAGGCCATAGACGCCTGCGAGGCCCTGTTCAACCTCACGGTATCGCTGGTTCCAGCGCTCGATGGACTCATCAAGCCGCGCGAGCTGGGGCAGCAGGATGGCGGCACGCAGATTGTCCATGCGGCCCGACATGTTGGGGGTTTCGAGCCGGACCTGCTCGAACACCTGCGGTGGCGGCGCTGCGCCATGCCGCTCATAAAGCATGTAGGAGCCTGACAGGATGATGGCACGGGCCATGAATTCCGGATCATCCGAGGTCAGCAATCCACCCTCGCCGGAATTGAGATGTTTGTAGGTCTGGGTGGAAAAACAACCGGCCAACCCGAAATTGCCGCTTTTGATACCATTCCAGGCCGCGCCCATGGTGTGGGCGCAATCCTCGATCAGGATAAGGCCATGTTTGCGGACAATCTCGGACAGGTGGTCCATGTCGGCGAGATGGCCACGCATGTTCGACAGCAACAGGAACCGGGCCTGGCTTTCAAGCGCCTTGCGCTCAAGATCGGCAAGATCGATCACCATATCCTCGGTGATTTCAACCAGCAGCGGCTTGCCACCTGCCGCCGTGATGGCGCCTGGTACCGGCGCCAGCGTGAACCCATTTGTCAGGACTGCTTCGCCCTGCTGGAGGCCTGCGGCGCGCAGGGCAATAGCCATGGCGTAACCGCCGGAGGCACAGGCCAGGCAATAGCGGGACCCCTGATAGGCAGCGAAAGCCTGTTCGAGTTGCGAGGCCTGGGAAAGTTCATCCGCAACCGTGTTGTAACGATGGAGACGGCCCGAGCGCAGCACTTCTGTCGCGGCCAGAATGGCCTCGTCGTCCAGAGCTTCCTGTTGCGTGAAACTGCCAGTGAATGGTTGCAACGCTATCGCTCCTCAGCTGCACCGCGGTTCCTTGCCTTAGCTTTGGCCCTGCCGAATGACTACAGCCAGTTCCACACCATGGATAGGGACAATGCCAGTTTCAATTTGAGGCACCCAGCAGCAGCCGGTTTGCGGGATCCGTTTCAGCCATTTCAACCTGCCGATGCGTAGTTACGCATGGCCTTGAAGAGATAGTCCGCGACATAGCGTATGCGCGGGCTGTGCCGGAGATCGCTGTGCATGGTCAAATAGGTTTCCAGCCGGGGAAGCTCCATATCTTCGAGGCATGTTTCGAGGTCAGGATCACCTGCCACAAGAGGCGCTTGCGCGAAGCTGATCCCTGCTCCGGCGCGCAGCGCTTCCCACAACACCAGATGATTGTCGGAACGGACCTTGAAGGACGACCGGTTGATTTTGATGCCGGCTCTGGCCAAGCCGGCAATGATCCCGTCGGAACGGTCGTAACCAATCAACTCATGCGCGGCGAGATCCTCCAACCGCTGCGGCTTGCCGGCCCGGGCGAAATAGTCCGAACTGGCGCATGGCACCAATGGAATGTCGCCGATATGGCGGATCACCAGATCCAGCTGTTGCGGCCTGGTCATGCGAATGGCGATGTCAGCGTCGCGTTTCAAAAGATTGCCAAGGCTGTTCGAGGCGACGATCTCGATCTCGATCAATGGCTCCTGCTGCCGCAGTTCCGCAACAAGCCGGGGCAGCACAAGAGCACCAATCACCTCGCTGGCGGTTACCCTCACGGTGCCGGTCAGGCTTTGGGAATGGCCAAGCGCGATACGCGACAGGGCGTCAGCTGCATCGCCCATCCGCCGTACCTCGTTGAGCAGATCCAGGCCGCGCTCGTTGAGTTCCTGTCCGCGCGGGCCGCGCCGGAACAATTGCATATCCAGCAACCGCTCCAACTCGGCGATATGCCGTCCGATTGACGGCTGGCTCATACCAAGCCGCACCGCTGCAGCCGTCAGGCTTCCGGTCTCAGCCACAGCCAGGAAGCTACGCAACAGGTTCCAGTCCATCGGTTCGATATCCTCATGCCCATTCTTTTTTGAATGGTTACCTTACATTTTTGGTCAATGTTCAAAATAATATGAATGAATGAAGATGGCATCATCCATTCAACACAGGAGATGATGATGAAAACCATTGCAGTTCTCGGAGCGCGCGGCCGGGTGAGCCGGGTTGTCGCGCGCACTTTTCTTGATCGGAACTGGCGGGTCATCGCCGTGACCCGTGACGGCAAGCTTCCCCAGGGTTTGGCCCGGGCAGAAGGCCGTTCTGCCGACGCGATGGATCAGGCCGCGCTGATTGCCGCCTGCCGCGGCGCAGATGTGATCTTCAACGGCCTCAACCCGGTCTATACCGACTGGGCGGAAATAGTTCCCGTGTTCACCGCCAATGTGATTGCGGCAGCCAAGGCGACCGGCGCGCTGCATCTGCTTGCAGGCAATGTCTACAATTACGGCCGGAGCATTCCTGCCATCGCCGACGAGACCACACCGATGCCAGGCGATACTGGCAAGGGTATGATCCGCAATGCCATGGAGAAGACTTTTGAGCGGGCCGCGGGAGACGGAGTGAAAACCACGATCGTGCGGGCCGGTGATTTCTACGGCGGCGACGGACGTGGCGCTTGGTTCGATCTTGGGATTACCGTAAAGCTCGACAAGGGCATCTTCACCTGGCCGGGCGCGATGGATATCGATCATGCCTGGGCCTACCTGCCAGACCTTGCGGAAACCTTCGTTAAAATTGCGGAAACGGGAGGCGATGGAAGCGGCTTTGCGACTTACACGTTCGAAGGTCACACTTTAAGCGGCACGCAAATGAAAAAACTCATCGAAAAGGCTCTTGGTGGCAAGTCGCTGAAGCGTTCCAGCATTCCCTGGCTGCTGTTGCGCGCGGCCGGGCTGGTGGTCCCCAAGTGGCGAGAGGTCGTCGAGGTGTCCTATCTCTGGTTCACGCCACATCGCCTGTCAGGCAAGAGGCTGGAAGCAGCCATTGGCCCGCTTGCAAAGACCTCACCGGACACAGCCATCGCCGAAGCGCTGGCGGAACTGGGTTTCGCCACGACAAAATCCAATCTGGTTGCCTGACCGGCAGTGCAGACAGCACGGGCCCCGAACAGGGCCCGTTCTCCCGATTTCATCAGATAGTCGTAGTTGCCCCTTTCGAAGGGCCCCGTTGTTGCAATGCAACAAAAGCATGATAGGGTCTTTCTTTGGTTGCGCGCTGCAAGAAGTCAGGCTCCGTAAAGGTAATGACATGCATAATGGCGGGAACCAGGCAGCCATCCTGCCGGAAATAGGGGCAATTGATCATGTTCTATCAGATGTACGAGCTTAATCATGCGGCAGTCGCGCCGATGCGCGCCTATGCCGACGCTATGCGCCTGGCGTTCAGAAATCCGATCAACCCTCTTTCCCATACCCCTTTTGGCCGGGCCATGGGCGCTGGCTTTGAGTTGTTCGAGCGCACAACGCGGCGTTACAGCAAACCTGAATTCGGCCTCAACGAGACATCGCTGAACTCCGGAAAGGTGTCGGTGCACGAGAAAGTGGTCTGGTCGCGGCCGTTTTGCGATCTGATCCATTTCGAGCGGACGCTGCCAGCCAATCATCGCCCGGATCCAAAGATCCTGATCGTTGCCCCGATGTCCGGCCATTACGCGACCCTTTTGCGCGGCACTGTCGAAACACTGCTGCCCAAGGCGGAAGTCTACATCACCGATTGGACAGACGCCCGCATGGTTCCGCTGTCCGAGGGACGTTTCGACCTCGATGATTACATTGACTATGTCATTTCGATGCTGCACGCGCTCGGTCCCGACACCCATGTGCTCGCGGTGTGCCAACCCTCCGTGCCGGTTCTGGCCGCGGTCGCAATCATGGAAGAGAGCGGTGATAAATTCGCGCCGTCCTCCATGACCTTGATGGGCGGTCCGATCGACACCCGGATCAACCCGACCGGCGTCAATGAACTGGCGCAAACCAAGCCGATCGAATGGTTTGAAGAAAATGTCATCATGCAGGTGCCGTGGCCGCTGCCCGGGTTTACCCGCGCGGTCTATCCCGGGTTTCTGCAGCTCTCGGGCTTCATGACGATGAACCTCGACCGCCACATGATCGCGCAAAAGGATTTCTTCCTGCACCTGGTCAAGGACGATGGCGATTCGGCCGAGCGTCATCGCGACTTCTATGACGAGTATCTCGCAGTCATGGATATGACCGCCGAATTCTACCTGCAGACGGTCGACACGGTTTTCATCAAGCATTCGCTGCCCAAGGGCGAAATGATGCATCGCGGCCGCAAGGTCGACACCACAGCGATCCGAAACGTCGCGCTGCTGACTGTCGAGGGCGAGAACGATGACATCTCCGGCCTGGGCCAGACCGAAGCGGCGCAGACCATCTGCCCGAATATTCCCGACGAGATGCGCTACCATTATGTACAGCCAAAGGTCGGGCATTATGGCGTCTTCAACGGGTCGCGGTTCCGCGCCGAAATCGCACCGCGGATCCTCGATTTCATGCGCTCCCACGGCAAGGCAAACCGGGCCAAGCGGGGCGCACCGAAGCTGATCAAGGGCGGAAAAAGCGCCTGATCCAGAGCTTATGAGGCATTTTAATCATCGAATTACTCTGAGTAATTACAGAGCGTTATCGGAATCGTGTGGCTGATTTCTTGAATCGCCACCCGGGCCATACCACATCAAATTCACAAGGGAACGATCCCCGCTTCCCTTTGACTGAATGAGGTTTACCCGATGACACAAACCGCATTGATCCGCCCGGCATGGACGCCGGCAACCATTGCCCTGATGGTTCTGGGCTTCATGGTTTTCTGGCCATTGGGCCTGGCCATGCTGGCCTATATCATCTGGGGTGACCGGCTCGACACGTTCAAGGCTGACGTGAACCGCGCCACCGATGATCTTGCCTCGTCGTTCCGCAAGAAGAGCGGCCATGGCACCTATGCAAGCAGTGGAAATGCAGCGTTCGACGACTGGCGCGACAACGAGCTTTCGCGGCTCGACGAAGAGCGCAAGAAGCTTGATGAAATGCGCACGGAGTTCGATCAGCACATGCGCGATCTGCGCATGGCGCGTGACCGCCAGGAGTTCGAGCAGTTCATGGCTGACCGCCAGGCGCGCCAGAGCAAGACCAAGAAAGGCCGATCGGTTCCCGAAATCGATGGCTGATCGCCGGTCCCCCACGGTATGACAAACGGCGCTCCTTCGAGGGCGCCGTTTTTGGTTCCAGCTCAATCAGCAAAAACCGCTCAATCCTGAAGCCGAATCGGGTAGAAGCCTTCTTATGTTCGGATTGGCCCGCACTCTTCAAAGATCGTCCGCCCAACGGCCTGACAGTGTTACTGTGAATGGCCGTGAGCTGCCGTTGACCATTCGCGAGAATGCCCGCGCCACCCGCATGACACTGCGCATCGAGCCTGGCGGCCAAGCGCTGAAGCTGACGATCCCGCGCGGGCTGGCTGTCCACGAAATTGATGCCTTTCTGACCCGGCACCACGGCTGGTTGATGACCCGGCTTGCCAATGCGAGCGATACAGGTCCGTTGATCGAAATCGGCAAGATTGTCATTCGCGGCGTCGAGCACCGGATCGAGATGACAGGCAAATTGCGTGGACTGGCCGAGGAAACCGAGATTGACGGCGTTCCAACGCTGATGGTGTCGGGAAGCCCCGAACACACCGGACGCCGCGTTGCCGATCACCTCAAACGGGTCGCCAGGCGCGAGTTGGAGCAGCTGGTTGCCAAACACGCCGCGACCTTGGGCAAGCCGGTCCGCTCCATTTCCTACAAGGACACCAAGAGCCGTTGGGGCTCGTGCACATCGCAAGGCAATCTGTCATTCTCCTGGCGGATTGCGATGGCGCCGGACTTTGTCATCGACTATCTCGCCGCCCATGAAGTGGCGCATCTCAAGGAGATGAACCACGGGCCGGATTTCTGGGCGACCTGCAAGGCACTTTGTCCGCGCACCAACGAGGCCAAACGCTGGCTCAAGCAGAACGGATCCCGCCTGTTCGCAGTCACTTTCTAGCCGACCGTCAATTTCTGGTCTTTGGTGATCCCCCAAACTCGGCTTTCAAGCTGTCGGGCAAGGCTCAACCATCTCGACTCTGACGCCGATTTGTGCGAGGTCAGCCGCCATGACGATACCGATCAAGATTTGCGGCCTGAGCACGCCGGAAGCGGTGGATCGCGCGGCCGATCTCAAGGCGGATATGGCGGGTTTCATCTTTTTCCCCAAGAGCCCGCGCCATGTCACGGTTGACGACGCGCGGCAACTTGCCGAGCGAGCCCGTGCGCGCGAACTCAAAACCGTTGCCGTGACCGTCGATATGGACGATGCGGGGCTTGATGAAATCGTTGAGCAGATGAAGCCGGACTGGCTACAGTTGCATGGTACCGAAACCCCGGAACGCCTCTCCGTACTCAAGGTACGGTACGGATTGCCCGTAATGAAGGCGCTGGCGGTCCGTGACGCTGGCGATCTTGACCGGGCAGCCGTCTACAACGGCATTGCCGACAGGATGCTGTTTGACGCCAAGCCACCCAAGGGATCGGACCTTCCCGGCGGCAATGGTGTAAGCTTTGATTGGCAACTGCTTGCGGGGCGCGACCTTTCCTCGCTTGACGGGGCCGCTAGTTACATGCTTTCCGGTGGGCTGACGACGGACAATGTCGGTGAAGCTCTCCGGATCAGCGGCGCACCAGGCGTCGATGTTTCATCCGGTGTTGAAAGCGCCCCGGGCGTCAAGGATCTCGCAATGATGGGCGCCTTCGTCCAGGCAGTTTCGAACGCACCGAAGTGACGTTCTTGGGAGTAAGTGAAGTGAACCAGCCATCCAATCCGAATTCGTTCCGCACCGGGCCCGACGAACAGGGCATGTTCGGTATTTTCGGCGGACGTTTTGTCGCCGAAACGCTGATGCCGCTGATCCTTGAGCTGGAAGAGGAATGGACCAAGGCCAAGACCGATCCGGCGTTCCAGGCAGAACTCGAGCATCTCAACACCCATTACACCGGACGGCCTTCTCCGATGTATTTCGCCGAGCGGCTCACGGAGCATCTGGGCGGGGCGAAAATCTACTTCAAGCGTGACGAGCTCAACCACACCGGTTCGCACAAGATCAACAATTGCGTGGGGCAAATCCTGCTCGCCAAGCGGATGGGCAAGACCCGGATCATCGCCGAAACCGGCGCCGGCCAGCATGGCGTCGCTTCGGCCACCGTGGCGGCCCGCTTTGGCTATCCTTGCGAAGTCTATATGGGCGCCACCGATGTCCAGCGGCAGGCACCGAATGTGTTCCGCATGAAATTGCTCGGCGCCAAGGTCAACCCGGTGAGCTCCGGCCACGGGACGCTGAAAGACGCGATGAACGAGGCGCTCAGAGACTGGGTGACCAATGTTGAAGACACCTATTACCTGATCGGCACCGCCGCAGGCCCACATCCCTATCCGGAGATGGTCCGCACCTTCCAGTCGGTGATCGGCAAAGAGACCCGCGAACAGATGCTGGCTCTCGAAGGACGCCTGCCGGACATGCTGATCGCTGCGGTTGGCGGCGGTTCCAACGCAATCGGGCTGTTTCATCCGTTCCTGGACGACAAGGATGTGCAGATCGTCGGCGTCGAGGCCGGCGGCAAGGGCCTGGAGGGCGAAGAGCATTGCGCATCGCTGACGGCAGGCTCACCCGGAGTGCTGCACGGCAACCGCACCTATCTGCTGCAGAATGGCGATGGCCAGATTGAGGAAGGTCACTCGATCTCCGCGGGTCTTGATTATCCCGGCATCGGTCCGGAGCATTCGTGGCTCAAGGATTCAGGCCGCGTTGAATATGTGCCGGTCATGGATGATGAAGCCCTGGAAGCCTTCCAGCTGCTGACCAGGCTTGAAGGGATCATCCCGGCACTTGAACCAAGCCATGCCCTGGCTGAAGTGATCAAGCGCGCACCGAAGATGGGCAAGGACCAGATCATCGTGATGAACCTGTGTGGCCGTGGCGACAAGGACATCTTCACTGTCGGCAAGATCCTCGGCGTGGAGCTCTGATAATGACCACTCGCATCGATACCCGTTTTGAGAAACTCAAGGCCGAAGGCCGGCCGGCGCTGGTGACCTATTTCATGGGCGGCGACCCGGACTACGACACATCGCTGAAAATCATGCAGGCGCTGCCCGGTGCAGGGTCCGATGTAATCGAACTCGGCATGCCGTTCTCCGACCCGATGGCGGACGGCCCGGCAATCCAGATGGCCGGACAGCGGGCGCTCAAGGCAGGCCAGACGCTCAGCCGCACGCTGGATCTGGCGCGGGATTTCCGCAAGGGCGACAATGAGACGCCGATCGTGCTGATGGGCTACTACAACCCGATCTACATCTATGGCGTCGAGCGCTTTCTGGTGGACGCCCGCGAAGCCGGTATTGATGGCCTGATCGTGGTTGATCTGCCCCCTGAGATGGACGAGGAGCTTTGCCTCCCCGCCCTCAAGGCCGGTCTCAACTTTATCCGGCTGGCCACGCCAACCACGGACGACAAGCGTCTGCCACGGGTTCTGAGCAACACCTCTGGCTTTGTCTATTACGTGTCGATGACTGGGATCACAGGCTCGGCGATCGCCGATACCACCAAGGTGAACGCGGCGGTCGATCGGATCAAGAGCCATACGGATCTGCCAATCTGTGTCGGCTTTGGGGTAAAGACCGCCGAACAGGCACGGGCGATCGGCAAGTCAGCCGATGGCGTGGTGGTCGGCACCGCGATCGTTAACCAGATCGCCAATACGCTCGATGCCAACAACCAGGCAACCAGCGATACGGTCGAAAGTGTCGCCACAATGGTGCGCGGGCTTGCGACCGGGGTTCGCGAGGCGCGGCTTGCGCCAGCCGAGTAACACCCCCACATAGCAATATCGGCACCATTGGAACCCGGCTATGCCGGGCCAAGCTCACCAAAGCCAAGACAAACCGGAGACTACGCAGTGAACTGGATCACCAATTACGTCAGGCCCAAGATCAATTCGATGCTCGGCCGCCGCGAGGTGCCGGAAAATCTCTGGATCAAGTGCCCCGAAACCGGGGAAATGGTGTTCCACAACGATCTGGAAGAAAACCATTTCGTGATCCCGGCCTCGGGCTACCACATGAAGATGTCGGCCGAAGCCCGCCTCAAGCATATTTTCGATGATGGAAAGTACGAGCTGCTGCCATCCCCGAAGGTGCCGCAGGATCCGCTGAAATTCCGAGATTCAAAGAAATACACAGACCGCCTGCGGGAAAATCGCGCTAAAACCGGTCTTGAGGATTCGGTTGTTGCTGGCCATGGTGCAGTGCGAGGTGTCGACATTGTTGCCTGCGTGCATGATTTCTCCTTCATGGGCGGTTCGCTTGGTATTGGCGCAGGCGAGGCCATCATCCAGGCGTTTGAAGCCGCAATCGAGCGCAAATGCCCGCTGGTCATGTTTCCTGCCTCGGGCGGCGCGCGGATGCAGGAAGGCATTCTGTCGCTGATGCAATTGCCACGCACCACTGTGGCGGTTGAAATGCTGAAAGAAGCCGGCCTGCCCTATATCGTGGTTCTGACCAATCCGACCACCGGTGGCGTTTCAGCATCCTACGCCATGCTTGGCGATATCCATCTTGCGGAACCGGGTGCGGAAATCTGCTTTGCCGGCAAACGGGTGATCGAGCAGACCATCCGCGAGAAACTGCCGGAAGGCTTCCAGACATCCGAATATCTGCTTGAGCATGGCATGATCGACATGGTGGTGCACCGCCACGACCTGCCCGAGACGATCGCCCGTCTGCTCAGGATCTTCCTCAAGCTCGATGCCCCGGCTCCAGCCGCATTGCCAGCACCCGTGACTGAAGCTGCCGAAGAGGCACCAGCTGAAGCTGCGGAATAGCATCTCCCTGAAGCGGTTGGATTTGAAGGCCGGTATCCAGAACAGGATCGATGACCGTGGAAAAATCGGTGGTGTCTGCGACAGAGCAGGAAATCAACGCATTGATGGCGTTGCATCCGAAAGGCTTTGACCTTTCGCTGGGCCGTATCACCCGGCTTCTGGAGCGTCTTGGCAACCCGCATCAGCGGCTGCCACCGGTGATCCACATTGCCGGGACCAATGGCAAGGGCTCGACAGGCGCCTTCTGCCGCGCGATCCTCGAAGCCCACGGACTTACTGCGCACGTTCATACCTCGCCGCATCTGGTCAATTGGCATGAACGCTACCGGCTTGGTGCGGAAGGCGGCGGACAGCTGGTATCCGATGATGTGCTGGCAGATGCGGTCCGCCGGGTGGCCGAAGCCAACCAAGGCGAAACCATCACCGTTTTCGAGATCCTGACAGCGGTGATGTTCGTGCTGTTTTCCGAACATCCCGCGGATGTGGCGATCATAGAGGTGGGCCTTGGCGGCCGGTTTGATGCCACCAATGTGATTTCAAACCCGGCCGTGGCGCTGATCATGTCGATTTCGCTCGACCATCAGGCCTATCTTGGCGACCGGGTGGAGCTGATCGCGGCGGAGAAGGGCGGGATCATCAAAGCCGATGTCCCGGTGGTGATCGGGGCGCAGACCGAAGAAGCCGCGTGCGACGTGCTCATCAGCATCGCCGAGCGGCTGAGGTGCCCGGTCAGTGTCTACGGGCAGGACTATTTCGCGCAGGAAGAGAACGGCCGTCTTGCCTATCAGGATGAGGAAGAACTGATCGACCTGCCACTGCCGCGCCTGGCGGGCCGGCACCAGCAGTCGAACGCCGCCGCAGCAATCCGCGCGCTGAAGGCCGCTGGCTTCGAACTTGATGATACAGCGATCGCCAAAGGCCTTACCCAGGTCTCATGGCCGGGACGGCTGGAACGGCTGCCGCAGGGACGGCTGGCAGAGGCCACCATGGAAGGGGTCGAGCTGTGGATTGATGGCGGCCACAATCCGGGCGCCGGAAAGGTAATCGCCGAGGCCATGGCCAATCTCGAGGAACGGGATTCACGGCCGCTGTTCCTGATCACCGGGATGATCAACACCAAGGATCCGGTCGGCTATTTCGAAGCCTTTGTCGGCATGGCGCGGCATGTGTTTGCGGTTCCGGTGCCGGCATCCGATGCGAGCATTGATCCGGAGCTTATGGCCGATGCGGCCGATGAAGCCGGGCTGACGGCGGAATCTGCGGAAAGTGTGGAAGCAGCAATCGACGCGGTAACCCGAAACTGGAACAGGCTGGAGCCTGCCCCGCGCATCCTCATTGGCGGCTCACTTTATCTGCTGGGCGATGTGCTCGAGCGTAACGGAACGCCACCGAAATGAATCATATGAATTGGGCCTAAAACAAAAAACCCGCCAGGCAGACCAGGCGGGTTTTTTGTTCATCTGCAATGGGATCAGGCGACGGCGCCACTGATCCAGCTCGAAAGTGCGGTCTTGGGGGAGGCGCCAACCTTGATATCGGCAACTGCACCGGCCTTGAACATGGCAAGTGTGGGGATCGAACGAACGCCGAATTGCGATGCAATCTCCGGGTTCTCGTCGATGTTGATCTTGGCGACCTTCACCTTGCCTTCCATCTCATTGGAGATTTCCTCAAGGCTGGGTGCAATCATCTTGCAAGGGCCACACCACTCGGCCCAGAAGTCGACGACGACCGGAACGCTGGAATCGAGCACTTCGCTCTGGAAATTGGCGCTGTCTACTTTCACGGTTGCCATGATGGGCACTCCTTTGGGATCTGTCTTGGATGCAGATAATGTGATGATTCGCCCTGCAGTATTCAAGTGCTTTCGGGGCTCATCCAGCATCAGCCTCAAATCGTGATCGCGGCTCCAGTGCCATCATAGCCGCATCAAGTGCGGTTTCAGGGATCGGCACCAGAACCGGGCCGGAAACATAGATCAACGCCGCCTCGATTTTCCGGTCCGGATAGAGCGGGGCGAGCAAGGCCCGATAGATGGCGAGCTGGGAAACGTGACTGTGAGGTGGTGGTTCCCCGGAGCCGGGCGCAAGACCGGTCTTGTAATCGACAATCAGCACCCGGTCCGCCAACACCGCGATCCGGTCGATGCGGCCCGAGACCGCGCGCTCCTCTCCGGCAATGCGCAAGGTCCCCATGACCGAGACTTCGGCTTCTCCCTGTTGTGCGGCGAAGACGCCGGCAAAACGCGCATCGTCCAACACCGAACGGACCTGACCGGCAATCAAACCGGCCTCCGAACGGTCCGCGCCCGGCAATGCCCGTTCGAGATAACGCTCAAGTGCCGCATCACGCTCCTCTGGTGGGATCGAGGGCAACACCTGAAGCAAGCGGTGGATCATGCTTCCGCGTTCAAGAGCTGCGCCGGAGCCAGCCGGTTTGTCCGCAAACGGAGAGCGGTTGGCGAGATTGGCACTGTCTTCAAGGACCGCTCCCACGCCCGATGGCGCCAAAGGCCTCGGCAGGCGCGTGGGTGGCGGCAATGGCGAGCTTGGGATAGGAGCCGGAGCCGCGGTTCTTTCCTTTGAATCGGCGGCGGGCTCGCCTGGCGCCACCGGTGCCGGTGCCGCGCGTTGCAGCCGCAATACGGGGAAAGTGGTGTTGTCGGCTTCACGTTCGATCTCGCCGACCGCGTAATCGCCTGCCTCCGCTGCGCGCTCGAAGCCCGCCGAGGCGAGAGTATGCCATGTGGGTGATTTGGCTTCCTTGAGGCCACGATAACCGCAAACCACCAGCCGGTCAGCGGCCCGGGTGAGGCCCACATACAGAAGCCGCCTGTACTCTTCCTCGGCCTGCTCCTTTGCGAGCTCGCGCAACGGATTGGTTGCACCATTGTTGTAGGTCTTGTCGGGCAACCATACCGGGACCGATGGCCCGTCAGACCCCTGGTGGGGACCTTGGGGGATCAGCCACAGATTAGGCTGATGGCTTGTCTGAAATGCTTCACCGCCCGAATCGACCAGAAACACGATCGGTGCCTCCAGACCCTTGGCGGCATGAACCGTCATGATCCGCACCGCGCCGGATCCGGCCTCCATCTCGCGCTTGATCTCCGGCGCGTCGCTTTCCAGCATCGCAAGAAAGGCTTGCAGCCCCGGAAGGCCTGCCTGTTCGTGGTCCAGCGTCAGGCCAAGAAATTCGTCAAGCACATCGCCCGCCTCATGCCCAAGCCTTGAAAGGTAGGCCTGGCGGCCGCCATCAGGACCGAGAACAGTGGCATAAAAATCATGCGGCGGCTGGATGTGCGCCATCGCACGCCAGCGAACCAAGCGGTTACGCGCTGAGGCGAATAGGGGTTCGGTCTTCGCCAATTCAAGCAGATGATTCCAGACAGAGAGGCCGTCGGGCCGTCCGGCTGCAAGCCTGAACAGGGCATCTTCATCGAGACCCAGTAGGGGACTCTTGATCAGAGCAGCGAGCGAGAGGTCATCCTCATCGAGCAGGACAAAACTACCCAACGCCATCAGGTCCTGAACGGCGATGTGATCGGTCAGCCGTAACCGGTCGGCACCAGCCACGGGAATGCCGGTCATCGCCTTAAGCGTTCGCAGGAGCGTCGGCACAAAGCCATCGCGCTTGCGCACCAGAACCAGAACATCGCCAGGGGTGATCGGGCGCAGCTTCCTGGTCTTTTGATCCTCGATCATTTCATTGTCGATCCAGTCGCGAAGCACCGTGGCAATTCGGCGGGCCAATTGCGCTGACGGTGCAGCTTCGGGCACATCATCGAAGGCTGCCGTCCAGTCATCGTCATCATCGGATTTCTGTTTGGCGATCATGGGCCAAAGCTCGGCCTGGCCGGGCGCACGGGCGCGCGCTGTCTCATGCATAACCGGTTCATCCGGATCGCCCATCCCGCGCATGGCGTCCGCCGAGGCGAAGACATGATCAACCAGCTTCAGCACTTCGGAGGAAGAGCGGAACGAAACCCGCAACGGCACATGTTCGAAGACAACGCCGGCTGCTTCAGCCTTCAGCTGCGTGCTTCGCCGCTCCTGGGCAAACCGCTCGGGCCGGGCACCCTGGAACGAATAGATCGACTGTTTCTCGTCACCAACGGCAAACAGCGTGCGGCGGGCCTGACGCGCTCCTTCGCCGGCAAAGAACTCTTCGGACAGTTTACCGATGACGCTCCATTGCAGGGGTGCGGTGTCCTGCGCCTCGTCCACCAGAATGTGATCGATGCCCTGGTCGAGCTTGTAGTGCACCCATGCGCTGGCACCGCTCTTTTCGAGCAATGACGCCGTGGCCGCAATCAGATCATCGTAATCGAGCAGCGCCTGGCGGGATTTCATCGCGGCAAAACCGCCAATGTAGCGCCGCGCCAGATGGTAGGCGATCAGCGATGCATCCAGAGCCTTGAGCCGTGCCAGACGGTCAAACACACCGGCAATCTGCGCCTGGGCTGCTTGCGCCCGGTCAGCAAGATCGGGGAATCGTTCCGCAACCGATTTCGATGCGACACTTCCTAGCTTTGAAGGCGGACCGGACTTGGTGAAAAACACCTGTCGCAGGAGATCAAGCCGCTCCGCTGGGTCGGTTTGGGAATGAGCGGCGACGAGGCCATAGGTGAAATCATAGGCCTTTGACGCGGATTTGGCCGAACCGGCAAACTCGAACACATCCTTGACATAATCAATCGGCAGGGCTTCCATCGGCCAGGCCTGAGCGATGATCGCGGTCTCATCCTCATCTTCGGCGAGACCCAGCGCCGTCCGGATCATGGCATCCGCACCGCCTGCCTTGCTGGCTGCCGCGTCAAAAGCGAGACAATCCCGCCGCCGCGCATAGAGCCCGGCCAACAGCTTGTCGAAACCGCTCTCACCGCCAATGTCCAAAGCTTGGGTGACAGCATCGGCAAGCGCCGGATCTGCTTCGAAGGCTTGCGCCGACATCAGCTCCCGGCGCGCTTCGGCGAGAAGTTCGGCGGCTTTCTGGTCATCCAGTACCGAGAAATGACCTGGAATGTTGGCCTCGAGCGGAAACCGGTGCAGCACGGCTTCGCAGAAAGCGTGAATGGTCTGGATCTTGAGCCCACCCGGGGTTTCGAGGGCTGTGGCGAACAGGCGTCGAGCGAGGATCAGTGTCCTGGGCTCAGTGGGTGCGCCTTCGAGCTCGGTGAGCTTTTCTGCCAGCGCCTGATCGTCAAGAAGCACCCAGTCGGCCAGTGTCTTGAACACCCGGTTGGACATCTCCGCAGCGGCCGCCTTGGTGTAGGTCAGGCACAGGATCGCTGACGGGCGCGCACCGCGCAACAGAAGCCGGATCACCCGCCGCGCCAGCACATGGGTCTTGCCGGAGCCGGCATTGGCGGACACCCAGGCCGAGAGCTGCGGCGTTGCCGCGCGGTTTTGCCTAAGCGTGGTCTGGGAGATGACGTCTGTGCCGTTCGTCTCAGTCATCGCCATCACCTCCCTCGGCGTCGACCACGGTCTGCCATTCGGCCACGCGTGCCAGATGATCATAGTCGCCGGCAAAATCGCGCACGCTCTTGGGGATGGCGCGGGAGAGGAAGCCACGTTTGCCGCTTCTGAGCAGGGTCACCAACCAGGTCAGCTCATCGGCGGCCTTCTGTGCCAGTTCATCAGGATTGAGGAACTCATCCCGGCCAGGCTTTTCCGGATCATTGTCCACGCGTTCGGCAAAGGGATCCTTGCCGGTCAGACGCAGATACAGCAAGGCGGAAGCGGGTAGGGCGCCGAGATCGGCAAAACCGCCCTGACGCAGCGCATGGGCCTCCAGCGCCAGTTGCGGATCGAGCAGGGTGCGGGCCTGTTTGCGTGACGGCGTGCCGCCGGTCTTGTAATCGATGATCCAGGCCGTGCCATCGGCGCGTAGATCGATCCGGTCGGCCATGCCGGTCAGCCGGATGCCCGCCAGCGGCATTTCGAGACTGGCACGCGCCTCGACCACAGAGCGGCCATGCCCGCTGGCAATTCCAGCCTCCCAACCGGCGATGGCAGCCGCCGCTTTGTCAAAGCGCGATTGCCAGATCAGCGCAGTGGCATCCGGCAGCTCCGCATCAAGAAAATGCGCGGCGGCAATCTCGCGCAGTGCTTCAAGCGTGCGATCTCCCGGCGCCCGGCTTGCAATGAACTGCTCCAGGATTGCGTGATAAAGCGTGCCCCGCTCGCGGGGGCCCGGATCCGTCAGGAACGGTTCCAGCGGATCAAGACGCAACACCCGGCGGGCATAGATGGCGTAGGGATCGCGGCGCAGCGTTGCAACTTCGGAAAAGGAGTAGCTTTGGGGCTGCATTTGCGCGGGTGGTTTCGGTTCCGGACGGATAGCTGGGGATACTGGCGTTGCCTGATCAAGACTGCGGACATGATCGAGCAAGGCGTCGCCCCGATGGCGCAACGCAGTGGCGGTGTCTGATCCCGCGACGGCAAGCAGCCGCTGCAGCCAGCGCGAGGCGACGGTGGGTGCCTTGCCCGACCGGTTGGCCCGTGAAAGCACCACCTGCGGTGCACCCATCGCCATCTGAAAATCATGCGCGGCTTGGCCGATCCGCCGTTCAGGCGGTTCCAGGCCCATGGCGGCCTTCATTGAGCGCGACAGGAAGGGATCTTCCTGGCCTGCTTGCGGCCAGACCCCTTCATTGAGCGCACCCAGAAGAATGGTGTCGACATGCTGCAGCCGGGCTTCCAGCGCACCCCAGATGAATGCGCGCGGGTGACCCCCGGTGCGTGGCTTGACCATCCGGCCCGAGATCAGCGCATCAAGCGCGCCAATCCATTCATGGCCGGTAATCGTGAGCGTGGAGCCGCTGTCCCTTGTCTCCAGCAGGATGTTCGACAGAACCTCGCCGGCCTCGTCTCCCCAGAGCGGTTCAAGGCTGCCGGTTTCATCGCTGCAGATCTTCTCAAGCGTTTCGGCAGTCAGCCCCGCCAAACCGCCAATATCGACAGCATTTGAAAACCTTTGCCCCGGAGCCTCGACCAGGATCGACGTCAACGGAGACAGCGCATCCGCCACGCGGGCAGCGAAATCGCGCGCCGCTTCTGCATCCTGGTCTGAAATCCTTGTCAGCCAACGGGCCGCATGGGGTTTCTTGCGGGCCTCGGAGCGCTCGGCAACCAGGGTCTCGAGCTGGTCAACATCCGCCTCGCCACTTCCGCCCCTGAGCGCAATGCGTTCGACAATGCCTGCCAGCTGCTGGGCCGATTGCTGATCGAGCCCGAAACGAGCCAGTGGATGCTTGATCAGAGCAGTGATCGCCACGGCGTCGCCGGGCGCAAAAGCCACCTGGACCGCGAGCCGCACCAGCCCGCCTTGCGGGCTCGACATCAGCGGGATGCCGCCCGAATCATTGGCCTCGATCCCGTAGCGTTGAAGCTCCACCACCACCCGGCGGGCAAGGTTTCTGTCGGGGGTGACCAAAGCCACGACCGGTTCTGCGCTCTTGGAACCGGGTTCAAGCGCCTGGCGCATGGCGGCCGCCAGTGCGGCAGCCTCTTCCCGTTCATTTGCCGCCTCGATCAGGCTCACGGATGCGAAGGCCTGACTGAGTGCGCTGGCATCGGGCAGAAAGCCCGGCTCTCCCCAGGCCTCAGTGGTGCCAGCCGGGAGAAGCGCCGCGGAAACCGCCGCACGGCGCACCTCCATGGCGCCCTCGAGCATAGCGATTTCCGGGATATCGCCGAGACTCGCGATATCGACACCGCAGCTTTCAAGGAGACGCAGCAGACCATATTGCGGGTGACTGCGCGCCGCGGGGTCGAACGAAACCGGTGTGCCAGGTGGAGCCGTCACAGAAACCGACTTGGCCAGATCCTGCCAATGGGACAGGCCCATGGCATGGTCAAGGCCGGGCAAAACCACCGCGCCTCTGGGCAGATGGGCAATGGCTGCGATCAGCCGCGCGGTCGAGGGGCGCGTGCCGGTGGAGCCGGCAACAATGACCGGCCTATCTTCGGGATCCGTGGTCAATGCCCGGGTGAAGACGTCGATCATCGCATTGTGATGGCCCGCCGGGCTGGAACGGGAGATCTCGGTGAGCAGCGCCGGCCAGTATTCCCGGGCGATCGCCAGGAACTCGCGTGTGAGCTGCCACCATTGCTGAAGATCTTCGGAGACGACCTGATCGAGGCCGGCAAAGTCACATTCCTCGGTTTCGACAGCCTGAATGAGATCGAACAGGCTGCGACCGAGCCATATTGCATCGGCCGGATTGGCCGGAGCAACCAGAGGCGCGCCACCGAGATGATCCAGAACTGCTCGGGGCAATGCCTTTTTCCAGGCCAGCACTAGATCGGCCAACCGCAAGGTTGCAGCCGTTTGCGGGATCGCCGGGTCAAGCGACAGGGTCGCAGGATCGGCGGAATCGAAAAAGCCCGCGTCCTCATCGGTCTCGCCAAGGGGCCGGATCGACGGCAGGATTGCAGACCCCACCCCGATCCGGTCCGTGAGTTCGGAGCGAAGCGCGCGGGCTGCCCTTCGTGTGGGGACGAAAATGGTTGCGCGAGCCAGCGAAAGCGGATCTTCCGGCCGATAGGCAAGGCCATCAATGAGCCCGCCACCATGAATTTTCTCGACCAGGACGGACAGAAACGGCGCGCCGGGCGGAATCGTCACGATATGCGGCGCGGATCTGGTCATCTGTTTGGCCGATGGCCGGTTGATGAGGCTGAACCGTTGAGATAGGCACTCATGGCAGCCTCCGCCTCGCCAATCGCGGCGGGCGTGCCGACGGTCAACCAATGGCCAAGCATCGGTGCGCCAAACAGGCGTCCGCTTTCGATGGCTGCGTCAAAACAGCGGTTGAGCGAGAACTTTGGCTCGGAAATGGCATCGAAGATATGGGGACTGAGCACCAGCGCTCCGGCATAGATCACCGGATCGCCTGAGCCGCGATAGCGTGCCAGCCGACCTTCCGGATCGATGGTGAAATCGCCTGCTCCGGTGTGCCCGGTGGCCTGGTCGAGCCGCGCGGTCATCATCATGATGTCCATGATGGCCGGATCAAACTGGTCTGCCATGCGCGCCAGATTGTCAGAACCGGCATCCGGATCCTCGAGCCAGAAGGTGTCGGCGTTGAGCACCAGAAACGGGTACGGGCCGAGCTGCGGCAGCGCTTTGACGATGCCACCACCCGAATCCAGCAATGTCTCGGTTTCGTCAGAAATGGCAATCTCGGCGCCGGGCCAATCCTTGAGCCATTTGGTTAGCATAGGCGCAAGATAATGCACGTTCGCGACTATGCTGGTCACCCCGATCCGGTCTAGCGCCTCGAGGCTGTAGGCGATCAGCGGCTTGCCTGCCACCTCGACCAGCGGTTTGGGCAGGGTCTCGGTGATCGGCCGCATGCGGGTGCCGAGACCGGCAGCGAGGATCATGGCTGAGTTTATACGCATTGGCTGGCCCGGTTTATGATTCGGTCTCACCAATACCAACGCGTGTGAACCAGGATCGCAAGGGCCGCAGGGCGGGATGATTGAGCGATTGCGCAATATAGGCTTCAATTCGCGGCAGATGGCGCAGATAAGCCGGTTTTCCGTCCCGCTGGTCCAGCCGGACAAAGATCCCCAGGATCTTAGCGGCGCGCTGGGCGGCCATGATCGCATAAGCTTCGCGGAACGCCGCCTCATCAAATGCAGGATCGACTTCATGGCGTGCGGCGATGTAGCGGGCGAGGAGCTTTTCGGCGAGCTCGGGCTCAATGGTCACCCGCGCGTCCTGGCACAGAGACGCCACATCATAGGCCGATGGGCCGATCATCGCGTCCTGAAAGTCAATAATGCCAAGACGATCGAATCCCTGCCGTTCGCTACGCCAGATGAGGTTGGGTGAATGGTAGTCGCGCAGCACCAGGGCTTTTTCGGCGGCTTCAAGCGATGAAAACAGTCCGGACCAGATTGCAAGATACTCCTGGCGATCGCTGTCCGGCAGCGGATGTCCGGTGCGCCAAGGCAGATACCAGTCCGTCAGCAGTTCGATCTCGATCTGCATAGCCCGTGGATCGTAAGCCGGCACATGATGTTCAGCGCCAGCGATTGGAATTGTTGTTGGCGGGGTCTTGCCATGTAGCGCCGCCAGACAGTCGACGGCAAGCTGATAGCGTTCGGCAACCGGCGCGCCTTGTTCATCAAGAAGGCCTCCGGAGCCAAGATATTCGACCAGCAGGAAGCCTTGATCGAGATCTTCCGCCAGAATTTCAGGCGCCGCAAATCCCTGCTCATGTAGCCACTGGGCAATGGCGACGAAAGGCACGACATCTTCCGCCAGATGGGCAATGCGCGAATAGGGCAATCCATCACGAATGGGCGGTCCATCGGGCCGGTGCGGCGCATTCATCAGAATGACCGGATCCTTCCCGTCAGCGCGCACCATTTCATAAGTTCGCGATGAGGCATCGCCCTGTAGGTGACGGCGTTCAGCCGCCAGCAACCCGGCCTGCTCGAGAAAGGCCCGGACAGCACACGACCGCTTGAGCCGATCAAGAAAGTCTGTATTAGCGCTGACAGTTGCCGTACGGGTTGCATCCAGGCCCGCAAAACGGATCTCGACCAAATTTTGCGGTAATCGTTCTGCTGCTTGTTCAGGCCATTCGATCAGCGCCGCACCATCACTCAGCGCATCCTCAAGGCCGAGCTCATCGAGTTCCTCGGCCGATCCGAGGCGATAGAGATCAAAATGCGCGATGGGCAGACGAAGCTCGTAGACCTGCACAAGGGTAAACGTCGGACTCGGCACCTCAAGGTCCGGATCATCTGCGACAGCGCGAATCAGTGCGCGGGCAAAGGTGGTTTTCCCGGCACCCAGATCACCCGAAAGACAAAGACAGTCTCCGGGTTTGAGCGACAAAGCCATATCTTCGGCAAACCGCGTCGTCGCCGCCAGATCTGCAAGACTGAAGATCATTGGAGATATCGGCACCGAAGTTCACTCGGCCGCATCGCGTAGCTGTGGAGCCTTGGTGGGGAAGCGGCACAGAATTGTGGTGCCGCTGCCTTCGCTGTCTTCCACCGAAACCGTGCCGTTATGCAACGAGACGAAGCTCTGGACAATGGACAGTCCCAGACCGGCACCACGACGGCGACCGCCCTGACCGTGGGTTTCGAAGCGGGCGAACACATCCTTTCGCGCACTCTCGGGAATGCCCGGACCGGAATCGGCCACAGAGAAGACAATCGATTCATCCTCCATTGCACAACCCAGCCTCACCACCGAGCCCTCAGGCGCGAAATTGGCAGCATTCATCAGAAGCTTGAACAGGATCTGCTTGAGCCGCTGATAATCACCCATCATCGTTGCCGGCGCATTGGCAGACTCTGTCTCCAGCTTCAGGCCATTCTCCTTGAACCAGTCGGCGATCTGATCAGCGGCCTCCGAGAGGAGGGTATCAATGTTCACCTCGGCAATTTCCAACTGCATGATCCCGGCATCCACCGTGGCGAGATCAAGAATGTCGTTGACGATGGTCAGAAGCACTGAAGAGGAGGTCGAGATATGATCGAGATACTCGGCCTGACGCTCGGTGAGATCGCCAACGCCCGGCGTCTTCAAGAGATCGGTAAAGCCGATGATGTTGGTGAGCGGTGAGCGCAATTCATAAGAGACATGATTGACGAAATCGTTCTTCAGCGCATCCGCCTTGCGCAGCGCCTCATTGGTTTCGGTCAGCATGCGTTCGGCATCGACGCTGTCGGTGACATTGACAAAGGCAACCATGGTTTGACCGTTGGGCAACGGCACCACGGCGTAGTCGAGGATCAGTCCGGTGACCAGTTCAATTCGGCCATCACGCGAGCGGCGTTCTTCATTGAAAGAAGTTATTTCGCCGGCAAAAAGTTTCCAGCCGTCCGGCTCTCGGTAGGAGGGCTCGCATGCAGCCGTGATATCACGGATATGGGTGCCGGGCTTAACCTGCTCTTCGGTGAGCCCCCAAAGTGCGCGGAAAGAGGGGTTGGAGAGACGGATCCGGCCATCGGGGCCAAACACGCCGACGCCCTCGGCCAGATGATCGATGGTTTCGCCCTGGACCTGCAACAAGGTGTTGTACTTGGTTTCCAGATCCACCTTCTCGGTCAGGTTTTCGAACACCCATGTCACCCCGCCCTGCGGATGGGCATTGGCGAAGACGTTAAGGGTTTGACCATCGGGAAGATGCCACAGATGCGGGGTTGTCTCGACCGAGCGGTAGACCGACAGCATCTGTTCCTTCCAATCACGCCATGCGTGCGGCTCCGGCAATTTGCCATCGGCACGCAGACGTTCAAGGAATTCACCATTGTCAGGCCTGCGGGCCAGGAACGGAATGTCGAGTTCCCAGAGTTGCTGGAAGGCCTGATTGTGAAACTGGAGCCTCTGGTCGCGGTCAAAAATCGCGACCGGCGTTGCGAGATGGTCGAGGGTCTCGGAATGACTTTGGATTGTGCGGCGAAGTTCCTCGCGCAGATCCTCTTCCACTGAAACGTCAAGGGCAAGTCCCGCATTGCCGCCGGGTGTCTTGACATCGGCCACTTCGAGAAAGCGCCTGTGACCCTGGATCACGGTTGAAACCCGGTCCAGGAAAGGCCGTTCCGGGGTGGCTGCCGCGCGGATTTTTTCGCGCGCCGCGGTTCCCAGAAGCTCCATGCCACGTTCGATTGTGTCGGAGCGGTCCGGGCCTTCGACAGCACGAACATAGGCATTGTTGACCCATAGCAGTTTAGCATCAGAACCCCTGAGCCAGGCCGGCATATCGATCACGTCAAGCAGGGTCTGAAAGGTATCGACCGAAGCCAGCAGGCGGTCGCGTTCGGTCTTGAGCTCGGCGAGTTCGGCACGGACGTTGGACAGCGCCACAAACCGGACGAAGGCGCGCCCGCCCGAGACACGGCCCTGGGCCTCGATGACGTGGCCCCGCACGGTCTCAACAATCAGATCGAACCGCTCTGCCTGAGCGCGCAGCAGGTCGATCGACTCATTGAGACTGGCCGCCGAGCGCGGTTCCAGCCAACGGCCGAACGCAAGAAAATCATCGGGCTTCTGCGGTGCGCCCGTCGCCGGGGAAAGGTTCCCCAAGACCTCCGCGGGAACGCCGACGCCATCCCAGACAACGATCTGCCGGTCACGATCGACGATCAGGGACTGATAGCGCGAAAGTTGGGCGTGGGAATCTGCAAGTGCCGTGCGCAGGGCAACGTTCTCAGCATCGATCTTGGCGCGTTCGCGGATCAACCAGATAGCGGAGATCATGGCAGCCGAAATGGCGCCGATGACCATCGCGAAATTGACCACTTCGAGAGAGGAGATCTTGAACCCGCCAGCGCTCTGGGCAAAAGCATGGGAAAACGGGAGGAGAAAGCCTCCGCCGACAAGCGCTGTTCCGGTCAAAAATCGCCGGTACAGGCGCTTCAATCCACCGGTCCATGTGCCTTCGGAACCAGGTTTGCTGTCAATCTGCTGTGAATCCGCCTTCACTGGCATGTCTCCGTCCCCTCGCCGCCTGTTTGACAAGACATCGCCGATCCACTTGCCGCGCCGCCAAACACGAAAGCGAATCATCATCTGAAAACATACAGGCTTCACGAATCACGGTGAAGGGGACGCAGCGCAAAAAGAAACCGCGCCCCTGTTGTCAAGGACGCGGCATCAATATCTTGTGGGTATTGATAGAAAAATCAGTACCTGTAGTGTTCCGGCTTGAACGGGCCTTCGACGGTTACGCCAATATAGTCGGCCTGTTCGGGCTGAAGGCTGGTCAACTTTGCCCCAATCTTGTCGAGATGCAGGCGCGCGACCTTCTCATCAAGGTGCTTGGGCAGGACGTAAACCTCATTCTTGTACTCATCGCCCTTAGTCCAGAGTTCCATCTGCGCCAACACCTGGTTGGTGAAGGAAGCGGACATGACGAAGCTGGGGTGACCGGTCGCATTTCCCAGGTTTAGAAGCCGGCCCTGGCTCAACAGGATCATGCGGTTGCCCGAAGGCATCTCAACCATGTCTACCTGATCCTTGATGTTGGTCCACTTATGGTTCTTCAGGGCTGCAACCTGAATCTCATTGTCGAAGTGGCCGATATTGCCGACAATCGCCATGTCCTTCATCTCGCGCATGTGCTCGAGGCGGATCACGTCCTTGTTGCCGGTTGTGGTGATAAAAATATCAGCGTCCGACGCCACATCTTCCAGCGTTACCACTTCGAAGCCGTCCATGGCGGCCTGCAATGCGCAGATCGGGTCGACTTCGGTGACCTTCACCCGGGCTCCGGCGCCGCGAAGCGATGCTGCCGAACCCTTGCCGACATCACCGTAACCGCAGACTACAGCAACCTTGCCGGCCATCATGGTGTCGGTGGCACGGCGGATACCGTCGACGAGGCTTTCCTTGCAGCCATACTTGTTGTCGAACTTCGACTTGGTGACCGAGTCATTGACGTTGATGGCCGGGAAGGGAAGCAGACCCTTCTTGTGCAATTCATACAGGCGATGGACACCTGTGGTGGTCTCTTCGGACACGCCAACGATCTGGTCGCGGATCTTTGTAAACCAGCCCGGCGAAGCTGCCATGCGTTTCTTGATCTGCGCCTTGATCACTTCTTCCTCTTCGGAAGCGGGAACAGGGATGATGTCCTCACCGGCTTCGGCGCGGGCGCCGAGCAGCACATAGAGGGTAGCGTCGCCACCATCATCGAGAATCAGGTTCGGGCCATCCGCAAACATGAACGACTTGTCGAGATAATCCCAATGCTCCTCAAGGGTCTGCCCCTTGATCGCAAACACCGGGACACCGCTCTTGGCAATCGCTGCAGCCGCATGATCCTGGGTCGAGTAGATGTTACACGAAGCCCAGCGGACATCGGCGCCGAGCGACGTCAATGTCTCAATCAGGACGGCGGTCTGAATGGTCATGTGCAACGAACCGACGATGCGCGCGCCCTTGAGCGGCTGGCTGCTGCCGTATTCTTCGCGCAGCGCCATCAGGCCCGGCATTTCAGTTTCAGCAATATCGAGTTCCTTGCGGCCAAAATCGGCCAATGCGATATCGGCGACAACATAATCATTGGTTGCGGTCATGTTCATTATCCCACGGTTTTACCTGCCCTGGCGGGCATGGCGTGTTTATTTGAGCGTGCAATAGCAGGAAACGATCAGAGTGGCAACACGATATAAAGATGTCTTTATGTGTACTTAATTATTCGTCTTCGCCAAAGCGATCCTTGACCAATGCTTCCAGCGCGTCGAGGACTTCGGTGGCCTGACGCCCCTCGACCTCGACCTCGATTGAACAACCGGGGCTGGCCGCCAGCATCATCAATCCCATGATCGAAGTGCCGCCGACGGTCGAACCTTCACGGGTCACCCGAACGGTCGCATCATAACCTTCCACAGTCTGCACAAACCGTGCGGAAGCGCGCGCATGCAGGCCGCGTTTGTTGATGATTTTGAGGGTCCGTGACTGAACTGTGGCTTGTGTGGTCATTTTCCAGCCAGCAACCGGCTGGCGACATTGATGTATTTGCGCCCTGCGTCCTGAGCCTGAGCCAGGGCGTTGTCAATGTCGTTCGCGCCGCGAATCCCCGCGAGCTTGATCAGCATCGGCAGGTTGACCCCGGCAATCACCTCAATACGACCGGAATCCATCACCGAAATCGACAGATTTGAAGGAGTTCCACCGAACATGTCTGTCAGAATGATCACACCCTTGCCGCTTTCAACACGCGAAACAGCACCGACAATGTCCATTCGCCGCTGGTCCATATCGTCTTCAGGTCCGATGCAAACGGTTTCAAGTGCGGTCTGTGGCCCAACCACATGCTCAAGGGCATGCCGGAACTCCTCAGCGAGCTTGCCATGGGTGACAAGCACCAATCCGATCATATTGCCTCCAGCAGCATGCGGCGCGCCCATCCCGGGACCTACCCGCGCCGATTGCTTCGCACTTGCGAATAACACGAAAATTCATCTTGGACAGAAGAGGACGAAGTTCAAGCCAAAAAACGCCCGGAAGCCCGTATTTACGTCACAAGGAAGCCTCAATTGCTCAAAAAGCGATCAGGCCGCAGGGCACACAAGGCCGTCAGGGGATCTGTTGCGCCGTCACGCCACAACCTCTGAAGATGCAGTTCCACGCCATCACACGTGAAGATTTCATTGTCCGGAGGCAACCGGCTCTTAACGGATGGCGGACCCGGCGCGACCGCAAGATGCATGACGGCGCGCCCGATCCGCGGCAAATCCACAATTCCACCGCCCCGCAATTCGAGCTTGCCCCGTATCGGCTCGGGACAGGATGCAATGCATCTGCCCGAATGGACGGTCAGACATGTCCGGTCATCGGCAACCAGCGCCGCATTCCAGCCACGACTGATCGCGCCTGCAAGACAAGCGAAGGCCATGGTGCTCTTGCCCGCGCCGGACGGGCCGACAAAAAGGATCCCCGTTTCGCCCACGACGATTGCCGTGGCGTGCATGGTCTCGCCATTGGCTGAAAACCAACCGCTCAAAGCTGTTCCGCCGGCAGCTCAATGATGAATCGCGCACCAGCCCATTTCCCATCCGTTTGCGGAGCAATGTTCTCGGCGGTCAGTGTTCCGCCATGCGCCTCGATGATCTGCCGGCTGATGGAGAGTCCGAGACCGGAGTTCTGACCAAAGTCTTCACCATCGGGGCGGTCCGTGTAAAAACGCTCAAACACCCTTTCGATGACCTCTGCACGAATTCCGGGCCCGTTGTCCTCGATCAGAACCCGCACAGCGCCGCGGCGACGCGCCAATCGCACCACGATCCGGCCATCGGTTTCGGGGACGAAAGAGCGGGCATTCTCGATCAGATTGGTCACGACCTGACCAAGCCGGAGGTCGTGGCCAACAATGATGAATTTGGTCTTGTCGCCAGCCTTTCCGTCTACCTTGAGATCAATGGCAACCTTCTTGCTTCCGGCCCGGACCTGGCGGGCGATCTCAACCAGATCGGTGAGCAGCGTTCGCATGTCCACAGTCGCGCCATCCTGCCGCGCCAGTTCGGCGTCAAGCCGGGAAGCGTCGGAGATATCGCTGATCAGACGATCCATGCGGCGGACATCATGCAGAATCACATCCAGAAGCCGTTTGCGGGAATGCTCATTGCGCGCAAGCGGAAGCGTTTCGACGGCACTGCGCAACGATGTCAGCGGGTTCTTGAGTTCATGGCTGACATCGGCTGCAAAGCTCTCAATGGCGTCAATGCGGTCATAAAGCGCATTGGTCATGTCGCGCAGCGCCACGGAAAGATTGCCGATTTCGTCCTGTCTGTCTGAAAAGTCGGGAATCTCCTCTCGCGCCTTTACGCCACGGCGGACGCGCACCGCAGCGGCCGAGAGCCGCCTGAGCGGTGTGGCAATGGTGCTCGCAAGCAAAAGCGACAATACACTCGACACCATGAAGGCGACACCGGACACACGGAAAATCGCCATTCTTTCCGCGTGAACGATCTTGTCGATGTCGCCGGCCTGGGTCGACAGCAGCAGAACGCCAAGAACCGCGCGGAAGCGTTGAACCGGGACGGCCACCGAGACGATCAGTTCGCCCGCTTCAGTGACCCGGACGACCGCACCGCGGCCTCCGGCCAGTGCATTCATCACTTCCGGATAGATTGACCCGTCGGCGCCCGGCGGCTCGCGGTAAAGCGGCAGATCGGAGCGTTGGAAGAAGCGGTTGAACCATGCACCAAGGGATTCCGTGAGACTGCGCTGCGTGACTTCGTTGGCGGGTAAATCGTAACGCAGGACCTGTCCGCTGGTGTAAAGGTAGCGCGAATCAAGGATCAGGCTGGCGTCGTCATCATAAATCCGCGCACGGGTGCGGGTTGGCGAAATCAACCGCCGGAGCACCGGTGCAACACGCTCCGGGTTGATCGGAAAATCAAGATTCTCGTTTGAGTTGGTCGGAGAAATGGTTTGTCCGGCCTGCAACTCGAGGAGTTTCTCTGGATCAATGGTGATCGAATTGGTTTCAACGCTTGCAGAGGCCGCAACCGCGCCGGCAATGATTTCGCCCTGGGTGAGGAGGCTTTCGACCCGGGCGTCAATCAGCCCTTCGCGGAACTGATTGAGATAGAGAATGCCCGAGACAAGGACAATCAGCGCCGCGAGATTGAGAAACAGGATACGCCGGGTCAGGCTGGAAAAGATCAGGTGACCAAAAATCCGGCGCACCAAGGTGACCGGATGTATCCAGTTCTTCTGTCGCGTGGCCGCGGCTGAATGATCAGCCTCGCTGCGCAAGTTGTCTTCAGTTTCAATCGCCATGTCACTCTTGCCGCAGGCGGCTTGATGTCAGGGCCGGAGCCCGGACGTGGTGATCGGTTTCATGCGGCTTCGCGAAAGCGGTAGCCCACACCATAAAGCGTTTCGATCATGTCGAAATCATCATCGACCATCTTGAACTTCTTGCGCAGCCGCTTGATGTGGCTGTCGATGGTCCGATCATCGACATAGACCTGTTCATCATAGGCGGCATCCATCAGCGCGTCACGGCTCTTGACGACGCCGGGGCGCTGGGCCAGCGACTGCAGAATCAGAAATTCGGTGACGGTCAGGGTGACCGCTTCGTTCTTCCAGGTGCAGGTGTGGCGCTCCTGATCCATGACCAGGTTTCCGCGCTCCAGCGATTTGGTTGGCGTCGCAGCGGCGCGGCCCGGCGCGGCGGCAGCATCGCGGCTGGCCGCTCGGCGCATGACGGCCTTGACCCGCTCAACCAGCAAACGCTGGGAAAACGGCTTGGTGATGAAATCGTCCGCGCCCATTTTGAGGCCGAACAATTCGTCGATTTCCTCATCCTTGGAGGTGAGAAAAATCACCGGAATATCTGATTTCTGGCGCAGACGGCGCAGCAGTTCCATGCCGTCCATGCGCGGCATCTTGATGTCAAAGATTGCCAGTTGCGGCGGACGGGCAAGCAACCCGTCCAGCGCGGACGCGCCGTCGGTGTAGGTTTCAACACGATACCCTTCTGTTTCGAGCGCAATCGAAACCGAGGTAAGGATGTTGCGGTCGTCATCGACGAGCGCGATTGTCTGCATGATAGTCGTCTCCGTCATGGTCTAGCGAACCTCTGGGTAGTGCCCCCGCTTCAACCCGGTCCAGACCAAGCGTCTGTCTTTTCCGGGCCCCGCCGCCACGTCCATGAGGATAAAGTGAGAACAAAATGTGGCACAGTTCTCCCTAAGTGTCATTCGCTCATTGTCTTTGAGGCTGGTCCCTCACTTCAATTGAACCGATTGAAATTTTGTGCGATTTTTTTAAATCGATTAATACTTTGTTTTCATTGAGTATTCGTCTTCTCAACTGTTGTTTTTTAAAAAAGCCGCCTCTATGGTCCGACAAAATTCGAACCTGTCCAGCGCCTGTAAGAAAAGGAATCCGAAATGAGTAAGGATTTGGGAGTGCGTAATCCGTCGGCCAGTCTGGCCCTGTGCGGCCTCGAGACAACTGGCGTGGTGCGCTACAATCTGGGCGAGGCGGAACTGGTCGAGCTGGCAGTGGCAAACGGGGAAGCAACCCTGACAGCCCATGGCGCGTTGCGCGCGCTCACAGGCCAGCACACCGGCCGGTCGGCCAAGGACAAGTTCGTGGTTCGTGATGCCTCGACCGAAGATCAGATCTGGTGGGACAACAACAAGCCGATGGCTCCCGAAGCGTTCGAAACGCTGCATGCCGACATGATAGCCCATGCGCGCGAGCGTGATCTGTTCGTTCAAGATCTGGTTGGCGGGGCCGATAGTGCCCATGCCCTGCTATCGCGGATCGTCACCGAATATGCCTGGCATGCATTGTTCATCCGCAATCTGCTGATCCGGCCAGAGCGCGCAGCCCTCGCCGGGTTCATGCCCGAGCTTACCATCATCAATCTGCCGTCCTTCCGCGCAAACCCGGAACGGCATGGCTGCCGCAGCGAAACCGTGATCGCCGTCAATCTGGCCAAAGGCCTGGTGTTGATCGGTGGTACATCCTACGCCGGTGAAATGAAGAAGTCGGTGTTCACCGCGCTCAACTATCTGCTTCCGGCGAAAAACGTCATGCCGATGCATTGCTCCGCCAATGCGGGACCTGATGGTGATACGGCAGTGTTTTTTGGCCTTTCGGGAACCGGCAAGACAACTCTGTCGGCAGATCCCGCACGCACGCTGATCGGCGATGACGAGCATGGCTGGGGCGAGGACGGCGTCTTCAATTTCGAAGGCGGCTGCTATGCCAAGACAATCCGGCTGTCACGCGAGGCCGAGCCGGAAATCTTCGGCACCACCGAACGCTTCGGCACCGTACTTGAGAATGTGGTTCTGGATGAAAACCGGATCCCGGATTTCGATGATGGCTCGCTGACCGAAAACACCCGCTGCGCCTATCCGCTGCACTTCATCCCCAATGCCAGCAGCACTGGCAGGGCGGGTCATCCGCGCAACATCATTATGCTGACCGCCGATGCCTTTGGCGTTATGCCGCCTATCGCCAAGCTGACGCCTGAACAGGCAATGTACCACTTCCTGTCGGGCTACACCGCAAAGGTGGCAGGCACCGAAAAGGGCGTTACCGAGCCTGAGGCCACGTTCTCAACCTGCTTCGGCGCACCGTTCATGCCACGCCACCCGTCCGAATATGGCGCGCTTCTTCGCAAGCTGATCAATGATCATCGGGTCAATTGCTGGCTGGTCAACACCGGCTGGACCGGCGGCGCCTATGGCCAGGGTCAGCGCATGCCGATCAAGGCCACGCGCACCCTGCTGACCGCAGCGCTTAATGGATCACTGGAAACCGCCGAGTACCGCAACGATCCGAATTTCGGTTTCGCTGTTCCGGTCACTGTCTCGGGTGTCGACAGCACCATTCTTGATCCGCGCTCAACCTGGTCGGACAAGCACGCCTATGATGCGGCTGCTGATCGGCTGGTGGGGATGTTCATCGACAATTTCGAGAAGTTCGAAAGCCATGTCGATGGGTCGGTTCTCACCGCTGCTCCGGGTTTCAAGGCTGCTGCTGAGTAATCTGGCACCGTCTTCAGACAGGATTTGATCATCAACATTGACCGAACCCGTTCGGTCACGCATTTTCTGCCGACCACGATCCCTGCAGGAAATCCATCACATGGCCAAGACCGCCGAGACCATAGAGCTTTCGCTGCCACGCCTGAGCGAAGCGGATATGCTGGCAGAAGCGCGCGCTTTTCATGACCGGCTGCAGTCGCGCCGGACAGTGCGTGATTTTTCGCCCGAACCGGTTGATCCGGAACTGATCCGGATTGCCGTCCGTACTGCGGGTACGGCGCCCTCTGGTGCCAACCAGCAACCCTGGAGCTTTGTCGCCATCGGCGATCCGGACACCAAGCGCGCGATCAGGCTTGCAGCCGAAGAAGAAGAGCGAACCTTTTACAAGAGCCGTGCCGGCGATGAATGGCTTGACGCCCTTGCCCCACTCGGCACCGATGCGGACAAACCGTTTCTCGAAACGGCTCCCTGGCTAATCGCCATCTTTGCGCAGCGCTGGGGCGTCGACGCCAAAGGCCGAAAGATCAAACACTATTATGTGCCCGAATCGGTTTCCATCGCCATTGGTCTGCTTATCGCCAGCCTGCATTCTGCCGGGTTGGCAACCTTGACCCATACGCCATCACCAATGGGTTTTCTCAACCAGATCTGCGGCCGGCCTGAGAATGAAAAGCCGCTTGTGTTGCTGGTGGTCGGGCACCCGGCCAAAGGCGCGCGGGTGCCGGCGATCAGCCGCAAGGACGAAAGCCAGATCCTGTTCTGGAAGGTGGACAGATGAGCACAGACGCCCTTTATGCAGCGCGGGGCATCGTGATTGCCCACTGGGAATTGAGCGAGAGCTTCATCCGTGCATCAGGTCCGGGCGGTCAGAACGTCAACAAGGTAGCGACCGCGGTGCAGTTGCGTTTTGACATCACCAACTCTCCTTCGCTGACCGATCGGGTGAAGGCCAATGCCATTCGGCTTGGCGGCAGCAGAGTGTCCAAGGAAGGCGTTCTGATTCTCGAAGCCAACCGGTTCCGGACCCAAGAGCGCAATCGGGCCGATGCGCGCGAGCGGTTGGTCGAACTGCTTGACAAGGCGTCCGCTCCACCACCGCCGCCACGGCGCAAAACCAAACCGACCCGCGGTTCGGTGGAGCGGCGGCTGGCTGCAAAATCCGGGCGGGCAGTGATCAAGAAAGCCCGGCAGAAAGTCCGCGACGATTAAATTAGCTGGTGCTTTTTCTTGGCACGGCGAATTCAGCGTGCTTATGTCAAATTCTATGTATTCAGGGAGACAAAGACTTATGGGCATTTTCGATTTCATCAAATCTGCGGGAAAGAAGCTTGGTATTGGCGGTGATGACGACGCTCCGGAAGCCGATGCCGTCAAGAAAGAACTCGATTCCTTCGGCTTGGGCACCGACAAGGTCGATGTGAAGGTTGACGGCGACAAGGTGGTGCTGTCGGGCGTGGTCGAGGATCAGTCGATTTTCGAAAAGGCCATCGTTGCGGTGGGCAACACACTCGGGATTTCCAAGGTGGAGGCCTCCGAACTGAAGGTGGTGCTGCCCGACTCCGGTCTAAAGCTCGCTGATGTCGACATGACCGCGCTGGTCGCAGCGTCAACACCGGCAAATGAGCCGAAGTTTCATACGGTTCAGAAGGGCGACAGTCTCTGGAAAGTCGCTGAAGCGGCCTATGGCAAGGGAAAAGGTGGCAAATACAAGGTGATCTTCGAGGCGAACAAGCCAATGCTTTCAGATCCCGACAAGATCTATCCGGGCCAGGTCCTGCGTATTCCAGATATCGAAACGGCCTGAACCACCAAGACACCAGAAAGGCCGGCAATGCTCGTTCTGCCCAAAGGGGTGCGCCACATTCCCGGCCATCTCGATCGCGACGAACAGACCTCTCTGGTTGAAGACATCCGGGCGGTGGTGCGGCAAGCTCCGCTGTACCGCCCGGAAATGCCAAGGACCGGCAAACCCTTGAGCGTGCGCATGACCAATTGCGGGACGCTGGGCTGGGTTTCCGACAAGGCGGGCTACCGCTACCAAGATAGCCATCCGGTCTCAGGAGCGCCCTGGCCTCCAGTCCCCAACAGACTGAAGGCATTGTGGGCCGATCTCACGGGTGAGAGCCGTCCGCCACAGGCTTGCCTGATCAATTACTATGACGTGTCGGCCCGCATGGGCCTGCACCAGGACCGCGATGAGAGCGATTTTTCCGCTCCCGTTCTGTCGGTCTCGCTGGGTGACGCCTGCCTGTTTCGCATCGGTGGCACCGAGCGCGGGCAGCCAACCAGATCATTCCGGCTTGAAAGCGGCGATGTGGTCATTCTTGGCGGGGAAAGCCGGCTTGCTTTCCATGGCGTCGACCGGATCTACCCGATGACCTCGACATTGCTCAAGGATGGCGGGCGCATCAATCTGACGCTGCGCCGGGTCGATTCCTGATACAATAAGATCATCTAGAGTTTGCGCAAGGCAACTTGCTCGATGAGGTGGTTGGGCGCCTTGCGCAGAATCAGATCGGCGCGCGGCCGCGTCGGCAGGATGTTCTGACGCAGGTTCTTCAGGTTGATGTTTTCCCAAAGGCTCTCGGCAATGGCCAGCGCTGCGTCCTCGTTGATCGTGGCGTAGCGGTGGAAGAAGGAATCCGGATCGCGGAACGCGGTCTGCCTCAGATTCATGAAGCGGTCGACATACCATTTGTGGATGTCTGCTTCTTCGGCATCAATGTAGATCGAGAAATCAAAGAAGTCCGAAACGAACGGAACAATCTTGCCGTCTTCAGGCAGGTCGCGGACCTGCAGCACATTGATCCCCTCAAAGATAAGGATGTCGGGCCGGTCGATCACGGTGTGCTCGCCAGGCAGCACATCATATGTCAGGTGGGAGTAACAGGGAGCATGCACATTGTGCTGGCCCGCCTTGATCTCTGAAAGAAACCTGAGCACCGCGCCAACATCATAGCTTTCCGGGAAGCCCTTGCGGTCCATCAGGTTTTCACGCCTGAGCACCTCGTTGGGATAAAGAAAACCATCGGTGGTCACCAGATCGACCTTGGGGCTCGAGGGCCAACGGGACAGAAGTTGGGCCAAGACACGTGCGGTGGTGGATTTGCCAACGGCCACGGATCCAGCAATTCCGATGATAAATGGCGTTTTAACGACATCGGACAGGTTGAGGAAACGCTTGCGTTGCTCAAACAGCAATTGCGAGGATTCCACATGGGCCGAGAGCAACCGCGACAATGACAGGTAGATCCGCCGCACCTCGTCAAGATCCACCGGATCGTTGAGCGAGCGCAGCTTGCGGACCTCATCCTCGCTCAAGGTAAGAGGCGTGTCAGCGCGGAATTCTGCCCATTTTTCGGCGGAGAAAAAACGGTAGGGCGAAAAATCATCGCCGGTGAAGTGATCCAGGGTGCGTGGCTGAATGTCGGTCTGGTCCATGGTTACTCCACCGGACGTCCGGCCTTCTCGGCCAATCCCGATTGCGCGGTCCGCCGCTGCAGTTCTGCCATGACTTCGTTCAGCGGGATATTACCAATTCTGAGCACGACCAACAGATGATAGAGCAGATCTGCGGATTCACCCACCAGTTCACCACGGCCTTGAGACGTTGCGGCGATTACCGTCTCGACCGCCTCTTCGCCAAGCTTCTTTGCAGCCTTGGGCATACCGGCAGCCGCCAGCTTGGCGGTCCAGGATTCCGCAGGATCAGCCGCAGCGCGTACGGCGACGATCTTTTCAAGATCGGCGAGAGTGAAACTGGTCATCGCCCTGTCTTCCCTTCAAATGATGCCATAACGGCTGAACAATCACGCCCGGTCAATCCAGACGCATGTCCAGACCTGCTGCAGCCATGTGTTGTTTGGCCTCGCCAATCGTATAGGTTCCGAAATGGAAAATCGAGGCGGCAAGAACCGCGGTGGCATGACCATCACGGATTCCCTCGACCAGATGATCGAGTGTGCCGACGCCACCCGAAGCAATCACCGGAACCCGGACTGCATCGGCAATGGTTCGGGTCAGGCCGATATCGAAGCCGGACTTGGTGCCGTCCCGGTCCATTGAGGTCAGCAGCAGCTCGCCAGCGCCAAGCTGAACCATTCGCTCGGCGAAACCCACCGCGTCGATGCCGGTGGGCGTGCGGCCGCCATGGGTGAAGATTTCCCAGCGATCAGTCTCATTGGGCCCGGAAACCTTCTTGGCGTCGACCGAGACGACAATGCACTGGTTGCCGAACTTGTCGGCGGCTTCGGCGACAAAATCCGGATTGTTGACGGCAGCGGTGTTGATCGAAACCTTGTCCGCACCCGCCAGAAGCAATTTACGGATATCGGCCACTGCCCGCACGCCACCACCAACGGTCAATGGCATGAAGCAATGCTCGGCGGTCTGCGCCACGACATCGAAAATGGTTTCGCGGTTGTCCGACGAGGCAGTGATGTCGAGAAAGCAGAGCTCATCAGCACCCGCAGCATCATAGGCCTTCGCAGCCTCAACCGGGTCTCCGGCATCGATGAGATCAACAAAATTGACGCCTTTGACGACGCGGCCGTCCTTCACATCCAGACAGGGGATGACACGGGATTTCAGGGTCATGAGCGGTCTTCCTGCTCGAATTTTGCCGGCTCAAGGGTCAGCGTTCCGTTGAGAACACCCAATGCTTCTGCCGGATCGATGCGCCCATCGTAAAGGGCGCGACCCGAGATCGCGCCTTCGAGCCTTGCGGCATCTGGCATTTTCATACGCACGATGTCGGCAATTGAAGCCAGGCCACCCGAGGCGATTACCGGGATCGACACGGCTCCCGCCAATTCGATGGTGCTCTCCCAGTTGATTCCCGCAAGCACGCCGTCGCGATCAATGTCGGTGTAGATGATGGCCGCGACCCCGGCACCTTCGAAACGTTTGGCCAGTTCGATGACACCGAGCTCGGAAGCCTCGGCCCAACCCTCGACTGCCACCTTGCCACCCTTGGCATCGATGCCGACGGCAACGCGTCCGGGAAACCTCTTGCAGGCCTCACGCACCAGGTCCGGATCGCGCACCGCAATGGTGCCAAGAATCACCCGAGCCAGGCCCTTGTCGAGCCAGCTTTCGATATGTGCCAGCGTGCGGATACCACCGCCGAGCTGAACCGGATTCTTCGTGGCCTTGAGGATCGCTTCGACCGCCGCGCCATTGACCGACTGGCCTTCAAACGCGCCATTGAGATCGACCACATGCAGCCATTCAAAGCCCTGATCCTCAAAGGCGCGAGCCTGGGCTGCCGGGTCTTCATTGTAGACCGTTGCCGAGGCCATCTCGCCCAGCTTGAGCCGGACGCACTGGCCGTCTTTGAGATCGATTGCGGGAAACAGGATCATGTCAGGGCTTCCATTTGAGGAAATTGGCAATCAGGGCAAGACCCAGCGTCTGGCTCTTTTCCGGATGGAATTGTGTTCCCGCCTTGTTTTCATGGGCAACTGCTGCCGTGACCGTTCCGCCATAGTCGCAGGTCGCGATCACATCCGCGGATTTCTTAGCCGCCAAATGATAGGAATGGACAAAATAGGCATGCAAACCGTCAGGACCAGTGGGAATGCCTTCAAACAGCGGATGCTGCGCCTGCAGATCCAGCGTGTTCCAGCCGATCTGGGGAATTTTCAAAGCCGGATTCGATGGCGCGATCTCGACCACATCACCGGAGATCCAGTTGAAGCCTTCAGAGGTGGTCTTTTCCAGACCCCGGGTCGACATCAGCTGCATGCCGACACAGATGCCCAGAAACGGACGGGCCTTGTCTTCCACAGCATGGCGAAGCGCATCGGCCATGCCATCAATGGCATTCAGACCGGCGCGGCAATCGGCATAGGCGCCAACACCAGGCAAAACCACACGATCAGCGTTTGCGACCTGATCGGCCTCGGCACTCAGGATGATCTCGGCGGATACGCCGGATTCGCGCGCGGCGCGCTCAAACGCCTTTACCGCCGAGCGCAGATTGCCCGATCCGTAGTCAACCACCACAACCCGCATCGAATTCAACTCCTTTGAACCGGCACAAGGCCGATGGTACCGGCGTCGCTCTCATCAGCGCGGCCGGGTTGCGGGAAATTCCGCGGTGGTGTGGGCCTGTCCCCCGGAACTACAGTCTTACCGCCAGACGCTCTCAAGGCATGAATCTCAAAAGCGGCGTCCGCATCATCGGCCTCGATGAGATCAATCATCTGCCAGCCCCGGCGCACAAGTGCCGCCGCACGCCAGTTGCGCCCCTCCATGGCCGTGACGGCGGACAACGCCACACCCAACGCCAGACCCGGCCAGAACAAAGCCGGATTCGTGATCATCATTGTCGAGGCAAGAGAAAGCGCAAAGGCAATCGCCGCCTCGATCCAGAGCCGGTTGAACAGCAGCCACAGCATGGGAAAAGCAAAGGCCCATGGCGCAAACCGATCGGCGACAATCACCGATCCCTCATCGGGGACCGGCGCACCCGGCCGGGCGAAAACAAGATAACAGCTCATCACGGCTCTCCGATTGTCCGCAGATGCGGCCCCGACCCCTGAAAGGCTTCAGGCCAGAGATCCCTTGGTTGAGGGAATGCGATCCTTCTGGCGCGGATCAACCTCACAGGCCGTGCGCAGGACCCGCGCCACAGCCTTGAAGCAGGTCTCGGCGATATGGTGGTTGTTCGCACCATAGAGATTGGTGACATGCAAGGTGATGCCGCCATGCTGGGCCAGAGCCTGGAAAAACTCGCGCACCAGCTCGGTGTCGAATGTCCCGATTTTCGGGGCGGAGAAATTCACATCCCAGACCAGGAACGGCCGGCCGGAAATATCAACAGCGGCACGGGTCAGGGTTTCATCCATTGCCAGATCGAGCGAGGCATAGCGGGTGATGCCCTTGCGATCGCCCAGTGCCTTGGCAAGGGCCTGGCCAATGGCAATGCCGGTGTCTTCCACGGTGTGGTGATCATCGATGTGGAGATCGCCCTTGGCTTTGATCTCGAGATCAATCAGCGAGTGGCGCGAAAGTTGCTCGAGCATGTGATCAAAAAAGCCGACTCCGGTCGAAATCGATCCGGTTCCGGTTCCGTCAACCGAGAGGCTGACAGAAATGTCGGTTTCGTTGGTCTTGCGGGCAATCGAAGCGGCGCGCGCGCTCTCGGTGGTGGCCATCGGGCGTCTCCGGGCATTGTGATCGGCGCTCAATACCAGTCTGCGGCTGAAATATCCAGAACGGGTTGCTGTCCAATGTTCAGGCGGTCCAGTTCTCAGCCGGCCCAGTTCTCGGTTGGGGAGCGATTTGCATTTGCCCTCAACGCGCTTACATAGAACTGACTTGATTGCACGGCGTCCGATCCACGCCGTTTGACGGAAAGGACGCGCCATGAGCGAGCACAATCCCTTTGGCCAGATGCATGCCACCACGATCATCACTGTGCGCAAGGGCAACCAAGTGGTGATGGCTGGCGACGGACAGGTCAGCCTTGGTCAAACGGTCATGAAGGGCAATGCCCGCAAGGTCCGCCGTATCGGTAAGGACAATTCAGTCGTTGCCGGCTTTGCCGGGGCCACGGCGGATGCATTCACGCTTCTTGAGCGGCTTGAAGCCAAGCTCGAGCAATATCCCGATCAGCTCACCCGTGCCGCGGTGGAACTGGCCAAGGACTGGCGCACCGACCGCTATCTCAGACGGCTTGAGGCGATGATGCTGGTGGCCGACAAGACTGTCACCCTGGCGATCACCGGCAATGGCGATGTTCTGGAACCCGAACACGGCACCATGGCGATCGGTTCAGGCGGCAATTATGCCTATGCAGCCGCAAGGGCTTTGATGGACGGCGACAAGAGTGCTGAGGAGATCGCCCGGCGCGCAATGGAAATCGCCGGGGATATCTGCGTCTACACCAACACAAACATCGTGATCGAAACTCTTGAGCTCGATTGATTCCGGCCAGATAAGCTTCCGGTCCGTGAGCGCGCATGACTATGAGCTGCTCGAAAACTGGATGCGACGGTCGCACTGGCAGGAATGGTGGGGCGAGGCGGAAACCGAGCTCGGCTATGTCCGCGACATGGTCGAAGGGCGCGACACCACACGCCCTTACCTGTTTGCGCTCGATGGCGAGCCAGCCGGCTACATTCAGGCCTGGATGATCGGTGACCATCTGACAGAGCCATGGCTCAGCGAGACGCCTTGGCTGCGTGACGTCCCGTCCGACAGCATTGGCATCGACCTGGCGATTGGCGACGTTGAAAATCTCTCCAGAGGACTGGGAACCGCTGCCCTGAAAGCGTTTGCCAAAATGTTGATCGAGGAAGGCCATCGCCACATCCTGATCGATCCGGACGCAGCCAATCTTCGAGCCATCAGAGCCTATCAGAAAGCCGGTTTTGAACAGCTTCTGATCGCACCAGATCCTGAGCACGAGGGCCAGTCCACCATGATCATGCAGCTGTCAATCGACGGCAATCAGGCTCAATCAGGCAATCAGACGGGTATTCAGCATGATAGATGAGACCACACTCGATCTGGCGGTTACCAGAGGAGTTCTGGATGCAGACCAGCGGCAGGCGTTGATCGCACTGGCCAAGGAGAACCGGCCAGCAGCCGAGGTTGATCGAGGTGATGCAGACCCCTCTGTCGATGATCAGATGCGGCTTGTTGGCGGCGGCAACGATATTTTTGTCACCGTCGGCATCATTTTGCTGTTTTCCGGAGCACTGTTCGCGCTGCAATCGGTTTTTGCACCGGGCGACAACCTCATCTGGGTCATCATGGCCATAAGCAGTTGGCTGGTTGCGGAAATCGTCACGCGGCAAAAGCGGATGCGGCTTTCAAGCACCCTGCTGGCGCTGGTTTTCGTGTTTGCAGCGGCGTCCCTGCTCACGGAACTGCTGGCCGGACGTATCAGTATTCCGAGCCAGATCAACGCTTTCTCGCTGATGGCGCTGCGATCAGAAGCAGGCCAGGTTGCCTTGATCCTCGGCGGAGGTCTGATCGCTGCGGCAGCGGTCTATTTCTTCCGGTTCAAGGTTCCCGTGCTGGCGGGGGTGATTGCGATTGCAGTAACCGGCCTGGGCTTTCTCGGAGCAATCGTGTTTTACCATGACCAGCTGATCAGCGGGGCAGTCGCGGCACCAATACCCGAACAGCTTGCGGATGTTGTCGCCAATGCGCTCATCATCCCGCTGGTTTGCGGGCTTTTGATTTTTGCGGTTGCCGTTGCATTCGATCTGCGTGACCGGGAACGCCAGACCGTCTGGTCAGACTGCGCCTTCTGGCTTCATGTCGTCTCCGCGCCACTATTGGTGCATCCATTGTTCATCCTGTCCACTGGTCAGGAGGTCTTGTCGGGACAGATCGAGCCGGGCATCAGCGCAAGCATATTGCTTGGCCTGATGATCACCACTTTCGTGATCGTGGCGCTGGCAATCGACCGGCGCTCCCTGCTTGCGCCAACCCTTGCCTATTTTGGCTCGGTTGGAATCTACTACCTGATCAACGGGGCGGCCAACACCACAGGCATTCCACCCTTTGCACTGATCCTGATCGTGATCGGTGCAGTGGTGATCCTGTTCGGCGCGGGCTGGCAGCGGATCCGCCGCTTGATTATCAAGCCACTGGTTCCCACATCGATCCTCGACAGGCTTCCACCGATAAAGGCATAGTCCAGACATGACCACTTTTTCACCTCGTGAGACCGTAACCGAACTCGACCGGTTCATTATCGGCCAGAAGGATGCCAAACGGGCGGTCGCCATCGCATTGAGAAACCGTTGGCGCCGTCAGCAGCTGACAGGTCCGCTGCGCGAAGAGGTGATGCCAAAGAACATTTTGATGATCGGACCAACAGGGGTCGGCAAGACGGAGATCTCACGCCGCCTGGCGCGGCTTGCCGGTGCGCCGTTCATCAAGGTGGAAGCCACGAAATTCACCGAAGTTGGCTATGTTGGCCGTGATGTCGAGCAGATCATCCGCGATCTCGTGGAAGCTGGAATCATGCTGGTGCGCGAACGCAAGCGCGGCGAAGTCGAGGCCAAGGCGCGGCTGAACGCCGAGGAGCGGGTGCTGGATGCGCTGGTTGGTGCGACGGCATCGCCTGCGACCCGCGATTCGTTCCGCAAGAAACTTCGCGACGGTCTGCTTGACGACAAGGAAATCGAGATCGAGGTTGCCGACAACAGCGCGGGCGGCATGCCGCAATTCGATCTGCCCGGAATGCCAGGCGGCAATATCGGTGTGCTCAACCTGAATGACTTGTTTGGCAAGGCGATGGGCGGACGCACCCGCAAGATCAAGACAACGGTTCGTGATTCGTACGACACACTGATTGGAGATGAATCCGACAAGCTCCTGGACATGGACCAGATCCATCAGGAGGCGCTGAAATCTGCAGAAGATGACGGCATCGTCTTTATTGACGAGATCGACAAGATCGCCAACCGCGAGGGCGGCATGGGTGCCGGGGTCTCTCGCGAAGGCGTTCAGCGCGATCTTCTTCCTTTGGTGGAGGGAACCACAGTTGCAACCAAATATGGTCCGGTGAAGACCGATCACATCTTGTTTATCGCGTCAGGCGCGTTTCACGTTTCCAAACCATCGGACCTGCTTCCTGAGCTGCAGGGCCGGTTGCCGATCCGGGTTGAACTGCGGGCTCTTACAAAGGACGATTTCCGACGGATTCTGACGGAGACCGAGGCCAGCCTGATCAAGCAATACGTAGCTTTGATGGGCACCGAAGACATGACGCTCGAGTTCACCGAGGATGCGATCGATGCTCTCGCCGAAGTCGCTGTTCATCTCAACGGCAGCATCGAGAACATCGGCGCGCGCCGCTTGCAAACGGTGATGGAACGGGTTCTCGACGATATTTCTTTTACCGCGCCAGATCAGTCGGGCTCGACAATCACGATTGATTCGGACTATGTCCGGAAGAACGTTGGCGACCTTGCGCAAAACACAGATTTGTCCCGTTTTATACTCTAACGGGATAAGCAGTTGGTCCTGTCGGTCGGCTTTGCCAGTTGGCTTTGGTCTTGGATCAGCAATGATGCGTTGTGTTTGGTGTGAGGCCGGATCCCGGAGGCGCTGAGGAGAAGCATGATCGTGGCCCGCAATATGCTCAAGACAGTGATAGCCATCTCGGCCGCATTTGTCGTCAGCATAGCTCCGCTGTCTGCCGCAATTGCCGTTGAAGTGGTGCCGGCAGGGAACCGCAATGCAAAGCAGCCTGAAATTCCAGGCGCATCCAAGCGGCGAACCCAGGCAACAAAATCGAGCTTTGACGAGAAGTATGAGAAGATTCGTGATCTGATTGCGGGTGATGACAAGCTAAAGCGGAAAATACGGAGTGTTTCAAAGCTCTACAAAATTGATCCGATCCATATAGTCGGCGCTTTGGTCGGGGAGCACACCTACAATGTTGATGCCTATGACCGGCTGCAGACTTACTACATCAAAGCAGTCTCTTATGCCGGGGAACGGTTCCGTTTCGAGTATGACGGCGAAACGGTTGTCAATTTTGTCGAAAGGCCTCAGTTTGAATCCTGCGACGAAGACGCCGGGTCGGCGGAAGTGTGGACCTGCCGCGAGGAGATCTGGGAAAGCAAGTTCCGCGGCAAAACAGTCGATGGCAAGAAATTTCCCAATGACCGGTTTGGCGCCGTGTTCTTTCAGCCCTTTTTTGCAGGTCAAACCTTTGGTCTGGGGCAACTCAATCCGCTGACTGCGCTGATGCACAGTGACCGGGTGAGCAAGGTTTCGCGATATCGCAAGCTGAGCGCCGCAAATGCCGCCCAAGTGTATGAAGCGATCATGGAGCCGGATTCGACCCTTGCCTTCATGGCCGCCTCAATTGTCGAATCGATCGAGAACTACCACGACATTGCCGGATTCGATATCTCCAGGAACCCGGGCGTGACAGCAACACTCTACAATGTCGGCAATTCTGCCAAGCGCGCGCGCGATCTGGCCGAGACAAACCGGAAACGCGCAAACCGCGGACAAAAGCGGATCTTGCCTGCTGAGAATTACTACGGGTGGCTGGTTAATCATCACGAAGACGAGCTGCGCGAAACGATCAGCAACTAGCCAAGCAATCCTAATTTACAGAAATTTACCGCGGAAGCTTGTCGCCAAATCCTGACCTGATCGGGTGGGACCCCGCCGGACTGTTGTTCCGCTCGATCGGTTCGATCAGCTTTGCAATATCGTCCAGCGTCTCGGGCTCCAACCTGGCCATCACCGCCGCCAGCCGATTGGCGATCTCTGTGGCCTTGGATGACAGCCCAGCCGTATCGATCGTCACCTTCGGGCGCGACAGTCCGGCAAGCATCTGCAACTCCTCCGCCTCGTCCCAGATGATGTTGAAATAGCCGATAACGCGTTGGATGAATTCCCAGCTCGGCTCGGAGCGCTTGCCATGTTCAAGCGCGGACAGATAGGCTGGTGAAACCCCCAATGCCTCAGCCATATGACGCTGGGTCACACCACGTTCGGCCCGAAGTTTTCGCACGGCTTCACCAAACGGGGTCATCGCGGTCCGCCTCTCTCCCTGCGTAGGCGGATATAGAGCGCCCCTTCGCCGCCATGGCTTCGGGCAGCATCCTCATGGCCGGAGATCAGAAACCTGAACTCCGGCTTGGCGAGCCACTCCGGAACCAGCCGCTTGAGAACACCCTGGCTTCCGCGTGAGGAGCCCTTGCCGGTGATGACCAAGACGTGGCGAAGGCCACGCTCATGAGCCCGAGCGATAAAGTCGAACAGCAGATTGTGCGCCTCGGACTGGGTCAGTCCATGAAGGTCGATCCGTCCGTCGATCGGCAAGCGGCCACGCGCGAGTTTGCGCACCACCGGCTTCTCAATCGGATGATGTTTTGGCCTTTGAGAAACTTCGGGCTTGGGAATCGGGACAGGCCGGGATGACGGCTGAAGATCCGGGCGCTCCGATTTGGCCGAAATCGCCGGGGAAGCCGGGTCTTCCTTCAGGAACCAGTCATCTTCCTCAACCGACTTGCCCGGATAGGCTTCAACTGTCCGCGCGATCCTGGCCCAGATTATGCGATCTTCATGGCTGAGATTGCGTTTGTCGTCACTCATCACAAACCACTCGTCAATGGGCCCGCCGCGCGCAGCCAGATTCCTTGGGTGCAAGGATGAAAAACCGCGCCCCGGTGTTGATTGATCCGGCCTTTTCTCCCGCTTGAGGACCACATCCGGCAAAGAGATCACCGCGAGCCGGCCCGACGATTGCGGTGCCGGTGTCCTGGGCAATCATCAGCCGCGCAAATGGGCGGGCTGCATCGAAATCCTCAAGCTGGGGCGCAACGACAAAGATCGGTGTGCCGAAGCTGTGAACATGGCGGTCAACTGCCAGTGACCGGCCCGGTTCAAGCGGGACCTTGGCGGCCGCCACCGGGCCCAGCCGTTCTTCCGTGACCTCCGCCTCCCGGAAGAAGATGAAGGATCGATTCTGCCACATCAACTCATCCGCAAGCTCCGGATGTTGCGCAAGCCAGTGGCGGATTGAGGCCATCGAGATGGCATCACGGGAGATCTCGCCGCGCTCGATCAACAGGCGACCGATTCCAGTGAATGGGTGTCCGCTCTTGCCGTCATAGGTGATCCGCCGTGTGCGTTGCCCGGGGCATGTGAGCCGGGCGCAGCCCTGGACATGGGCAAAGAACACATCCACCCGTGAAGTCGCCCAGGCAATCTCGAGGTTCTGTCCATCAAATGCGCCCGATTCTATCTCGCGGCGATCCGGGCACGGACGGACCCCACCCTCGGTTTCGAGCATGAAAGCATAGCCCTGCGGAATTCCAATGGGAGGTTTTTCCGGGTCGGGAACCTTGGAAAGCGCCACAGGCCTCCGCAGAAACGGATAGCGGAAAATGCCGTCAGGTTCGGTCCGGATCTCGATTTCCGGCTCGTAATAACCAGTCACGTGGCCCGGGGCCTCATCAGTGAGGATTTCCAGCGGTTGAAACCAGTGTTCAAAAAAAGCGCGGGCTTCCTGGTCGGACAGACGCCCGCTCTGACGATTTTCGACTTCCAGAGCTGCCTGGAAGACCGGCTCAAATTCAACGGCTGACAGACCTAGAGAGCCTGACTTGTAAGGCGTCACCTCAAGGGCGTATCGGGCAGAACGACAAAAGGCGACAAAAGCTGTGGCAGGGGAATCAGCTGCCCAACCGGGCAGCTGGCTGAAACCCTCCCGCCGCAGCGATAGCGGCATTACTGATCGGCTTCCGTCGCAATCAGGCGCCAGTTCGGATCACGCGACCGGGTGTCACGCGTAAAGGTCCAGACATCATTGACGTCAGTGACCTCCACCAGATCGCCCTCAACCACCTCACCATCCTTGTCGAGCGTGGCAGAAATCAGCTGGCTGATGATACGCAGCGTGACATTGGCCTCGGTGCCTTTCATTTCCGCCTGAATGATATTGGCCTTTTCAATTCCAACAAAATTCGACCGGACGGTTTCGCCGCGGGCTTCGCGTTCATCTATGGCTGAAACAAAGCCGTCGAAAACCTCCCGGGACAAAAGCGACTTGAGCGTCTTGCGGTCGCCATCGGCATAGGCGGACACAATCATCTCGTACGCCATGGTGGCGCCGCCGACGAATTCCTTCGGATTGAAGGACGGATCAGCCTTGACCAGTTCGCGTAGCCCTTTGTTGAGATCGCTGCCCGGTTCCGCATAGGCATCCACAGCGGCGAATGCATCAGGTTCGGCAGCTTCACGGCCACGGCGCGGCAAGGTGACCACTTTCGGATCATCAATCCCATCCTGTGCGTCAGTCTGGTCGCGCCGCTCCATCTGCTCGCGTGGCGGCCGTTCATGTCCCGTCCGCTTCCCGAGTACAGCCCGGAGCTGGATGAACACAATCACCGCCGCAACGAAAAAGAAGAACGTCACAAAATCAAAGGAACCCATTCCCGCCTTCTTTCGGTTTCATCCTCAGTTAGGATGCATATAATCCTCTCGGGCCCATCAATCAAAGGGTCCGACCTTTCTATTTGTCGCAGCCGGTCAATCCGGCGCAGATTCTGCACCCGGATTTTCATCATGCGCTTCTCCTTTATCCCGTTTTTGCTCTTGGTCATACCGCTTGCCGAGATTGCCGCCTTTGTGGTGATTGGTGGCCAGATCGGCGTCTGGGCAACGCTCGGCATGGTGTTGCTGACAGCCGCTATCGGCAGTTTTCTGCTTCGTTGGCAGGGTGTTGGCCTTTTCAACAAGATCAACACTGAATTGCGGGCGAACCGGGTTCCCGGCCGTGAACTGGTGCATGGGGTCATGATTCTTGTCGCGGGGGTGTTGCTGCTGACGCCTGGCTTTGTCACTGATTCGCTTGGATTCCTTTTGTTTGTTCCGGCGTTCCGCGACATGGTCTGGAGGTTGGTGAAAGACCGGATCGTGGTTCAGACGATGTCGGCGCGACATGGTGGAGGCCCGACAGGAGCCACGAGAAAGAGTGATGACGTGGTCGATCTCGGAGAAGACGAGTTCGAGCGGCAAGGCGACCCATCATCGCCATGGTCGGAAGATCACGGGCGAGGGGGCGGAGAGACAGGCAGCCAGGAGCGCCTTCCTGGGCGCGATACAAAGAAGCGCGAATGAGCAAACGGGTTGTAACAATCGTGGTGAAATGCTAGCCCACCCCCGAACAATTTACCGGACAACCGCCCTCGGCGGACGAAAACAGGGAAGAGCCATATGGCAAAGGATACTACTGGCGCAGGCGCCGCAGCACCCGCAGATGCAAAAGGCAATGGTGCAGCGCCAGCGCTCAACATTCTGGCACAATATGTGAAGGATTTGTCGTTTGAAAATCCTGGTGCGCCCAAGTCGCTTGGTCCACGCGACAAGGCTCCGGAGATCAACATCAACGTCAACGTCAATGCCAACCCGCTTGGTGAGACCGAATTTGATGTGGTGCTGACACTGAATGCCGAAGCCAAGAATGGCGAAACCGTGGTTTTCAATGTCGAGCTGGTCTATGGCGGTGTTTTCCGGGTCGCCAATTTCCCGCAGGAGCACATGCTGCCGCTGCTGTTCATCGAATGCCCGCGGCTGCTGTTCCCGTTCGCAAGGCAGATCGTTGCCGACGCAACGCGCAATGGCGGTTTCCCGCCCCTGTTGATCGATCCGATCGACTTTGCGCAGATGTTCCAGCAGCGCATGGCGGAAGAAAAGACAAAGGCTCAGGTCGAAAACCCGGTCAATTGATGAGCAAATCAGGTTTTAGGAAAGCCGCCTTCGGGCGGCTTTTTCACATTTTGGCGTAACGCAAACCAAATTGGATTGAAGAGAACCTTCGTCAGGTCCGATTGGCCTTGAGCCACAGCGCATCAGCACCGATCCGGTTCACCAGTGTTGAATGGGCCTCGAGTTCGCCAGCGGTAAGCCGCTCAGGCAGTTTGCCGGGCCTCTCGCCGATTTCGATGACAACACTCTCCGATTCTTCCGTCTTGTTACCGGCTTCTGCCGAAGACAGACCCAGTGCCGCCTGCCGGCCGCCGCGCATCTCGATATAGACGTCCGTCAGCAGTTCGGCATCAAGCAGCGCGCCATGTTTGGTGCGGTGGGCGTTGTCGATGCCATAACGGCGGCACAAAGCATCCAGCGAATTGGGGCCCATCGGATGCCGCCGGCGGGCAAGTGCCAAGGTGTCAATGACCAGTCCTGGATCGACAGGTGGCAACCCGATACGATCAAATTCGGCGTTCAAAAACCCCATGTCAAAATTGGCGTTGTGCGCGACGTAATGGGCGCCATCGAAAAAAGCGGCTATTTCATCGGCAAGGTCGGCAAACACCGGCTTGTCAGCCAAGAACTGATCGGTGATGCCGTGCACTGCCAGCGCATCGGGATGAACAGCCCGGCCATCGGGATTGATGAACAGGTGCAGGGACCGACCAGTCGGGAACTGGTTTTCAAGCTCAACGCAGCCAATCTCGATAATCCGGTCAACCTTGTTGTCGAGGCCCGTTGTTTCAGTGTCGAAAACGATTTCGCGCATGGCGTTTTCCTAGTCCTGATGGTTTTCGCCAAGCTGGCTGATGATGTCGGCAACTTGCCAGCGCGCTGGCTCAAGGCCCTTTCCCGTGTCGATCACGAAATCGGCGCGAGCGCGCTTTTCAGCATCGGGCAACTGCCTGGCAACAATAGAGTCGAATTTGTCCTCAGTCATCCCCGGCCGGGCCAGAACACGCTGGCGCTGGATATCCGGATCACAGCTTACCACGACAACGGTATCAACCCGCTTTTCCCCGCCGGTTTCATAAAGCAGCGGGATGTCGAGCAGCGCCATTGCATGGCCGTCAATCCGGGCTTGATTAAGAAAAGCATGCTCGCGTTCACGCACCAGCGGATGGATGATGGCTTCGAGCCGTTTGAAGCCGGCCGGATCGCGCAGAAGGATTTCCAACAGTGCCTGACGATCAACGATACCGGCTGAGGTGGAGCCCGGAAAAGCCGCTTCTACCAACTTGACTGCGTCACCGCGGTAGAGTTCGTGAACAATCTCGTCGGCGCTGATCACCGGAACACCGGCCGCCTTGAACATCTCGGCAGTGGTGGACTTTCCCATGCCGATGGATCCTGTGAGACCAATGACAATCATCAGTGGGCCTCAATATCGGCGATGACCAGATCGCGCAGGGATTTGGTCACGGCCGGCGTCCTGCCAAACCATTTCTCAAAACCGGGAGCGGCCTGATGCAGCAACATTCCAAGTCCATCGACCGTTGCGAGACCCTGGCTCGCAGCCATTGCCATGATGGGGGTGACCAACGGAACATAAACAATGTCCGTGACCAAGGCGCCGGTGGCCAATCTGGAGAAGTCGATGTCGGGTACCGGTGTGCCACCCATTCCAAGCGAGGTTGTGTTGACAAACAGGTTCGCACCGGAGCTCACATCATCCAGCTCATCAATGCTGTGGGCGGAAACACCACCACCAAAGCGGTCGGACAATTCCTGTGCACGAGCGAGGGTGCGGTTGACGATCCGGATCGAGGTAAAACCCCGCGCCTTGAGCGCATGGAGGATGGCGCGACTGGCGCCTCCAGCGCCGAACACCACAGCGGTCTTGCCGCGATCCCAGCCAGGTTCCAGCTCATCGAGGTTTGCCGAAAATCCATGTGAATCCGTGTTGGTGGCGCAGAGGCGGCCAGCTTCGAGCCACACTGTGTTGACCGCGCCGATTTGCTTTGCGGTTTCGTCAATGTTGTCGACGAGGTCGGCGATCGCCTGTTTGTGCGGAAGGGTTACATTTCCGCCGGCATAGCTCGATGTCCCATCCTTGAGCGCAGCGACAAAGCGCTTGAGGTCTGATTCGCGGATATGGACCGGATCATACGAGCCTTTGATTCCCGCCGTTTCGAGCCAATGCCGGTGGATCAATGGCGAGCGGGAATGGCTGATCGGATCGCCAATCACGAAGGCACGGGGATGTAGCGGATTTTGATCAGCCATCGATCACCTCCAGACTGCGCAGTTCGGCGAGCAGAGGCAACATCGGCAGGCCGATGATGGTGAAGTAAGCACCTTCTATCCGCTCGAACAGCTGGATGCCCTCGCCTTCATATTGATAGGCACCCACTGAAGACAGGATTCTGTCTCCGGCACTGGCAAGGTGGCGGCCAATGAATCCCGGGTCGAGCTGGCGCATGGTCATGCGGGCAACGGACACGTGGCGCCAAAGCGTTTCACCATCGCGTGCAAGCACCACCGCGCTGTTGAGCTGATGCGTCCTGCCTGAGAGCTTGAGCAGCCGGCGTCTGGCATCTTCCATGTCTTTCGGCTTGTGAAAGACTTCACCTTCAAGCGCCAGCGTCTGGTCCGATCCGATGACAACGCAGCCCGGATGCCGGGCTGAGACATCCTGGGCCTTCGCCTCGGCGAGGATGATCGCAACATCTTCCGGGTCCATCGCGCCAAGCGTATCCTCGATGGCGCGTTCATCGATGTCGGCGGCTTCCGCGACAAAGCTGAGCCCGGCATTTTGCAGGAGCGCTTTTCTGAATGGGCTTGCGGAGGCAAGAACAAGCTTGGTCGACATGAAGGCTCCCAATAGCGGACCGAGGCTGGGTTGAGTTAGCGCCACTTTGGCCGCAAGGCAAGAATCGCGGCGGCAGTCTCCTCGATCGAGCGGCGGGTCACATCGATCGCGGGCCAGTTGTGCCGTTCACACAGCGAACGGGCATATTTGAGCTCCTCGCTGATCAATGACCGGTCGGTATAGTGCTCACCCTGATAGCCAGCGGTTGACCCGAGAACACGGTTCTGCCGGACCTGTGCTATCCGGTCAACCGACGCGATCAGGCCAACGACCAGTGGCTTCTTCGCGGTGATCAACCCTTCGGGCAAGGGTACCCCATGAACGATAGGGATGTTTGCGGTCTTGATTCCACGATTTGCAAGATAGATCGAGGTTGGGGTCTTGGACGTCCGGCTGATACCGATGATCACAAGATCGGCTTCATCAAAGTCCGCAGGTAATTGCCCGTCGTCGTGATCAAGGGTGAAATTGAGCGCATCGATGCGTTTGAAGTAATCCTCGCCCATCGCATGCTGGGCACCGACCCGGCGGCGAGACGGGGCACCGAGATAGGATTGAAAGACATTGATGACCGGTTCGAGCACCGAGACACTGGGAAGGCCCATGTCGCGGCATTTGAGTTCAATGATGGCGGCAAGTTCTGAATCCACAATCGTATAGAGCACAATTCCAGGCGCTCCATCGATGGCGTCGAGAACCGCAAAGAGCTGCTTGCGCGTTCTGATCAACGGATAGACGTGCTCAAGTGCCTGCGCGCCCTGAAATTGTGCTGCAGCAGCGCGGCCAGCGGCCATCAGGGTTTCGCCTGTCGAATCGGAGATCAGATGCAGATGGAAATAGTTTTTAACCTGCTCCACAGATATCTCCGCGGTCTGTTGATAAGAGGGGACAGGCACGAGGTAAGGGGTCAGCGGCTGCGAAAGCAAGGGACAGGGTGAGGGTTTTTCCACAATAGTGGTTTCGGGGAAGGAATCTGGCGATGGCTTCGGACTTTTGGGGATAAGCTTGCCAAAGCGAATTTTGGCCGGCTTGAGATCAGAATGATCCTTCAGCAATCAAACGGGTTTGGCTGCTGTGAGAGCT